>JACMRM010000047.1 GCA_014376445.1 Bacteriovorax sp. | reverse complement strand
TTTGATAATCTGCAGAGCTTGTATTAACTCCTGACTTTAAACTCAAATCTTTTACACATTGATTATCAAGAGCACAGTCAAAACCCATGCTTACGCATTCCGCGTTTGTAACAGAGTTCTGAACATGACAAAAATGTCTGTGATGCGGTTATTTTTCCAAACAGCTTCAAGTGTCGCATTTTGTTCAGCAGTATTTAAGATTGCTTCGAGGATGGAAATGCTTTCTTTATCAATTGAGCTTGAATCTGTAGGTGACATGGCAAATGAATTAAAACAAGAAATAGATAAGCAAAGAATTAAAATTTTTTTCATGAGAAACCTGGGAATGAAAGGCTTCAGTGAAGGCCCTTATTAAGCTGCTGTAACTGTGATTTTAACTTTTAATCCAACTTCTCGCGCCTGGTCTTCAAGAACTTTGGCAGCAAACTGAGTATGAGAATAGCCTAAAACTTTTGCAAACTCTATAGCGCGACTTAGTGAAACAATTCTTCTTCCTTTTTCGATATCACATAAATGAGCTCTAGAGATATTCATTTGCTTGGCCAGATCTACTTGCGATATTTCATCACACTTACGAATAGACTCTATCATCTTACCAAAAGTAAGAGGGCCTCCTCGCATTTTATCCAGCGCTTTAAGAATTTCATCATTTTTAATAGTCATGTTTATTTACCTCAATAACTTCAATAAAATGGATGACGCCTTCCTTGATCATATAAATGGCCCGGTAACTTCTATTAAGTCTTATTGAGCGCTGTCCAGCTCGTTCGCCTTTCAAGGGTTCATCATGATAACCCGGAACTTTTCTGGTGATCTCAATTCCGTTTTCCCGAATAGATTCAATCCAAGAAGCAAATTTTATTTGCACATAATCTGGAATTGAAGAAAGGTTCTTAAGAGCATTTTTAGATATGATCACCTGGTCGATCAAGCAAAACTCACTTAATGTACCCATTCTGAGGGTACATTGTTAAACTGTTAAAGTCAATGTGAGTTTATTTGCAACAGAAAGAGATATTTGATTTTTATAACTAATGAAAATATGAAAGGCCCTCGATTGAAGGCCTTTCATATTTTAAGCTGCTGTTTGATATTTTTTCATTTGCATTTCTAATTTCGCCTGAGTGATCAATTTCTCAGGAACCTTCTTCAAATCATTCGTCCATCCCACAATTGAGAAAGACTTGATCATCCATTTCGTAGGATCAAAGTGAAACCATCTGATCCCATTTCTGTAATCAGTTGGGAAGTAGTGGTGGTAGTTATGGTAGCCTTCCCCGTAAGAGAATACGGCCATCACAGCGCTGTCACGAGCAGTATTTGAGTCAGTATAAGGACGAGTCCCTACAATGTGGCAAAGAGAGTTAATGAAGAACGTACAATGGTGAACGAACACCACGCGGCCTACACCTGCTAAAGCGAATCCACCAAGAGCAGATCCTAAAAAGTGTCCGATCACAGTTGGAAGAATGAATCCCATCGTTACACATAACCATAAATAATTTCTGTGCTGCCACATGACCAGTTTATCGTTTAACAAATCTTTCGGGTATTTTGGATCGATTACTTTTTCTTGATAGAAAATCCACCCAATGTGCGCGTACCAGAAACCTTTATTGATGTTGTATGGATCTTTATCACCATCGACATGATTGTGGTGAATACGGTGATCAGCGGCCCATTTAAGAGCTGAGTTTTGAAAAGTTGCTGCACCAAAAAGAAGGTAAGTGAGTTTTACAAGATTATTTGCTTTGTATGTTTTGTGAGCAAACAAGCGGTGGTATCCGCCAGTGATCGACATTCCTGTGATGAAATAAAAGAGTATTGCTAATGCGATTTGTGACCACTGAAGGCCATGGTGGCTGAAGTATAACCAGCTGAGCGCAATCGCTACAATTGGAGTGGATGTTAAGAAGATGGTGTTAACCCAATCAAGCTTCGGCACTTTTTCTGTGTGCTCGATATGAGATACATCTCTAACAGATGTTCCTAAGTCCATGTGTGTTTCAAAGCTTCCTGGCTTCATAAGCGTCTCCCCGTGTCCTACTAGTGTAGTCGGAAAGACGTTTATGCTGTGTAAAACAAATGTCATAAAAACGCGCTAGCTTTTTTATTGTTCTCTAAAGCGTAAGAACCTGCGACCCATTACCTTAAAAAGTCTTCTAAAACTAAACTAGTTTCGCTTTTTTCATCGCGGTATTTCACGATAATCGCACATTGCAAAGTTAGCCCCAATTCCTTGGCATAAGTATTTGTTGACGAAACAGGTCGGTTTCCAGGAACTACTACAGCGTTCTCAGGAATAGGTTCTCCCTTCTCAAGCAGTCTTCCATTCACGATATCGTAAACAGGAATTCCTTTTGAAAGAATTACTCCTGGAGCGATAACAGCTCTTCTTTTTACAATGATGCCTTCAACGATAACTGCTCCAGCACCAATGAAGGCTTCATCTTCAATAACAACCGGATTGGCACCAATCGGTTCAAGCACTCCACCAATTTGCACAGCTGCAGATAAGTGAACGCGTTTTCCAATTTGAGCACACGATCCAACGAGCACGTGTGAATCAACCATTGTCCCTTCGTCTACGAAAGCACCAACGTTGATATAACTTGGAGGCATGATGATGACACCTTTTGCAACGTGAGCTCCACGGCGAACAGAGGTTCCACCTGGAACAACGCGAATGCCTTGTTCTAATCTGAATGATTGGGCCATTAAATTATGTTTATCAATAAAACCGTTTTCTTCTTTTAAAATCCCGGCTTTGAAGGCCTCTAGAATTTGTTGTTTAACTGCAATGTTTGCAGTCCATTTTCCGTCCTTGAAATCGGCCGAGCGAACTCTTCCTGCTTCAAGTTCATTGAGCATTTTTTCCCATTCAGTTATTGCAACCATTAGTTATTCTCCTTGAACCAAGATTTAATTTTTTTGTCAGCATCTAAAAGAGGTGTGTTGTCTGAAAGATCTAAATGATGAAGTGGAGCACGAAGAACATTCGTTTTAATTTTTCCTTGTGCATGCATAAGATTTTTTACTGGAACTGGATTGGCCGCAAGAAAAAGTGTATCGCAAGATTTTTTCCAAAGGTCATTTTCAAGAGCTGTTAATTTTCCCACTAAAGTTTTTTCAACATAAGCGCGAGTTTCAACAGGCCATGCATTACTTGCAACGGAAACTAATCCAACACATTTGTGTGGTTTAAAATCTGGAACCATACCATCATCACCGCTGTACAAGCGGGCCTTGGGAGCAGCTTCACCATACTTTTTAAAGTCTTCAACTGATCCACTTGCTTCTTTAATCGCCCAAAAATTTTTGTGATCCTTTAAGTTTTTAATGGCATCAAAATTCATTTTTACTCCCGTTCTTCCTGGAACGTTGTAAAGCATACAAGGTTTTATTGCTAAATCCATGATTGCTTTAAACCATTGTGACTGTCCGTGCTCACCTGGTTTTGCGTAGAGTGGAGTCACAACTAAGTAGGCATCTAATCCATTTAGGGAATTTAAATACGTTACGTATTCAAGTGTCTCTTTTTGATTAAATCCGCCGATCCCAGTCATAACTGGAACAGTAAGATTGAGGGCGAGACCGAATTCTAAAATTTTTTTGCATTCATCTTTATTTAAATTTAATGCTTCACCAGTTGATCCAAGAATAACCACTGCTACTTTCGCAGCGTCTTGTTCTCTTAAAATAACTTCAAATGTCGGGTAATCAACAGTTGAGTCGGCGTTCATCGGAGTGACGATTGCTGTCCATAAAGGGTATTCATTGATGTTTTTTGTCATAAAAATTATCGTCCTTTTAAAAGTTCTTTTTGAACAACATCTTGGAAAAGATGAAGGCCAGGCGGGAGAGTTGTTATTTTATTAGCAGCATACATTGCACCTTCAGCAAAAATTTTGCGATCGAGAGCTTCGTGTTTGAGTGTGATTTCTTCAACGGGAGTTTTAAGTCTTAATTCGTGGATTCCTATCACATCTCCAATTCGCTCCGATTTAATAAACACTTCGCGATCCAGCCAATTTTTCCACGACAATGCTGTCCCTGATGGAGCATCTAGTTTTTTAGTGTGATGAACTTCCAACATATTGTACTGAACGTTATTAATGATCGAATCGGCCTCTTTCATAATGAGAATCATCTGGTGAACTAGATTCATTCCCAAACTAAAATTAGTCGCATAAATCCATTTCGTATTTTTTTCTTTAACTTTTTTATCGAAGTCAGCAGGCCATTGCATTCCCGTGCTTCCTGTGACCACCGGAATTTTTGAATCGAGCAGGAGAGTCATATACTCTTTAAAAATATTACCAGACAAAAAAGAAATAACGACGTCATGACCTTTTAAATTTTCAAGTGTCGGATGATTTTCTGAATCAAAAACAGTGTGGGGAATATTGTTTTGAACAAGAAGCTCTAAAACTCTTCCGCCTGTTTTGCCCTTTCCAAGTAATGCTATTTTCATTAAATCCTATGCGATAAATGTTTTGTGCAGGCGTTTTATCGCTTCTTCACCAAAAGAGCTCTCAACGATAAAGCAGAAGTTATGCTTACTCGCTCCCAAACAAATCATGCGAACATTGATGTCGCTGATTGAATCGAAGATTTTTTTAGCAAGGCCTGGAGTGTGATTGATATTATTTCCGATTAAAGAGATTAAAGATAAATCTTCTTCAACCTGAACCACTGCCAGCTCTTCAAGATCCTTAATCAGTCCTTTGTTTAAAAGAGCTGAATCATCAAGAGTCATTGAAACTGAAATTTCTGATGTTGTTATAGCATCAATCGAAACTTTGTGGTCGTTAAAAACTTTAAAAATTTGAAATAAGAATCCGTGAGAGTACAACATTTCAGGATTTGAAACAGTGACTAATACCTGTTTTTTTCTGATGGCCATCGCGCGGACAAGGGGAGTGTGCTCCACGTCTTTTTTTATCCACGTTCCACCCAGATCAGCACCGAAGCTGCTTCCTACGAAAACAGGAATTTGTGATCTGATCGCCGGCATGAGTGTCGCCGGGTGAAGAATTTTTGCACCAAAAGTGGCCAGCTCTGAAGCTTCTTTAAAAGAGATTTCCGGAATGCTTCGTGCTTCAGGGCAAATTCTTGGATCTGTTGTGGCTATACCAGCAACATCAGTCCAGATTTCTAAAATATCAGCTTTTACACCTTCTGCTAAAATCGCTGCCGAGTAATCAGATCCACCGCGGCCTAAGGTTGTCGTCATTCCATCTTCAGTGGCGCCGATAAATCCTTGAGTGACATAAATCACTTCTTCGTGTCTGATCGCACCTAATCTTTTTTCACAGCAGGCCGTAATTTCATTTGTAAGTGGGCGTGCTTTTCCAAAATGGTGATCAGTGATTAAAACATCACGAACATCCAGCCATTGTGATTTTGCGTTTGATTTTTCTCTATTCAAAGTCAACGTCATCGCTTGTGTGAAAAGAATTGAAGAAAGTCTTTCTCCAAAACTTTGCATTGAATCCATTGCTTTTAATGAACAGTCCTTTAATAAATGAATTCCGCGAGACATCGATTCAAGCTCGCTTAACATTTCATCCATCATCACTAAACTTTTTGAATCAAGTTCCAGGTCGTAAGCGATTTTATGGTGCTTCGTTTTAATTTTGTTAATAATGACTAGCGCTTTTTCCCAACTACTTTTTTCTGCAGTTTTTGCCAGCTCGATTAAATCATTTGTCGTCCCGCTAGTTGCGGAGACGACAACCAACTTGGTTCCCTGCTTAAGAGCGACATTGGCACTTCTTAGCATGCACTGAGCGTCTCCCATTGAGGTTCCACCGAATTTTGAAACAATAAGCTGATTTGAGTTGTAAGCAGTTTTCATGAACAATCCCAGATTTATTTTTACAAAGAATTCTAAAAGATAATAAACTGAGTGAAAACATCAAATGTAGGAAAAATCACATGAAGTTAGGGATTGTTGGATCAAGAGGGATGGTAGGACAAGTTTTTATGGAGAGAATGCTTCAGGAAAACGATCTCAAGCATTTCGAAACGACATTTTTTTCCACATCAAATACTAATGGAGAGCACCCGTTTTCTAAAATTCCCAACGTGGATCCTAAATTAAAAGATGGAAATGAAGTTTCTGAACTTAAAAAAATGGATGTAATTGTCACTTGTCAGGGCGGAGATTACACAAAAAAAGTTTACGCGGACCTGAGATCACAGGGCTTTAAAGGTTATTGGATCGACGCAGCTTCAACTCTTCGTATGGAAAAAGACAGCACGATCATTTTAGATCCAGTGAATTTAGACGTAATAAAAAAAGCGCTTAAGGATAAAAAGACAGATTTCATCGGTGGAAACTGTACAGTTTCATTAATGCTCCTGGCCTTAGGTGGATTATTTAAAGCAGGCCATATTGAATGGATGACAGCGATGACTTACCAGGCGGCTTCCGGCGGAGGCGCTCGCCACATGAATGAGCTTTTGTCGCAGATGAAATTTTTCACTGACCGCGTAATGGCCACTGAAACAAATCTTTCCAATAAAATTTTAGAAGTTGAAAAAAATATTACAGGTCTCATGAGTGATAGCGCTTTTCCAAAAGAAAATTTCGGTTTTCCGTTAGCTGCTAATTTACTTCCATGGATCGATTCCGATCTGGAAAACGGGCAGAGTAAAGAAGAATGGAAAGCGATGGCCGAAGGAAATAAAATTCTTCAAAGCGCCAAAGCGATTCCTATCGACGGAACATGTGTGCGTATTTCAAGTTTAAGATGTCATGCACAAGCACTAACGATTAAATTAAAAAAGAACATTCCTCTCGATGAAATCGAGATGATGCTCGCTGAACACAATCCGTGGGTGAAAGTTATTCCTAACAATAAGAGCGACTCACTCAGGTATCTGACTCCACAATACGCCAGTGGAAAATTGGAAGTGCCTGTCGGGCGTCTTCGCAAAATGTGCATGGGAGATAACTATCTCAATGCTTTTACAGTGGGTGACCAGCTTTTGTGGGGAGCAGCTGAACCACTTAGAAGAATGCTTCATATTCTACTGGAAAATAATACCTGAAAAGGAAATTTTCCTCAAAATAGTTTAAACTTACAGCAAATAACTCCATGGATGGAGTGAAAATAAATCAGGAAATAAATCAGGAAAAAAATCAGGAAGATTTGATGATCATAAATAATCTAGCACTAGGTTCGATAACTCTTTTAGCACTTTTATCAGGATGTGCCGGTCACGCTACCCGCGGCCTATCTTCCGAAAACAATGACGGCCTATCCTCGATCATAGATCAAATTGGAAAAGCTTCCAGAACACAAACCCTGACTTCACAGTCCTGCAAAACAACTTACAATGAACTCTATGAAAAACTTTTTAACCTTGCCGGTGATACGGCCTATCTCGATCTAAATGACACCGGAAAAATGGACCAGGATATTCGCGATTCTTTCAATGCCAGAATTGCACTGAAGAATTCATTTAAAAGCTTCAGTCCGGACAATGATTGCTTTAAAAGTGCTTCTGATGTTTTCAGGGGGCTTCGTTATGTTGAAGATTATCTTATCGGGCTTCGCATGGATCGCACGCAATCCGGCCCTGCCGAATACGTCAATCTTAAAGGTGAATTTCCTTACCTGCTGGTGAATCCAAAATACGCGGAAGATTTTAAATCTTATGAAGACTTGAAATCCGGAGATATTATTTTATCCCGCGGGAATGCTTTTTCTTCAGCGGCCATCGCTAGAATCGGTCTGAATGATTATCAGTTTTCACATCTAAGCTTTGTCTACAAAGATCCGGAAAAAGCTGAGATTATGACGACAGAAGCACACATAGAAATCGGAAGTGTCGCCGAGCCTATTGAATCTCATCTTGCTTCAAAAAATTCGCGCGAAGTGGTTTTCAGATATTCTGATGCAGCTGTGGCCCACACTGCCTCAAAGTATATTTACACTAAAGTTCTGGCCGCACAAAATACCGGCCACAATATCGAATACGATTTCACTATGGATTTTAAGGACGAACACAAATTATTTTGTTCAGAAATTATTTCTCACGGATTCAAGCATGCTCTTCCAGATGAAGATTATTTTCCGATGTTCAAATCAAAATTTTCACCCGGTATTATTCCTTTTTTGAATACAATCGGCGTTCCGGCAAACAAAGAAAATATCGGTTCGCTCGAAGTTTTTGCACCGGAAGACATACAGTTTGACCCGCGTTTTGAAATGGTGGCCGAATGGCGCAATCCCAAAAAGATGGAAGAGTCGCGACTGAAGGATTTTATCTTAACAAAGATGTTTGAACGTATGGATCAGGAAAGTTATGTTATTGATCCAAGTTTTAAAATGTCGGCAGAGACAAAAACATTATGGCTTTTAAGAAGACTTCCAGTAGTTAAAAAGTTCCTTTCAAACAAGTTTTCTCTGACGATGAATATCAATCAAATGGAATTATTTATGGCCATCGATAAGATCGGAGACGCTGTTTATAAAGAAGTTGAGAAGAAATCCCTGGAGTTTGAACGACCGATGACGCCCAAAGAAATTTATGTAGTGCTGGACGATTTTTTTAAGCAAGACTTCGACACTTATACAAGGTATAAGAAAGGTCAGGACTTGATGAAACCTGTTTTCCATCAATGGTTTCACCCTTAGGTCCTAGAGGAGCTCTAACGTGTCTGTCGCAATTGAAAATGCTCTGGCCGAATTAAAAAAAGGTAAATTTATTTTAGTCTGCGATGATGAGTCCAGAGAAGATGAGGCAGACCTAATTATGGCCGCTCAGTTCGTGACGTCAGATAAAGTAAATTTTATGATCAACAATGGCAGAGGTCTTATCTGTGTGCCACTTGGGACCTCTACTGCAAAAAAATTAAATCTTCCACTGATGGTTCAGGATCATGTGGGAACTTACGAGACGGCCTTTACCATTTCTGTCGATTTCAAAAAAACTCACACAGGTATTTCTTCTCAAGACAGAGCAATGACTATCAGTGCTCTGGGAAACACAGAATCCGTTGCTGAAGATTTTTTGCGCCCTGGACATATATTTCCACTCATTGCATGGGAGGAAGGCGTATTGGTGCGTGCAGGACACACTGAAGCGGCCGTGGATCTCATGAAGCTTGCAGACCTTAATCCAATCGCTGTTTTATGTGAAACATTAAGTGTTGATGGGGTGCCGTTAAAAGGCGAGCTTCTTCGCGAGTTTGCATCTCACTTCAATATTCATATCGTCTCGATTACCGAGCTGATTGAATTCCGCCGAAGAAAATCTATTTCTTAAATGTAGCGAGATAAGCTTGAATCGCAGGGATATCGTCTTTCAACTGAGGAAAGTCCGGCATAACACCTGAAGTACGTTTTGGTTTGTATCCTGGAGGATAGCCTCTGGTTAAAACCCGGGTCTGAAGTAGCTCTAAGCTGGAACCTGCAATCGCAGGCCCGATGCTTCCATCGAGAGATGGGTTCGGGTTGTGGCAGGCGATACAATTTGACATGAACACACCCTTACCTCGTGACTCAAGAGCTGAAAGTGGGGCAGCAGGGGGCGAATTTTTCTGGCATGAAAAGATAAGTGAGAGCAGACAAGCTGCCCCCACTATCGCAAAATTTTTTTTAGAATTTTTTGAAATCATAATTATAGTTTTTGGATCCCGAATTCGATCACAACATAAAGAATTGCAGTTAAAAGAATTCCCATGTGTATCACACCTACAATAGATGTAATTTTAATAGTGTCTGTTTTTCCTTTGATCGCGTTGAACTCAAGAAGACCAACGATCACAAGAAGAATCAGAGCAAGAATTTTTCCGTTATAGTCCGGGTTAACTTGCGCTGGTAAGTGAGACGCAGCTCCCATTAGAAATAACATTGGAAGAGAAAAAAGTGTGTTGTGTCTTGAAGCAAGACCCGCTTTTGCAGCAGCACCGGCAGCTTCAGGAAGTGCAGCTCCGCCGCTAGCTACTTGAGTTGCTGAGGCGATAACTATCTTCTGGTTTGGCCAGATAATTAACCAGACGTTTAAGAACATGATTGTACCTAATAAAGCGCCTGTTCCGATGAATGCCCACCATGAAGTTGCAAACATTGCTGAACCCATTGCAGGGCCTTTGACAGCAAGCATGCACACACCAGAAATCCATGTAGCAAGAGCTCCATATCTAAACCATCCAAGTACGCGTGGAACTAAAGTTCTTACAGCAATACCACGAGCAGGTTTTAGTTTTTCGTCAGCGTCCAGTTGTTTAAACCATTCACCTTGAACGAAGTTAAAGTAGTAAAGCATTCCAATCCAGATCACTCCAGCAAAGTAGTGAATGTAGCGAAGGAAGAGTTCTAAACCACCTGATGAAAATAATGAAAATGTCATTGAGACCCCAAGGTTAAAAAGTTACGTAAATAATGAGTTATATTAGTTATTATTCAAAGGGAATAGAGTAGTTATGTCAATTTTTAATAGCTTCATAGATCGTAGATTCCTAAGCGTTTTTTTTTATTAAATAAAAGACTTTAACTTAATAAAAAAATCATTTGGACGGAAAGGTTTAGTAACAAAATCATTCATCCCGATCGACTGAAGGGAAGTCACACTTTCAGTCATAACGTCGGCGGAAAGTCCGATGATGGGAGTGTATGTGTTGAATTCTCTGATTTTTCTAGTGGCCTCAAGGCCATCCATGAGCGGCATGTGAAGATCCATCAGGATCAGATCGTATTTAATAGCACGCACATGATTCACGGCCTCCAGCCCATTGATTGCTACATCAACTTTCAGGCCCCATTTTTCCAGGAATTTTTTAGTTACAATGATGTTGACCTGATTGTCTTCAACAAGAAGTACGCGCTGATTGTTGAAATTATCCTGTGCTTTTTGATTTGAGTTTAAAGAAATATTCAATGGTATTTCAGGACGTAGATTAAAATGGATGGTAAAAATAAAACTTGTACCATGCCCCAGGCTTGAATTCACATCAATTTTTCCGTTTTGGATTTCAACTAACCGTTTTGTAATCGCAAGACCCAGCCCTGTTCCGCCATATTTTCGCGTATGATCACTTTCGGCCTGAGTAAAGTCCTTAAAGATTTCACGCTGCTTATTTTTATCAATGCCGATTCCCGTATCGCGGACTTTAAATTCAATAATGCAAGAGTCTTCTTTTTTCTGCTTAAGTCTAAGTGATAAAGTGACATCTCCAGATTCTGTAAATTTTAGAGAGTTGCTAAGCAGGTTATTCAGGATCTGAGTATTTCTGTATTCATCGCCAATTACCAGTTCGGGAATTTTAACGTCATACTCCAGAAGAAGCTGCAGGTTTTTTTCAACGGCTTTCGGGCGGTGAATTTTTAAAATGCTTTCACTTAAATTTTTTAATGAAAAAAGTTTTTTCTCCAGAATTATATTTCCAGATTCAATTTTATTGTAGTCTAGAACTTCGTTTACGATATGAAGAAGATTGTCAGCTGAGTATTTAATGGTTTCTAAATCTTCACGTATATCTGATTTAGGATTTTCATCGAGAATAATATTAATCATCCCGATGACTCCGTTCAACGGCGTGCAAATTTCATGGCCCATGGTCGAAAGAAAATTAGTTTTGGCCTTCGCTGCATCTTCAGCGAGCTCTTTAGATTTTCTAAGGTTCTGCTCAATTTTCTTGCGTTCGGAAATATCGCGTACAACGGCCTGATAAATGAACTTGTCATTCACTTCAATATAATGGAGGTGAATTTCAGCGAAGAAGGGGAGACCTGTACGCAAGCAGAAGCACTCAAACTTCACCATTTTTTTATACTGAACATCCTTCACTTTTTTCTGAAAAAGATTGTTATCATCAGAATCCAGATCGCGGATAGAAAAAAAATCAATCAGCGGCGTATTCAATAATTCTTTCTTTGAGCGCTTGCCAAAAAGTCTTAAACTTTCCGGATTGCAATCGATAATTTTCTGATTAAATAAAATAACAGCATCACTGGAGTTCTCAAAAAGAGATTTGAATTTTTCTTCGGACTCACGAAGCTCGCCGGTTTTTGAATCAGCAATTCTATTCGCTTTCACGCTTATTAATTTTAAATTCAGAATAAACCCTGTAACGACAATACTGAAAATGGCACCGAACAGAATAAACAGTGAATTCTGTGAACTATGTGATGTCACAAATCTCTTCGTCTCATTCCAGTCAATGGTAAAAACGCGGTCGGCAAGCGTTACTTTAGATAAGCCTAACTCATCTTCTTCGGTGTTTCGAAGGCGCTCATCAACTACTTTTGAGTAGATCTTTTTTAACTTAAAAGTATTTTCCCCGTCATAGATATCGATATCAATGGCAGGGTACTTAGTCTCGGTCATTGCTTTAAAAAAATCTTCCATTAAAACAGGAGCGACGATCCATGCGATAAATTTATTTTCTTTTTTTACAGGCGTAATTAAAAAGGACATAAAGAACTGGCGTTTTTCGCCGGTGGTTTTGATTCTTACCGCTGATGTCAGCACTGGAGTTGAATGATAAACGGCTTCATCAAAAGCGCGCTTTAGCTCGGGATGATTAAAGATGTCCTGTAGATTTCCGCCAGCGTTCAGATTTTCCGGCGAAACAAAAATATGACCGCTGCTCTTTATATTTTTTGGAAAAATCAGCGCCAGCCCGAGGACACCGTTATTTTTATTGATAATGGAAATTGAGCTTACATATTCCTTCCATTCCAAGTCCTCAACGTTTTGTGATGCGGCGACAAAGCCTGAAGCGCCTTTTACAACATTTTCATAAAAGTCCATTTTTTCCGTCAGCCGTGCTTCAAAATCTTCTATGACATCGGCCATGATTTTATTATTCGAAATCTCTCTCTGAGAATTATAATAAAAATAAATTGCACCTGTCAGTAGCCAGAATGACAGCAAAGGTACAATGGCAGATTTCAAAAGGTTTGTACGTTTAAAGCCATCTATGGCCAGTGCGCTGATAGCTAAGGCCAGTAAAAAAAACTGCATTGAAATCATGCTGTCAGAGTAACTTCCCAAAGAAAAAGGGCCTATTTGATTAATTAAAAACCAGTTTAAAACCAGTGCCACAGTCATCAGCGAATAATAAATCCCCATAACTGATCCAAATAAACATGGGATCAAAATCGTGCTGAAAATTAAAAATAAATATGAACCGAACATATGAAATTTGAAAATATATGTGCAGAAGAAAGCCAATACGGGGGCCACAAAATCAAAAACTTTATGCTTTTCTCTGCTAAAACTCAAAAATGCCGGCAAAAAAATCATGATACTGACAGCATCACCTGCATACCATGTAATGACATTGGAAAAATAACTGGTCTCAGGAACAACACCCAGATAATAAAGATTGGTCACACCGATTAATGCTGAAAAAACCGGTGCAATAAACGACACCAGTAGCACTAGAGCTAAATTCGACTGAAATTCGAAAAAATTTTCGATGGAATCTTTAAAGGAATTGTAAATATAAAGCCCCACATAGGCTTCAGAAACTGAGGCCAGACAGCTCATCAGGTTCATGTAAATCGGACGCTGGTTGGTCAACCCAAGGAGAAATTTTGCCAGGCAAAGGACCGGAATATAACGGACGCCAAAAACGATCATGATTGCGACGGCGAAACCTGATGGAATAAAAAAGGCCGATGTCTGACCGGGATTTCTTGTAATTTGCAGCGATAAATCGGCGACGTAAAAATAGATCGCCCCAAAAATAATCGACAAGACGATGTATTTAATAAATTCGCGCAAATTTAGAGAGGGTTTCATGGCAAATTTTTACCGCAGAAATCGTGAAATGTAAGGTTTTTTGTTTAATTTGAGTCTGGATTCCTCTACCCGATAATACTAATTATCGGGTAGAGGAGAAAATTATATCTGAAATGTGTTGTGTGTTTAAAATTTACGGCATTTTTGAAAATTTGTTAAGTGATATTTGTCGTGGCCATTAAGTATTGCTTAAATATTCTATTGGCCGGCTCATACGAGCATCCAATTAATTCTTTAATCTTAGATGGATTTTCTATCCCAAGTTGAATGGCCGTAATAATGTCAGCTCTCCAATTTGCGCCATAAATTAATCTATTTCTAAATTGAAGATTGAATTGAACTAATTCCTTAGGTGACATGATTGATTCTGGTTTCAAAACGAAATGAGAAGTTGGGCATATTATATTAATTTCCTTAAGCCAGGTAACGGCCCCACTTCCTTTGACTGCGGCGGGAGCTTCTCTTAATAAGAATTGTTCTTTCTTAAGCCGAATACTCCCCTTTTTGTATTTATGTAATCCTAGATGAAGAGAATAAGCACAAAAAGCATTTATGAGATGATTAAAGCCTAATATTTTTTGATACCGATCTCTGAGTTTAAAAAATTTTTCTGTTATTAGGTATTCACCATTTATGGTCTGCCAGCTGAAAATCAAAGATAATAATCGCCCATCATTTCTAGCTTCATAAAGTGCTTTAATAATAGTTTCTTCAAGATCCACAAAAGATCTATCACGGGTTTTGATATCGTTTGAACTGATTCGAATTCCAATGCGAGAAAGTGCGGTGTTGAGATTAGGAGTTTCCATCTAATTTACTCCTTAATTCGTTGAAAGACTCGCTCACCATCTCAGGCCAGTGCTCGCCTCCATCGGCGCTTAAAACCCATTCTAGACACTCCTGAAGCTCTCCCATAGTGGGCTTCATGGCAATAACATCTTCCATATCTCTACCACGATGAACCATGGCATCCAGCTTTGTTTTTAACAAATCAATACGGGCCAAGGTGAAAAATGTTAACGATTTTCCTTGAAAAATTAGCTGAGTTCTTTCTTTCCATCCATGGGGTAAGGTTTTAATTATTGTGATTGGTCCATTGTTTAAAAATTTATCTGGATTTAATCCATGCTGAGGATTGCTTCTTATGAAATCAGCACTAGCATTCTTGATATCAATTGGAATTTCAGGATCTATACAGTCTATATCTTCAGTCATTCTAGAAATAATATGAAGAATTGAGAGGGCAGCACCACCGATAATTATGGCTTCAAATGTAAGTGATTTTTGATTTAAAAAAGTATCAAATTCTTCAATAATATTAACGAGCATATTTCACCTATAAGCCATTAAACTGTATTATACAATATTGTAACATACATCACAAGTGATAGATATAGGTAATTAAGTCTTTGAAATTCAACATTATCTACTTAAGTAATTGAATAAAATACCGAAATATCTCCTAATATTATCTAAATACAATTAGGCGGGTAACAATCATGATTTTTCTCGACCACTCCTATACCAATGATAAAAATCATAAGTTCTTAAAGAAGTTAGAAAAACATAGAACTTTTCGCCAGACATTCTTTAAAACTATCTTCAATAATAAAATAATCAATTTTCGGCGCCTTTGCGATGGCCGTTAAAAAAGTAATATCAGATGAAATAGTATTGAGTTTCAGCGCCATATTTTTGGCATCATTTTCATTGTTAGAGCAAAAAGCAATCACAGTATTCGAAATAGACACAACTCACCTCTTATTCAGGCGTTTGATGCCCATTTTTTCCTGCTATTCCCTAACCTATCGTCTGTTATATAATTAAATTAACCATGAATGTTCCAACAAAAAAAAATAATAGTTCTCTTAAGATATACCAGAATACTGGTTCGTTTAATTATAAGCT
>JACMRM010000046.1 GCA_014376445.1 Bacteriovorax sp. | reverse complement strand
CTCTGTAACAGTTGTGGATGATGGACGTGGAATTCCCACTGATATTCACCCGACAGAAGGTATTTCAGGTGCTGAACTTGCTTATACAAAACTTCACGCTGGTGGAAAGTTTAACGAAGACGGAGGAGCTTATAAAGTTTCAGGTGGTCTGCATGGTGTAGGTGCTGCGGTTGTAAACGCACTTTCAAAATGGGTTAAATTAGAAATTAAAAAATACGGTAAGCTGCATGAATTAAATTTTGATCACGGGAAAGCGACTTCTGTTATTAAAGAAATTGGAACTTTAGAAAATCCTAATGAAACTGGAACAAAAGTAACTTTCAAAGCTGATAACGAAATTTTCGAATTCCATGAATACAATTACGATACACTTGCAAACAGATTTCGTGAGATGGCGTTTTTAAATCGCGGTCTAAAAATTTCTTTGAAAGATGAAAGATCTGAAAAATCTGACTTATTCTTTTTTGAAGGCGGGATTTCTGAATTCGTTACTTATTTAAATCGTGCAAAATCTTCGATTCATAAAAAAGTTATTTATTTCATTCAGACTAAAGATAATTACGAAGCAGAAATTGCAATGCAATGGACTGACTCATACAACGAAGTCATTACTTCGTATGCCAATAACATTTCAACTCCTGAGGGTGGAACTCACGTATCAGGATTTAAAACAGCTCTTACGCGTGTTTTAAACAACTATGCAAAAGATAACAATCTTCTAAAAAATATCAAAATCGCTCTTACGGGTGATGATATGAGAGAAGGCTTAACTGCTGTTGTTTCTGTAAAATTAAAAGAACCGCAATTCGAAGGTCAGACAAAATCTAAACTTGGTAACTCTGAAGTTGAAGGGATTGTTAACTCGCTAGTTGGTGAATCTTTTAAAACTTTCTTAGAAGAAAATCCGGAAATCGGAAAACTGGTTATTAAAAAATCAGTAGATGCTGCAGCAGCAAGAGAAGCTGCTCGTCGTGCACGTGAACTTACACGTCGTAAAAATGTTTTAGAATTCTCAGGTCTTCCAGGTAAAATGGCAGATTGCCAGGAATCAGATCCTGCACAATGTGAACTATATATCGTAGAAGGGGACTCTGCTGGCGGGTCTGCAAAACAAGGTCGCGATCGTAGAGTACAAGCTGTTCTTCCTTTGAAAGGTAAAATTCTTAACGTTGAAAAAGCTCGGTACGAAAAAATGTTAGCATCAGAAGAGATCAAAAACTTGATTCAAGCTTTTGGTACTGGTGTTGGTAAAGATACATTTAATATTGCAAAACTTAGATACCACAAGATCGTTATCATGACAGATGCTGATGTCGATGGATCGCACATTAGAACGCTGATTTTGACGTTGCTTTATCGTCAGTTTCCGCAATTGATTGAGCAAGGGTATATCTACATCGCTCAACCACCTCTTTATAAATATAAAAAAGGTAAGATGGAAACATATTTGAAAGACGATAAACGTCTTGAAGAATATTTGGTAAACAATGCAACTCAAGATTCGAAAATCACTATCGATGGTGAAGCAATAACTGGAGAAAATGCAAAACTTTTAATCAATAAAGAAAGTATGTATAGAAAAACTCTTTCATACTACGACACTCATTACGATACAGATCTTCTAAAGAAATTAATTGAAGATAATGACTTGAAGTCGGATGATTTAGGCGACAAAACTAAAGTTGATTCAGCTGTTAAAAAATTATCTGCTTACTTTAAGCCATTAGAGAATCAAACGTTAAAATTCTACACAATTACGGTGGAAGAAGATCCAGAAACAAAAATTTCTTCACTTCGTTTGTTAATTAAGACGGCTTCGAGAACTAAAAAATTCAAAATTAGTGCTAACTTTCTTCGTTCTCCTGAATATGCTGATTTAGTTAACAGCTACGACGGAATTAAGAAGTACGCTCAGGCGAAATTTAAAATTGAACGAGAAAAAGATACGAGAGAATTCAGTTCACTTACTGAATTTTCTGAATTCGTTATTCAAGACGGTAAACAAGGCGCTTATATTCAACGTTATAAGGGACTAGGAGAAATGAACCCAGAGCAACTTTGGGAAACAACTATGAACCCTTCTAACAGAACTCTTCTTCAAGTTAAGATTGAAGACACTCTAGAAGCGGATCAAGTTTTTACAGTTCTCATGGGAGACCAAGTAGAACCGCGTAGAAAGTTCGTTGAAGAAAATGCATTGAATGCAAGAAACCTGGACGTATAGCAAGTCGTCTAATTTATAGTTAAAAAGTTTTGAGGAAAATAAAATATGTCAGATGAAAACAACACACCAATCAATCACGGAAATATTACAACAGTAGTAATTCAGGATGAAATGAAGAGCTGTTACCTAGATTACGCTATGTCAGTAATTGTCGGCCGCGCTCTTCCAGATGTTCGCGATGGGATGAAGCCGGTTCATCGCCGTGTACTTTTTGCAATGGACTCTTTGAATAACTATCACAACAAACCATTCTTGAAATCAGCAAGAGTCGTTGGTGATATTATCGGTAAGTATCACCCTCACGGTGACTCTGCTGTCTACGGAGCAATCGTTCGTTTAGCTCAGGATTTCTCAATGAGATATCCTCTGGTTGATGGACAGGGAAACTTCGGATCGATCGACGGTGATAACGCTGCGGCCATGAGATATACAGAGATCAGAATGAAGAAGCTATCAGAAGAAATGATGGCCGATTTAGATAAAGAAACTGTCGACTGGCAACCTAACTATGATGACTCGTTAGTTGAACCAAAAGTTCTTCCAACAAAAGTTCCAAACCTTTTGATCAATGGATCTTCTGGTATCGCAGTTGGTATGGCAACAAACATTCCACCACACAATCTTTCAGAAATTATGAATGGATTGTTACTTTTAATTGATAACTCAAGTGCATCGATTGATGACTTGATGAAAATTATTCCGGGGCCGGACTTTCCTACTGCTGGAGCAATTCACGGTACAGAAGGAATTCGTTCTGCATACCACACAGGTAAAGGCGTTCTTCAAATCCGTGCGAAAATGGATGTTGAACATAATGCTAAAAAAGATCGTGATTCAATTGTTATCACTGAACTTCCATACCAAGTTAACAAAGCAAAACTTATCGAGAGAATTGCCGAACTTGTTAACGAAAAAGAAATCACTGGGATTTCAGATCTTCGCGATGAATCTTCGAGAGAAGGGATTCGTGTGGTAATCGATTTGAAAAAAGGTGAAATCTCGACTGTAATTATCAATAAATTGTACAAGTCGACTCCACTGCAAACTTCGTTCGGGATTATTTTCCTTTCGATTGTTAACGGTCAGCCAAAAGTTCTAAACATTAAAGAACAACTTCTTTATTTCTTAGATCATAGGAGAGAAATCGTAATTCGTAGAACTGTTTACGAATTAAAGAAAGCAAAAGAGCGTGCTCACGTATTAGAAGGTTTAAAGATTGCGGTTGATAACATCGACGAAATCGTTGAACTTGTTAAAAAGTCTGAAGGGCCTCTTCAAGCTAAAACAAAATTAATGAGTAATTACTCTCTTTCTGAAATTCAAGCGCAAGCTATTTTAGATATGAGACTACAACGCTTAACTGGTCTTGAGCGTGACAAAATTATTAAAGATTATAACGACATCATGAAAGAGATCGCTCGTTTAGAGTTGATCCTGGGATCTGATGAAGAAATTACTGCAATTATCCGTACAGAATGTCAGGAAATTCTAGAGAATTTTGGTGATAAACGCAGAACCGAAATTGTCGCGAAAGCTGACGAAATTCACATGGAAGATTTAGTAAAACAAGAAGACGT
>JACMRM010000045.1 GCA_014376445.1 Bacteriovorax sp. | reverse complement strand
ATGTTCTTAAAACTGAGCTTTCTACTCTTGGTTCTATCGATACGAATCAGCTTGGCGGTGTTGGGCCGATCGCTGACATGCTTAACCTTATGGATAAAAACACTGAGAAGAACATCATGTCTCGTGTTGAAGAAAAAGATCCAGAGCTTGCTGAAGAAATCAGAAAACTTATGTTTACATTCGAAGACCTTCTGTACGTTGATGATAAAGGTATCCAGAACCTTCTTCGCGAAGTGGACAACGGAAAGCTTGTTATTGCAATGAAGACTGCACCGGATGAAATTAAGCAGAAACTTTTCAAGAACATGTCGAACAGAGCAGCTACGCTTCTGCGTGAAGATCTTGAGGCGCTTGGGCCTACTAAGCTTTCAGATGTTGAAAAATCACAAGCTGAAATGGTTTCTAAAGTTAAAGAACTTGAAGGTCAAGGTAAAGCCTTTATCTCTCGTGGTTCTGATGGTGATTCGCTGGTATAGCTTCAGGTATAAGCTACTTTTTGGGGTAATTAAAAAATGGTTAAATCGACTGCAGAAGTTACAAAATATGAGTTCCACAATTTCAATGAAGTTGAAGATGGAGCCGAGAATGTTAAGCTTTTCGAATTTAAGCCGCTGCTAACTGCTGCTCAAACTGTAGATAAAAGAGAATTTCAGAAATTAATTAAAGGCGAAAGAGAAGCAGCAAAGTCTACCAATTTCAAAGTGAATCCGATCGTTGAAGAGTACCGTGGATTCAAAGAGCAGGAATCCCGCGAATATGAAGACCGTGTTGAAGAAGAAGTTAAAAGACGTCTGGCTGAAATCCAGGACGATGCTTTTAAAGCTGGTTTTGATGAAGGTGTGAATCAGGGGCGCGAAGAAATTTTCGTCCAAATGAGAAGTGTAGTTGACCAAAAGCTTGAGCATTTCTCACAGATGGTGACGTCTGTGTTAACAACTCAGGAAGATATTTTAGCAAAACAAAAAACAGAAATGTATTTATTACTGAGAACTCTGGCAAAATGGATAGTTCTTCGCGAACTTCAGGAAGATGGAAAATATATTGAAAGATTGTTGGAAAAATTACTTTTAGATATGCAGGTAAGAAGCAATTTATTAATTCAGGTTAATACAGCAGACTTTTCTCAGATGCCTGAAATTCTGGAGCATGTGCAGGCGCGTTTAGGCGAAATGAAAAATGTTCGTATTGAAATGGACGCTCATGTTTCTGTAAATGGAATCGTCGTTGAATCTGATAATGGAATCATCAACGCTTCAATGGAAGAACAATTCAAATCTCTAGATAAGCTTTTCGAAGACGTTTTAGCTAAAGTTTAATCCAGGGGATAACGTCATGACAAAAAATTTAGATTTAGACTTATCTACAATCCACAAAAATTATGAATATTCTTCTCCATATCAGAAAATCGGGAAAGTATTTGCCAATAAAGGGATGGTTTTCGAAATCAACCTTCCACGTGCACCAATCGGATCGAACGTTGAGTTCGTAACTGAATTTGGTGACAGATCATTGGGTGAAGTCGTAGGAATCAATGGCAATCGTTGTATGGCCATGCCTTATGATGAATTATCAGGAATCAATTCTGAGACACGCGTTTACTTAAAAGATTTAACAACAACAATTAAAATTTCTCCAGCGTTCCTTGGTCGCGTAATCGATTTTCAGGGAAATCCTATCGACGGAAAAGGCGCAATTGATCAGATAGGCGTTGAAGCAAGAAGTATTTATGGAACTCCCATGAACCCTCTAGACAGGCCACCTATTAAAGAAGCTCTTGATACGGGAATTCATGCGATCAACTGCTTTATGACAGCAGGTAAGGGACAGCGTTTTGCTATCATGGCCGGATCGGGTGTCGGTAAGTCAGTTACACTTGGTATGATCGCTCAGAATTCGAGCGCTGATATTAATGTAATCGCACTTATCGGCGAACGTGGTCGTGAGGTTTTAGAATTCATTGAAAACGATTTAGGCCCTGAAGGGATGAAGAGATCAGTGGTTGTTGTGGCAACTTCTGATTCAAGTGCACTTATCAGAATGAAAGCTGCGTATGTTGCAACAACAATTGCAGAGTATTTCAGAGACCAGAATGCTGACGTTCTTTTGATGATGGACTCGATCACTCGTTTTGCCATGGCCAACAGAGAGATCTCGTTATCAGCAGGAGAGCCTCCCGGACAAAAAGGTTATACACCTTCTGTGTTTGCAAAACTTCCAAAATTAATGGAACGTGCAGGGACAAAAGCAGGTGCCGGATCCATCACTGGTATTTATACCGTGCTGGTAGAAGGGGGAGACATGGACGAGCCTATCGCGGATGCGGTAAGAGCGATCGCCGATGGTCACATTATTTTATCGAGAGAATTAGCTTCGAGAAACCAGTTTCCTGCGATTGATGTCTTAGCATCACTGTCCAGAGTAATGTCGAAGGTTGCTTCGAAAGAACATAGAATCGTCGCTTCTCACTTAAGAGATTTAATGGCCTCGTATAAGGCCAACGAAGATCTTATTAACGTTGGTGCCTACGCCAAAGGATCAAACCCTAAGGTTGATAAGGCCATGGTAATCTATGAGGATTTAATGAATCTTCTGAAGCAGACGCAAGGAATGACAGAGTACATGACTATCGATGCGCTATTTGATCGTATGGTAGATATTGCAAGAAAAGCGGAAAGTATTAATAAGTAAAAAATAAAATATGCAGAAGTTTAAATTCAAACTCGATGGTCTTTTAAAAGTCAGAGAGTTTAAAGAAAAGAAAATAAAAATCGAACTCGGAGAAATTCTGAGAGAGATTAATGGCGTGGAAGAGAAGATCTCCGCTGCCAATACAGCTATCTCTGAAACCTATGATGCTCAGGAAGCGTTTATGAAAGACCCTTCTTCAGGCCAGATGCTTCAGTTTTTCCCGTTGTTCATTCAAGGGAAAAAAGAGGACATTAAAAATAAAGAAAACCTGCTTTGGGCTTTGAGAAAAAAATATGACAAAAAAATAGCGGAGCTCGCTCTGGCGCGAGGAGAAGTAAAGGTCATGGAAAATTTTAAAGAAAAAAAGCATGGTGAATGGGTGAAAGAGAAAAATAAAAAAGAGCAGGAAGCCATCGAAGAAATTTTAATGATGAGAACGAACGGGACGAAGGATTTAACATGAAATTAAAATTGTTCTATATGATAGCATTTTTAATTTTAATGGCGATTGTAAGCTCTACAATGGCAGCGGTGAAGCCTGAAAAAAAGCCAGCTATACCAGCAGGTCCTGTAAAACGTCTTTATACTGAGGAAGAATTTCATGTAGCTGTTCTTGAAGAAGCAACGAAGATGATGAAAAAAGCTGGGAGCGGACACCTGGTGGACTTCTCTAGAGAACTTTTAGAAAAAGAAGAATCGATAAAAGTAAAAGAGCTTGCAGTAAAGAAAGAAGCTGAAGAGCTTGAGATGAATAAAGGTGACTTTAAAAAGAAGCTGATTGAATTTCAAGACTCGCAGAAGAAGTTCTTAGGGTGTGTAGATGAAAAGAATGCACAGGCCGATAAACGTATTTCACAGATGGTCGATGTGATCTCAGGAATGAAACCACAAAACGCGGCCGATGTTTTGACAGTTCAGGATCCCGACCTGTCTGTTCGGATACTGCGCGAACTTGATTCAGCGAAGGCCTCAAAGATTTTTAATTTGATGGATAAGGAAGTTTCTGCCCGACTTCAGAAACAGTTTCTTCAGATGAAAAAATAGGTTAGTATAACAAGAAGCGTTGTAACGTTTTACTTAGGATGAGTAAGAAATATGCAAGGAATGCCAGCTAAAATTATGCCACAAAAGCCACAGCACTCAGCTGTGAAGACAGATGTAAAAGCATCTACGACGGCAAATAATAAGCTGAACGTTAATCCAGCTTCATACGGAAAACAATCAGCACCAGTAGAAGATACTAAAGGCAAAACAGCAGTTGCTACACCAGCAGTTCAAGTTGAAGCCGAAAAGAACGAATCAAAAGGATCGTTTGCTGATTTATTTGCAGGACTTGTTGGTAACGAAGCAACTAAAGTTGAAGGCAAAGGCGAAAAAGTTGAAAAACTTCCAGCTGACATGGCCTTAGAAGTAAAACAACAATCGACAGCAGAAACAAAAGTTGATTCTCTTTTAAAAGTTAAAGGACAAAATCAAGGCACAGAAAAAAATAACGACATTTCTGCCATGACTACAGAGAAAGCAATTTCTCCTGACGTCTTAAAAAATATCAATAATCTTATTCAAAGAAATCCACCTACTGATAAAAAAACAGAAGGGACTGAAAACTCAGTTGATGAAAAGATCGTAGCAACTTCAACAAACCTTGATCAGCTTTTAAAATCTCTTAGAGGTCATGCAAAAGAAGAAACAAATACAGATGACTCTGTTGAAATCGGTGCAGACGGAAAAGAGATCAAAGACACTAAAGGTGTAAAAAATACTAAATCAACTCCTCTTGATTTTCTTTTAAAGCAGTCAAAAGAAAGTGATGTTGTATCTGCTGATGCAGCCAAAATCGACAAAAATGGAAAACTTCTTAACAGCAATCCAGAAACGGTTTCCAAGCTTGGTCTTTCAAGCGAAGATTTCGTGAGTCAAATGAAAGATGCAAAAAATGTTAAAGGCGAAAAATCTCAGACTGCAAAGATTGATCTTGAAGGACAGACGTTTGACCCGCAGGAGCTTCTTAGTAAGTCGATGAATGCGAGCGTAAAATCTTACGGACAAAAACAAAATATTTTAGACAGCGGTTTGATTAAAAATACAAATGACCTTGCTTTTAAAGATACAAAGTTTAAGGCAAGTACTGATGAGATGACCGTTGGAGCTACAAAAGTCGGTGCCGATCTTTCTCAAATTAAAGAATCTTTTATTCCAGTGATGGGAAAACAAGACCAGAGTGGCCAAACAGATACTCAGAATGCAGGCAAAGTTTTAGATCTTTCTAAAATGGATACAGCAAACCACACAGAAATTATTAAGCGCATCAGCGACTATGTTCAACAGAGTCAAGTGGCGAACTCAAGCAGCCTGGATTTAACTGTGAAGCATGAGTCTCTGGGACAATTTCAGATTCAGGTAAACAAGCCTCTTGATCCAAGGTCACAGGCAATGGATATGCAGATCACAACTTCTACAGCTGAAGGGCATGATTTTTTCGTAAAGAATGAAATTGGTCTGATGAAAAATTTAAATCAAGCAGGAATTCAGTTATCAGATTTAAGAATAGTTTCAGGTGGTGAATCTGCAGGATTTACACAAACTGATTCAAGACAATCTGGTCACAATGGTAATAGTCAGCAAGCTCCAAGAGAGTTCATGAGTTTTGAAAATGGTGATCATTCTCAAGGTTCAGACAGAAGAAAAGAACTATGGCAGGAAGCACGCGCTAACCAACAAAGATACGGAGCTTAATCTATGCCTGAAATAGGAAGGCCGGTAGACCCAAATCAAAATCAATTTTCTGATATTAAAATCAGCAGAGCTCCTCAAATGACTGGTGGGTCAACTAAACCTCAGGCAGTAGGGGATTCTTTAAATAAGATCGCCGGAAATAAACCTGAAACGCGTTTTGTTGATAAAAAGAAACATGAAGAACTTGGACAAGATGGTTTCATGAAACTTCTTGCTCACCAGTTAAAGAATCAGGATCCAATGAAGCCAATGGATCAAAAAGATTTCTCTTCTAACCTTGCTCAGTTTTCTCAATTAGAGCAGCTGACAGCAATGAATAAAAAAATGGATGCCGTTAGCCAGAACGCTGTTGATGACAAACGTGTTCAGGGTGCAGCTTTCTTAGGCCGCAAAGTAGTGACTGGCGGAACATCAATCGATTATTCTGGAGACGGAAAAGATATTAAAGTCCCATTCTTTCTTGATCAGCCTGCGAAAAATGCTGTCATCAATATTCTCGATAATAAAAACCAGTTGATCGCTAGAATTGAAAAACAAGATTTGAATAAAGGTATGCAGGATGTTCAGTGGGATGGAGTAGGCTTCGACGGACAAATTGCTGCAAAAGAAACTTATCACTTTGAAGTTATCGGGTTTGATAAAGACAATAATAAATTTCTTGGATCAACTCGTGCTGAAGGTTTAGTTCAAGGTGTACATTTCGAAGATGGTGAGACAATCTTAGATCTATCGAATGGAAAAAAAGTTTTTTTGAAAGACGTTCAGAGTTTTGCAGTAGCGGAAAATGAAGGCCTGGGAAAAAATGTTCCTGCATTGCAAAAGAAAGCGGCGCAAGCGTATAATCAAGTAGAGCAAAACAATAATTAAAAAAGAGATTTTTTAGGTAATAAGTTTTAAAAATGGCGAATCCAAAAATTAATAACATCCTCATTCCGAACGTCACATCGCTGCCGTCTCAGAAGAAAACAGATGATGTTAATAAATTAAAACAGGGTGAGACGTCAGAGTTCAAAGGCCTTCTTGATTCGACTGTTGAACAACAGTCTCAAGACATTCAACCAGCATCAAAAGGTATTCAGCTTTCTACGCATGCAATGAGAAGATTGCAGGAAAGAAATATTACGATTGATAAAGAAGAATACACAAAATTACAAACGGCCATGGAGAGACTGAAACTTAAAGGGGGTCAGGATTCGTTAGTTATAACTGGTAAAGCGGCGTACATAGTAGATGTTCCGAAAAATACAATTGTAACAGCGATAGATAAAGACAGTATTGGTGAGAATGTTTTTACGAAAATAGATTCGACGATATTAATGAATTAAAATTTAACAATAAAAAAGCTCATAAAGAAAATGGTTGGTCCTTTCCGGAAACCTGAGATCAAAGTCTGTAGTACTTTAATCATCTTTTGAGTCATTAGGTCTAGGAGGGACAAAATGGGTATTCTACGTT
>JACMRM010000011.1 GCA_014376445.1 Bacteriovorax sp. | reverse complement strand
TTGTTGTCGTATATCTTGAAGGAGATTTTCCTTCTTTTCTTGCTTCTGTACACTCAAGTGTTACGATAACTCTAGCACCTTTCTTAGCCACAACTGCCTCCACGAACGAAATTAAAACAAAGCTGAAATTACACGTTTCTCATTGGCATGACAACCAAAAATTGTTAAACATTTAAAAAAAGCGAGATCCGAGGACAAAACTATGAATATCACGCCAAACATCAATCAAGACAACTGGACCTCATCACAATATTTTTCCGAACCTCTTAGAGCTTTTGTCTCTTTAGGGGCCGCTCCAGTTGAAACTCCGGCAGGGCTTCAGGATGTGGAATTTCAATACCTGGTCACAATGACGGACAAGGACTATCAGGAACTGTTTCAGAGTACACATATGTCACTGGATGAAGCTCTTCAGGTATTAAATGAAAAATATGGACATTGGGAAATGCAGGATGCCGGTATGAAAAACTCGGGTGACGGCTGTTCAAGCTGCGCTGCCCACTAAGAGTTACAATCTCATTAACTAGACATTGTTTCATTGAAGTACCTCTTGCCTCGCACATGATTTCAATTGACGTATAATACTATATTGGCCATATTAATGGCTTATAAAATCCTGGTTCTGTATACAAAGCAGAGATCACTATAAAAAAAGAAGGTCCATATGAAAGAAGGAATCCATCCTAAGTACGAAGCTACAACTGTTAACTGTGTTTGTGGAGCTGTTTACAAAACTGGTTCAACAATCAAGTTAGAAAAAATCGACATCTGTGCGAACTGTCACCCTTTCTATACTGGGAAAACAAAAATCTTAGATACAGAAGGAAGAATTGAAAAATTCAAAAAGAAATTTGGTACAGACTACGCAAATAAAACTGCAAAGAAGTAATTTAAAAAGGCTCCATCGGGAGCCTTTTTTTTGGTCTTTTTTTCTATAAAGTTTACACATAATTCTTATTGAGTTGAGAAAAATTTAAATGTTCTTTCTGATGATGCTGACCACTCTCTTTATGTTTATAGAAAATGTGAAGCTGCTGATACAAACAAAAGCATTGCTGCTGTAACTTTTAATGCAACGACATCGGGAACATTCGAAACAGAAGGCGTAGCATTCTCTGTTGATTACAACAAAACAAATACACTCGCTGCAAAGAAAGAGACCAGATACCATGCAGTTACTGAAGAAGAAGACATGGTTAAATCATGGGATCTTGCTGAAACTCTTGCTTGTAAATTAATCGAACTATAATTTTATCATATTAGGCTTCAAAAGGGCCCACTGTGTCTTGAACTCCTATCTCAATCACGCAAATCTTTTAGTAATTAAACTCAAACCTGGATGTTTTGAATGAAATTATTAATTGTATTGTGCGCCCTAATCTCAAGTATTGCTGCTTTTGCCGGCGATAGAAATACTGCTTACGAAGTTGTCTGCAAAAATCTGCCGTTCGAATCTGATAGAAATAAATGTATTAAAACAATTAAGCCATTTTCATATTTTAATGATGAGGCATTATCTATTTGTCCTTCATTTCCATTTGCTACAAACCAGCTTCTTTGTCTGCAATATATTGGAGATAAAAGATATGAACCATACGAAGTTGAAGCTTGTAAAAATACTCCGTTTGATACAGAAAAACTTAGATGTTTAAGTGACAATGGTTCTCAATCAACTGGTGGAACTTGTGTTTCGACACGTGAGTTAATTGACCAGTTGATGCAGGCACAAAATGAAATTAGAACTGGTAGTACAGGAACTGCAGACAAAAGACTTACTTATCTGATTAATAAATTACAAAGCTGTCCATTCTAAATAATAAATGTAAGCGCGAAGTTTATTCTTCGCGCTTAAGTTTAATTCTTAATTTTTCCTGAACTTGTTTTTCAATCTCAAAACTTAATCTTTCGCCAACGTTGGCATGCTTGAAAGATTTTTCTTCTTCTTTTGACAATTGTTTTTTCTGAATTTCAATGATGACATTGCGGTTGTCGAGATTTTCATTTTGCATGCACACTTCATATTCAAAACTAAATTTAGTTTCAATCATAAAGCGGATTGTAACGGGACCGTTATCTACAATGGCCTTTTGTTTTCTACGGTAAACATGAGCAACCATCGGAAGTATTTTTCTATCGAGACTTACCATTTGTGAAAGACGTTCAACACTTTGATCGTGAGACGTTCTCAGAACCTGGTGGCACCAGTCGCTTGGGCATCCGGCATTTCCCGGGCATGGATAAATTACATCGTAGGATTCAAGGATTTGTGTACGAAGTTTTTTTATATCGTGGAAAAATTCGCTGGTCCCTGGCTCTATCCACATGACATATTCAGGATCGATTGTCATGATCTGGTCTTGTGCTTTGTCGATTCCCATTTCATTAATTGAATGGCCGAAAAATAAAATG
This sequence comes from Bacteriovorax sp., assembly GCA_014376445.1. Taxonomy (GTDB): domain Bacteria; phylum Bdellovibrionota; class Bacteriovoracia; order Bacteriovoracales; family Bacteriovoracaceae; genus Bacteriovorax. Next base: position 1,664 of record JACMRM010000011.1, on the reverse strand, counting down.
CTGTTGGATTTTTTTTCTGCGTATTTTCTCACAGTTTGGAATTTTGAACCGGGAAAAAATCCGTTCATCAACTTCGTTGCCTGATCAAGCATGATTTGTGCCGTATCGACAGCAATCATCTCAACGTGGTTACCAATATTCATAAGCATTTTATAGCCTAATGAGAAGGTTCCGGGGCCTGCGCCCATGTCGATGAAAGGTCTATTCCTAAAATCCTCAAGAACGTCTTCAGGAAGCTTTGAGAGGAGAAAATGAAGTTTTGGAATATTCGTCGGTAGATAAAAGCTGGCGTAGGCCGAGACTTGTCTGTGGTCTAAAACATAATCAGTAATCTGATCACGCTTAACCGTAAACTTCGCTGACATATCTTTAATCGCTTTGACGATTTCTGGTTCTGTCATGTTTGAGATTAATAAATGTGGTTTTAATACTGCAGTAGATAAAGAAAAGGGCCCGAAGGCCCTTTTAGTCTGATCAATATTTTTCAATTATCTTTTTCCAAGGTCAATGTACTCGCGGTTTGTTTCGCCGATGTAAACCTGACGTGGACGAGAGATTTTAGTTTCTTTTGTTTCTCTCATTTCTTTCCACTGTGATAACCAACCCGGCATTCTTCCTAAAGCAAACATTACCGTGAACATGTTTGTTGGGATACCAAGAGCTCTGTAGATAATTCCCGAATAGAAGTCTACGTTCGGGTATAGTTTTCTTGTAACAAAGTAATCGTCAGCTAGAGCAGTTTGCTCTAGCCCTTTTGCGATATCAAGGTATGGATCTTTTACACCAAGTTGAGCAAGAACATTGTCGCATGCAACTTTAATGATCTTCGCGCGTGGATCGAAGTTTTTATAAACTCTGTGACCGAAGCCCATAAGTTTGAATGTATCATTTTTATCTTTTGCGCGCTCAAGAGCTTTTTTGTAATCGCCACCAGCTTTTGAAATCTCTTCAAGCATTTCTAAAACTTCCTGGTTAGCTCCACCGTGAAGTGGTCCCCAAAGAGCGTCGATACCAGCTGAGATTGAAGCGAATACTGAAGCGTTTGATGACCCAACAACTCTTACTGTTGATGTCGAACAGTTTTGTTCGTGGTCAGCGTGAAGAATTAAAAGAACATCCAGTGCTTTAGCTACATCTTTAGAAGCTTTCATTCCCATCATCGACATGAAGTCTTCTGTGTATGAAAGAGCAGGGTTACTTGCAACTAGAGCCTGTCCTGTTGTTACTCTTTGGATAGAAGCTGTAATAATTTTAAATTGTCCTACCAACAGAGAAAAGACTTCGTCTTTTTGTTCTTTAGTTGGGTTTGGATTATTTAGTTCTGGGTAGTGTGCTGATAAAGCAACTGTTACCGCAGAAGCGATGGCCATCGGGTGAGCTGTTTTTGGAAAAAGTTGAATCATCTTTGTGATGTATTCTGGAAGTGTTGAGTATCCCGCAACTTTCTTTTCGAATGCTGCGAGCTCTGCTTTCGTTGGAAGATTTCCCCAGTTAAGAAGGTATGAAACTTCTAAGAAAGAAGATTTTTCAGCAAGTTGCTCAATTGGATATCCTCTGTAACGAAGAATTCCTAATTCACCATCAAGGAAAGTTACAGCTGAAGCGCACGAACCAGTGTTTAAAAAACTGTGGTCGATTGTAATACATCCAGTGTCTGCACGTAG
>JACMRM010000010.1 GCA_014376445.1 Bacteriovorax sp. | reverse complement strand
TCTTTAGCGGCCCCAACGCCTTAAGGAGGTAATTATGGGTAGAAAACTTTATGTCGGAAATCTTCCGTACTCAGCTAACGATGCAATCCTAAAACAAAAATTCGAAGAAGTAGGAACTGTTGATTCGTCAAAAGTTATTACTGATCGCGAAACAGGCCGTTCAAAAGGTTTCGGATTCATTGAAATGTCAACTGATGAAGAAGCTGAAGAAGCAATCAGCAAATTCAATGGTTCAGAATTTGATGGTCGTCCAATGACTGTATCAGAAGCAAAACCAATGACTCCAAATGACTCTCGTGGCGGTGGATCACGTGGTGGATTTGGCGGCGGCGGCGGCGGTGGTGGCGGAAGAAACCGTTACTAGTTTCACCAACTAAAAAAATCATAGGGTCATCGAAAGATGGCCCTTTTTTTTGTCTACTTTTCTGACTACGATCACTCTATGAATATCATATGCCATTTTTGTTTCGAAACGATCTCACTAGAAATTTTTGTTGAAGAGGGTGAGAAACAAGATTTCATCGTCGACTGCGAAGTCTGCTGCCACCCGCTTCATATCATTGCAGAATGGAATGAAGAGGAAGAAGAATTTGAAGTGGAAGTTGATGCTGGTTAAAACTAATTTTTTAATGAAATATGTTAGAGAAATCCGTTCACAAACATAAAAAAAAGAGCGGTTCAGTCTCACCAACCGAACCGCTCTCATTGTTATCTAATAACTAGTAACGTCTGCTTGAAGAGTTATCACGAGGGGCCATTGGCTTCGCTTCAGTAACGTTGATTTGACGTCCACCGAATTCAGTTCCGTTAAGTTCTGCAATCGCAGCAGCAGCTTCAGATGAAGATGACATTTCTACGAATCCAAAACCCTTTGAACGGTTTGTATCGCGGTCAATGATAACTTTTGCTGATTCTACTGTACCAAACTGTGCAAATTTATCTGCAAGCATAGTGTTTTCTACTGAGTAACCTAAGTTTCCTACGTAAATTTTTGATGACATAAATACTCCTAAAATATTCATCACTACTGTGAGTGACAAAAGCTGTTAATTTTGATTTGGTTTTGAGGATAGGATGGTGAGATCTTACTAAAAAAACAAATTCGTTTTGGAAAATCTGCTTTAATTCAAGATCTAGATCAGATATCCAGACTCTAATTGGCAACGGAGTCTCATGGCAAGCTTAATAAACAAGATTATTCATAAATATGAATAATCTTGTTTAGAATTAAGGGTTTGTGGTTATAATTAAATTGAATGAAATTATTGTTAAAGCAAAACACTCAAGCCTTTTTATACTGTTTACTAACGGCCCTGCTCTTTTGTAGTTTTTATTCATTGCTTTCAAGTGATTCAGTTACTACTTACGACGATACGCTGCTGTTAAGTGGTATAGAAAATCTTCACTCAATTCATGAATATGCTGATCGTTTTTTTGCCGGGAAAATTTTAGATATTCAACCGGTAAGAGATCTTAGTTACATAATCGATTTCCATATTAAATCCATAACACCTCTTCATTCATTTCATCTCACTAATCTTTTATTGTGGCTTGGAATCTGTTGTTTCTTTAAAAGCATCCTAGATCTTATTGATGACAATAAAGATAAACATCAATGGCTAATCTGGAGTCTGGTATTTTTGTATGCACTTAGTCCGGTTTTTACTTCAACAGTTGCGTGGATCGCAGGAAGAAAACACTTGCTATCAACATTTTTTACAGTGTGGGCGACATTTATATTTTTGAAGAAAAAAAATGCACCGTTTAGTTCGCGCACCTCTGTGGGCATCGCTGCTCTTTATCTGCTAGCTGTTCTTTCACAGCCAATAAATATTTTATGGCCGGTATTTGTTTTGGTGTTCTCTTATTCTGATGAAAAGATAAAGGAGAGGCGCTTTCTTCTGTGTATTCTCGCAGCCATAGCTCTTGCCGTTCTTTGTGCCAATCTCTACTACTACGGAACACTTTATGAAAAGATTACGGCCGGCGACGGTAAATATGATTCAAATTTTGGTCCAGGGTTGTCGCTTCTGGCGCTTGGAAGATATTTTTATCTGACAATGTTTTCATTTGATGCGCTTCCAGTGTCTCATTACCAGGGCTCATGGGAAAACATGGCCGGCATGGTAATGATGTTCGCATTTTTATTCTGGCTTTTTAAAAGAAGAACTGGTGCTGCGATTATTTTTTGTTTTGTTTTTTACTTTTTTCTACCTCTTATTCCTGTCACATATAAAATCACGCGCATTTTCTGCAGCGACACTTATATACTAAATGCAAGTATCGGGCTCTACGCGGCTTTCTTTTTAATATTCAAGAACACCAGATTCAAACATACTGCTCTGATGGTTTTCTCATATGCTTTTGTTCTTTTTTTTATAAACATAAGCTATATCAAAAACTTTGAAACAACAGACAACATTTTTAGTTATGCTTATTCAAAAGAGCCGACTCCAATGAGCATTACCAATGTAGCAGACCGCTTAATCAGACAAAGAAAATTCACTGAAGCTAGAATATTAATTGACCAACTCGAAGTGATGGAGGCAGACAATAGATTTTTTTCTAAACTAAAATCTGATTTAATTTATCATGACCCTCAAGTCAGTAAAGTGGATAAAATCAAAGGTCTCGAATTAATCAAACCCAAAACACCTATCGTTTATTTAAGACTTGCACTTCTCAATTCAAATGAAGGTGATGCTGATGCTTTTCGCATCAATGTTATTAAGCTGCTCTCAGATCCTCAGGCCTACATTCGCAACTCTTATTTGAGAAACGAAGAAGTAGTCGCGCTTATTAGAGTAAGTTGTGAAAAAAATAGAATCGAAGGGGAATGCAAAAAAATATATGACATGTTTGGAAGATCAGTTCATTTTAATAACTGGAAGCCTGAACTCTATAAAAGCATTTATTTTGAGTTGAAAATTCATCCAGAGAATCTTTCTTATGATTAATCAGGTATTCCATTTTCTAATAATAGCGTTAATCCGCTGAACGAGTGGAATAATTACTTTTGATTTGCCTTGATCCACAATTTCGCTTTGCTCACGAGGTCTTTATTGTCCGGATCTATTTCGAAGGCAGTTACGTACACACCACTTATTTCTGAACTAAAACCTGTCGAATAAGCACTGACTGTATCAATGCCAAAAATTTCTTGAACGCGAGATGACCTTAATTTAATCTTTGAACCTTTTGCAACGTAAGCGAATAACAAAGCTGCCTCGGTTTTGTACTTTCTGTTTTTCATGACATTTTTATTATTGTTTGTCGGCACGAATCATCGAAATCGCTTCATTAACAGTTGTCATAAAATGAGCAGGGAAGATGATTGTGGAGTTTTTCTCCACGCTAATTTCTGCCATTGTCTGAAGTGTACGAAGCTGAAGTGCGACCGGATGGGCTGCGATAATATCTGCGGCTTCTCCAAGTTTTACTGCTGCTTCAAACTCCCCCTGAGCGGCAACAATCTTGGCCCTACGTTCGCGCTCTGCTTCCGCTTCTTTTGCCATCGCTCTTTGCATATTATCAGGAAGAGTGATGTCTTTAATCTCTACTGCTGTTACTTCAACCCCCCATGGTTCTGTGTGAGCATCGATGACTGTTTTAATCTGTTGATTGATTTCGTTTGTCTGAGAAAGAAGCTGATCAAGCTGGAACTGGCCAACAACATTTCTCACTGTTGTTTGACTAATCTGGCTGACGGCATCATACACCTGCTCGATAGCGAGCACTGATTTTTTAGGATCAACGATGTGGTAGTAAGCAACAGCGGCGATATCAATTGAAACATTGTCTTTGGTAATAATTTTCTGTGATGGAATGTTCATCGTAATTGTTCTCAGGGTGACTTTTGTCATTTGCTCTAGAAAAGGAATTAGAATAATTAATCCTGGGCCTCGTACACCTGTGCATTTTCCTAAAAAGAAAATAACTCCACGGTCATACTCCTTGACAACCCTAAGCGCCGCTGTTGCAAGGAAGAAAATAAGAAAAAGAATAATAATGATAAAAGGCATTGGAGTTCCTTGGTATTTTTATAATAAAAAACAGTAGTCCCATGACTTACATTGTGCAAGACACGACTCTCAACAAGGTTTTTAAATGAAATGATTGTGCTGTTTGGCAAAGACACTCTTGATTCAAACGCATGCGCCGCTCTTGATTGCACTTTATTTTTAACTTGAACCACATTCAACTAACGACACACTGGCCGGCAGAATCTATTTGCAACTACCGGCAATTTTTCAGAATTATTTATTAGTTTTACGCTTGAAATACTCAACAAAGTTATCGGCCACCGCCTCTTCAAAAACATTGGCAGTATTCGAGCAAGATGTAAGCATGCTAACCTTGGATTCATAGCTCGTAACCGTCTCAACGGTCATTGTCTTATCATCTTCCGTGTAATCTGCAATAACTGTCCACGTTCCGACATTAAGTTTTGACGTAGCTCCAGTCAGTGACTTTATGACAACATTAATTGCATTTCCATTAGTAGAATACTTTTTAGCAGTAGAAAGCTCATTTTCAAAAACTTCTCTGATAAATGATCCGACTGTATTACTTCTCGGCATACTGAATGTCGTCGAATTACAGTTCATCAAATTACCATTTAAAATTTTATCCATTTCCGTAGAACTTGCTTTAAGTGTTCCAACTCTAAATTCACCATCTCTTTTGTTAATAACGAGAGTATTATCAAGATTGGGTTTGTGAGGATTCATTCCCATTCCAGACCCAAGCTTAGGCCCACTCGAAGCACAGCTCACAAGACCAACAAACATAAGACATAAAAAAAGTTTTGATAAATTCATTATAATTCCCTTGAGGTTTAATTTAAGGCACCATTCAAACTTCGTAAATCTTATGCGGAAAGTATGCAGCGATCAAACTTTTATTTAACAACCAACTGAGTCAAGCGGCAAATATAAATCTCTTGGAAAAACTTGTATTAAGTAAATTTATTAGTATCCCGTGAACAAATTCGCATTTTTATTTTTATCATTTTTTATTCAAATGTTTTTGCATTTGAAGTTTCAGGAAAACTTCTCTTGAACGGTAGGGGGATTAACTCCCTGGACATTTATCGGTGATTATGGAACGAAAGACGAAATGGATGCCAACGCTATTCTTCATTCTTTAAATTTCCAATTATTTTATCGATAACTAGAACCTCACTCCAGTTTGTGCAATATGAAGGCGTCATCCTTGGTCTTGAGGCTTCAAAGTTCCCGTTACCAATGCCACAAGCGGCGCTACGAATGGTATTCGATTTATATTTTTTATTAATTTTATCTAATGTTTTCATTAAATTGATTCTTTTAGGGTCATCGTCATCGTTGTAAAGTGAGTATTGGTGGTCTTCAAAATTTTGAAGTTTAGAAAGTGTTACCCCGATTTTTTTGAACTCATAATCTGGGTGATACATTGAATCTAGTAGCTTCCAAACTACTCTTATTATCTTTACCGTATCCATTGTATAAGCAGGCAGAGACATTCTAATACTGTCACCATATTGCGGAAGTTCTGGTCGATGGTAATCTGTAAGCATAAATAAACGAACTTCTTTGCAAACGGAACCTTCTTTTCTCATATCTTCGGATGCCAATGTTGTATATGTCGCCAATGACTGCTTCAAATAGTTCAGATCGGCCGTTCCCGTTCCGAGTGTTCTCATATGAGAAATTTCTTTTTTCTTTTCTATGGGTTCATCAATCCTAAAGCACTGCATACCTTTTAGTTCTAATTGAATTTTTCTTCCATTGACGGTTAAGAGTTTTTGTATTTTTTCAACACCAGGATAATCTCTAAACTGTTTCGCATTATTAATTCCAAGTTTTCTTAATTGTTTGGCACGTGCAGAACCTATCCCCCAAAGTTTTTCAACAGGAGTTTGTTCCAGGGCCCAATCAATATTGTGCTCATTTATTTCAAATACACCTTTTAAAACTGGATTTTTTTTAGCAATTTTTATAGCAACCTTCATCAGTGTTATGTTGGGAGCGATGCCGACACATCCCTTTAACCTAGTCTCTTTATAAATAGTATCAATAATGGTAAGACCATATTTTAACCTCTCATTTGATGGAACATGATTTAAGTCTAGCAATCCTTCATCAATCGAATATATTTTCAAGTATGAGGTGAATCTTCTTAAGACCGTGAATAATAATCTAGAAAAATACGCATAAGTTTCAAAATTTGCTGAAAATACGTAAACATGATTTCCTTTGGCAACTTTTTTTATTTCCCATGCAGTAACCCCAATATCTATTCCTAGAGCTTTTGCTTCCCTAGAAGCTGCAATTACAATTCCACCAGTGTTTCCTAGAATCGCAATAGGTTCTCCGCGAAGCTCAGGTTTATCTACGCATTCAACTCCCGCATAACAACCGTCAACATCAAAGATTAAATTGCAATTTTTGCTAAATAATATTTTGTCTAGCATTCGCTACCTTTTGAGTTGGATTAAAAAAGCAATAATTTCATTTGTAGTCAGGTGCAAAGTAGAAACAACAGCTATAAGATAAAAGTCATTAGGATCAAGTAATACTGGCTTATATTTCTCGTTAAATGACTCGGCTATGATTTTATTATTTTTGACTTTTATAAGGTTACAATAAGTTTTTCCACGATAACGATAAATACATATCTTTCCATTTGCACGGTAATCAGAAAACTTAATTCCTACAAATGTATTAGGTAAAATATAGGGACTCATGTTATCTGTTGCGATTTTATAAAGCATGTCCGCTGGAAATTTTTCATCGAGCGAGATTCTTTGATTATTATTTTGATTACTAATCCCAAACAACTGACCGCTGGTATCTACTTTCTTTTTTTTCTCAACTTCTAGGTCAGCATTGTTCTGAACAATGAACTCTTGTAATTCTTTATTCCTCTGATTGAAGTACTCTCTCTCTCTTCCCATCTTGACAGGGCGAGAGCAAGATTCACCGGCTTCAGGCCCTTCACAGAACTCTTTCGCATCGTAAATGTATTGTAGTTTTTCATTACCCATGTTCGTATTATGCGTAATTTTTACGTAAGTCTCAAGGGGGATTTTCCTACAATCTGTTTTTCTATCAAAGATTCGAAAAATAATAAGCAGTTAGAAACTTATTATAAAGCCCAAAAATCGGGAAAAAATGGCACTTTAGTTCAAGATTTATTTAATATTTAGAAGGAAAGGCCATGGCAGTTTAGTAACAGCGAAGGTTTCTAAAATAGTTTTAAAAGAAAAGAAATTTGCGAATCTGTTTACCGATCTGACAAATCCAACTTCAAACTCAATTTATAAAAAAAATAGGATATAAAATGATCGGTGAGAATATTCACTATGATTTTATTTAAGGACTCAATGGAATTGAGCCAACTATCTCAAACACAAGCAGTGCTCAAGCGGAGTGGTGATGTGTAATAAACAGTAATGCTTAAGCGAGAGGCAACTTCTCAAATAATTGAATCTTTATTTTTTGATTTTAAATGTTTAAGTAATTTTCGTAAAAATGATAAAATTAAAATGGCGCAATCGGCAGGAGTCGAACCTGCGACCACTTGATTCGTAGTCAAGTACTCTATCCAGCTGAGCTACGACTGCGCATTTTAAGAACTATCTTTATA
>JACMRM010000044.1 GCA_014376445.1 Bacteriovorax sp. | reverse complement strand
GCAGACTCTGCGTTAATGCAGGGAATTTTTGATATGTATTACCGCAACCTCGGAGGCTCGTTAGCTCCGGAAGAAAATACGGTTAAACTTAAATTTAAAAAAGCTAATGGATCTGTTTTAAAAATAACTGTTCCATGGATTGTTAAATATGCCGATTCTTGCGTAAATCTTTCACCGGCAGCTGAAAAAAATAAAACTGCCAGTAAAAAGGCTTCAAAATTAAGTGAAGCAACAGACGTGCAGATGTTCAAAGAAAGAAAGCAGTTCTTTAAAGAGATGAGAAAAAATTTCTTGAGCTTTTTTAAAAAGAAATCATTTGTTCTAGCTGACCCTTCAATTGAGACAGCGGATCTTTCAACTCTCACTCCAACAGGTCACCCTGACTTAGCTTGGAAAAATATTTTATGGAAAGGACAAAAAATCGGATATCTTCAGCTTTCAAGTTTTGATGCTCCTAAGGGAGTCAAGGCCGCAGTTGATGAAGTTAAGAGAGTTCTTGAAGAAAAATTTACTGATACTTCTGCTGTAGTGGTCGATCTGCGTGCCAATTACGGAGGACAGATTGTTTTTGCTGAAGAGATGGCCGCATTATTTAACCCGCGTCCGGTAAGAGTTCTTCCGTTTTATATCCGTGCCAATGATTTAACGTTAGCGCTTTATGATTCAGACATGACGTGGAAGGATTTAATCCTGCCTTACGCTGCAACCAATACGGTTGTAGGACCTGGTTCTGTGACGACAGAATCTGAACTTCTTGCCATCTCTCAGGTTTATTTTGGAAAAGTTGTGCTGCTTACAAACAGTGAATGTTTTTCTTCATGCGATCTTTTTTCTGCAGCAATGAAAGATAATAATCATGCAACAATTTACGGAACAGATCGCTCGACAATGGGTGGTGGGGCCAATGTATGGCCGCTGCAGTCGATGCAGGAAATTTTTCAGGCAGCGCACATGCCGGTAACACTACCTCAGGGAATCAGTACACGCATCACCGGAAGACATGCTCACCGCCTTTCAACGGGTGCTTTGATTGAGGATGCCGGAGTATCAACAGATATTATGGTTAATGAAACTGATGCCGATGTAGTTGACCCCGATCACTCTTCAATCGTGGCAAAAATTTTTAACGACCTGATTAAAATACCGGGGCATATGTCCAGTGAAATATCATTAGGCCTTGACGGAGATGAGAAATTTATCCGCCATGGAAATATACCGCTTTCCCTTTTTGCTTCCCCTAAGACAGTTGATCAGATTGCCATTTATAAAAGTAGTAAATTTATCAAGCGTGTTTTTGCCGGCCCAAGCAACATGCTGAATTTCACACTGGATACACCGGAGGGGAAATTCGGGCAAAGCAGCTTCCTCATTTACGGCTTCAGCAAAGATGCTGCGACAAAATTCCCCATTTTGAGAAAAAGTATCGTGACAGAATCTCTGGGTGACTACGCTCCAATAGATAGCATCGATGCAATTGCCAATGCTGTGATGGTTAACTCTCAACAGGTAGAAAAATGTAACTGGATTAAAAGTAATGATTCACTTGTGCTGACAGGCCCTTACTGTGCCGATGGTAGAATTGAAGCCGTAGAGTCTCTCGAAGTCTCAGAAGGGGCGCACGCATTGTCGTTTGATATGATTCTAGATACGGAACCTACGTTCGATTTCTTCGATATTACTGTTATTGCCGATGGAATCGAAAATAAAATTGAAGACAAAATTGAAGATAAATTAATGATACCTGTCTCTGATCATACGGAGGGGCGTTTTAATTTTGACTTGTCTAAATACGCAGGCAAAAAAATAGATATCAGATTCAGACTGATCAGTGATGAAGCTGGCTCTGGTAAAGGAATAACAATCTCAAATTTAAAAATTAACTAACGCCACTTTTGGTTCTAGTCTTGCAGTCAATCTCATAAAATGCCCGCATTCCAATAACTGGACGCGATAAGAGGATAATATTGAATTTTTTAAAACTACTTCCAATGCTCCTGTGGATCCTCCCGACACTTACTTACTGTGAGACAGTCAATCTGATCGACATTCCCATGAATGACGGCAGTGATTTCTCCTACATCATCGAGCAACCCAAAAAATGCAGCTTCGACGGAGTTACTTCAGTAAAAACTCCAGACCTTAAAGAAGCCGCAAAAAAGAAGGCCGTCGCAGATAAGATCAGTTACATCCAGAAAAAAATAAATCTCGAGATTGAAAAAACAGAAATCAGCTCTGAGCGGATTACCTTTTCCCTGAAAGGTGCTGAGAATATGTATTTTGAATTTTATTATAAAAAAGACGAGGGTTGTAAACTAACCAAAGTCATTCACTACAATAAAAAAGCTTTGGAATTGAAGGAGATTGAGATTGATTACAACACTTTTCTCAAATCCCCTGTTTTGGAAAAAATTATCATCAAATCAGATGAACCTGAAAAAAATGATGTAAATCTTTACCCTTGGGCATTAAGAGGCCAACTGTCGCTCTATGAATTCAGTCTTGGCCCTGCTCTTAATATCCACTCCAATATCAGAGTTAACGATCAAAACAACTTTAATAAAAACAATCCTGTAATTGAACCAATCCCGGCATTTTTCTTTCGCTATGGGCCTGTGTTCGTTAATAAGAATGGCCTGGGTTCATTACTTTATAACAACGGTTATTTTACGATTTTAGGTATGGGTATACTTGAAGGCGAACCCTATAAAACACCAGGGCTTCGAGAAAGATCTCAAGGTGTTTTCTTTGGAACAATTTTTAAATATAACCTGGTAGAGCTGACTTACTACAATGATTTTTTCAAGAACAAAGGATTTAATGTCAAGCTGAATCTTGCTCCGGAATTTTATGCGGGAATTTCCTGGAAATTTTCTCCTCAAGTTTTTTTACAATACTGGGATAATAAATATGTTAATTATTACTTCGGAGTTAAAAATGAAGAAGTCTCTCCAAGTGGTTTTAAATACTATGAAGGAACCAACACTCTTAATTATGGAACAATGTTTGAAACTATACACTATCATGGCAAATGGACTTTTGTCGGTAATGTCGGTGTGAAATTTTACGGCAACGAGGTTTCCAATTCTCCAACTGTTGTGAGAGATAAGGAAGTGAGATTTATCACCAGTGTTCTTTACAAATTTTTCTAATCTATTAAGGAAAAGTGGTGGTAGCTATAAGGCATTGGTATCAATTTTTATATGACTTTCCAGTAGTCTATGAATAGGACATTTATCGGCAATTTCTAAAAGACGTGCATGCTCTTCTAAAGTCAAATCACCATTAAATTTAATATCCCTGCTAATTCTAGTTTCCGTACCTTCTGCTGTAATTTTTATGGCAACATCTGTCGACTCAAGCTTCATATTTTTTCGATTTGCATACATCTGTACGGTAATAATTGTACAAGCAGCGAGTGCTCCTTCCAGAAGTTCGTGCGGATTAAGACCTTCATCATGTCCGCCCAGGCCATCTGCAACACCTGAAAAAAGAGAATGCTCTCTCACTTTTATTTCTGCGGTTAGGCCCGCCGCTCTTTTAGCTGTAATCATAATTTATTCCTTTCCAGTGTATTCATTTAAAAAAATCTTTCATAATTATTTCTTCTTAAAGAGCATAATCTTTTATAGGCCTATTTAATAATATTTAATTGAAATTGTTTTGATGTTCGTCTAACTTAGTCCTGCTAGAATACTTGATTTTTGTAAGGCCACTTATGTCAAATACTGAAAATAAACCACACTTTCCCCCTGGGGTGCCATCATGGCTCATCCCATTGCTTGCAGTGGCAGTTGGTGTAATCGCTGCCAATTTATATTACGCTCAGCCCTTGATTGCATTGATTGCAAAGTCTCTAAATCTTTCTCCAGAAATTGCGGGTCTTGTGACGACGCTCACACAAATGGGCTACGGACTCGGGGTTCTGCTCATTGCTCCGTTGGGAGATTTACTGGAAAATAGAAAATTAATTTTAACAATGCTCTCACTTTCTATCGTTGCTCTTTTAGGTCTGGGATTTGCGACCCAGCTTGTTCCTTATTTTATCGCTGCATTTCTGGTAGGCCTTTGTGTTTCAACTGTTCAGATCATTCTTCCATACTCTGCTCACCTCGCTCACGAGTCAGTCAAAGGCCGCGTTGTTGGAAATCTGATGAGCGGCCTCATGATGGGGATTATGCTCTCACGGCCGATCGCAAGTTTTCTGACGGACCTTTTTTCATGGCATGCCGTTTTTCTTTTCTCAGCAAGTCTCATGTTTTTTTTGACTATTGTTCTCTATCGCTTTCTTCCTGAAAGAAAACCTGCCGCTACAAATTTAAAATACAGTGCACTCATCGCTTCGATGCTTCACTTATTTATAGACACTCCTCTACTTAGAAGACGCGCTTTTTATCAAGCCTTTTTATTCGGAACATTCTGTCTTTTCTGGACAGCAGTCCCGTTATATTTATCCGGCCCACATTACAATTTTTCACAGACAGAAATTGCATTCTTTGCTCTCGCCGGAATTGCTGGCGCTGTTGTAGCACCTCTTGCAGGAAAATATGCAGATAAAGGAATGATCAGACAGGCAACAGCACTTGCTATGGTCAGCACTTCACTATCTTTTCTTATTACACATCTTTTCGCTCCAGGATCAACACTTTCAGTTGCGTGTCTGGTGATCGCGGCCATTCTCCTCGATGCCGGAGTAACGGCCAATTTAGTTTTAGGCCAGCGTGCAATCTTCTCGTTAAGGGCCGATCATAGAAGCCGCCTCAACGGACTTTACGTCGCAGTTTTATTTGTCGGTGGTGCTTTCGGTTCCATGTCTGGTGCATGGGCCTTTGCTCACGGCGGATGGTTGCTGACTTCTTATATAGGTTTTGCAATGCCTGTCTGTGCACTGGTGTATTTCGCGACAGAATTTTTAGGATCAAAAGTCGATATTGCTTAAGCTTAGAACAAACTTAAGAAATACTTATCTTCATCTTAAATGACCTTACGCGAATGACTTCGAAAATTTTCTTATGATATAAGTTCCGTGATCACATCACTTATCATAAGGAGACCAATATGAAAAAAATGCTAATCGTTCTTGCTCTGGTACTGGCACTCTAAACATTGGTGGACCTTCTGGCCCAATCACTATGCCTGTTCAAGGTCACGGCGAAACACAACTTGAGGCAATGTCGAACGCTCAACAAAACTGTTTCTCACAAGGCCTTCAAATGTGCATGATCACAAACTGCTACAAAAAATAACTAAATGTTCGAGGCAGACTTTTTGTAACCAAATCGCGTTACATTGAGTCTGTTATTTTTTAATGGGTTTGATAAAGATGAAGTATCACAATGCCTGAAATCACCAGAAACATTCCTAAAAATTGCGCCAATCCGAAATGTTCCTGAAATAAAAATTTACCAATCAAAGCTGCACAAACTGTTCCAAACCCTGCCCAGACAGCATAGGCCGTTCCAAGAGGAATATCCTTCATGGATTTCGCGAGTAAAATAAGAGCTGATCCATAGCCTAAAAGAACAAAAACAATTGGTACGACTTTAGTGAATCCGTTTGAAAGTTTCATTGCCGTTGTACCGACAACTTCAGAGCAGATTGCGAAAAATAAAATAAGCCATGGACTCATTATAAAATAATACGCTCAGTAAAGAAAACCGTCAAACATACAAAACAATTTCGCTTAACTTAATAGTTTAATTACAGAATCATTACAACAGTATTAAAACGCCATTAAAAATTCATTACAACTCAATTACAATTTTCATTCTTCAGTAACTCCGACTACACAACAAGCACTTAGAGCGTAGACTTAGATTTTAAATTATGCAGATGGGATATAATTTCAGTAGAGGTTGTTATCAATAACAGTAAACGACATGCAGTTCTTCTTCTACATGGTCTAGGCGGTGGCCTTGCGGAGATGACGTATTTAAAAAGGCATCTAGAGCAACATGGCTTTTATGTTGTAGTGCCTCTACTTCCCGGTCACGGTACTCATTATAAGAATCTAAATTCCATCAAGTGGCAAGAGTATGCAGATTATGCATCTGCTGCTTTTGAAAAACTTGAGAAAGAATTCGAGCATGTCTCTGTATCAGGACTATGCCTTGGTGCTGTTCTAAGTTTATATCTTGGAATCAAGTATGGAGACAGGATAAAAAATATTTGCCCTATCTCTACAACTTTATTTTATGATGGCTGGAGTTTACCAACACTCACGGCCTACATAGCCTGGTTTCGCTTTACACCTTTTTACTATTTTTACAATCTGCCAGAGGGATATCCTTACGGAATAAAAGATGAAAGAATCAGAAAACGTGTATCGGCAAAGATGAGTGATACTTCAACCACTCATTATTCAAAAATTCCTTTCCGAAGTTTCTGGCAGATGCATTTAATGAATAATTTTGTCCGCGAAAACTTATCGAAAATTGCTTCTCCAGTTTTCGCCATTCATCCGCTTGAGGATGATGTGGCCAGTATAAAAAGTGTCTATTTCATGAAAGAAAAAATTAATTCAAGTTTTGACAACCTGATCCTTTATGACTCTTATCATCTCGCAACTATTGATAGGGAAAGGGAATTGGTTGCAAGCACTGTATGCTCATTTTTTGAGGTTATATGAAACTGCTTAGCGGAATTCCAATTGAAAATTATTTCTCGGAAGAAATTCATAAAAAAGAGCTTGAGTGTTTTTTTAAAAATTCCATCCAATACATTGGCGCCTCTTCCATGCTAAAGAAAGATGGCGATTACAGGGTAGTAGAAAGGCTTGATGAAGCAAAAATCTTAACCAGAAAAAATAGTGACCTTTACCTGCTCGAAAATGTTTGCTCCCACCGTCAGGCAAAGATGGTATCGGGTCAGGGCAATTCAATCAATATCTCTTGTCCATTACATAACTGGAGCTATAATGCTGAAGGAAAATGTGTTAACACTCCTTTCTTTGACAGCTGCAAAGATAAATTTACACTTTCCAAATCTAATTTTGAAAACTGGAACAACCTCCTTTTCACAGGAAATTCAAGTTTTTCCAATGAATTAAAAAGTTTTGAATTAGTTAATGAAATGAATCTAAAAAAAATGGTTTACACAAAAACATTTACTGACAAACTTAATTTTAACTGGAAAAACTATATTGATGGGTTCGCTGAAGATTATCATGTTCCTTTCGTCCATCCTGGCTTTGCAGGTTTCGTCGATTTAAAAAGTATTAGTTGGATAGATCATGATCAATAT
Organism: Bacteriovorax sp.; assembly: GCA_014376445.1. GTDB lineage: Bacteria > Bdellovibrionota > Bacteriovoracia > Bacteriovoracales > Bacteriovoracaceae > Bacteriovorax. The sequence goes on along the minus strand of JACMRM010000044.1, from coordinate 1,161 downwards.
ACCAGTCAGCTTTTTAAACTTAAAGACCGCAGTTTTTTAGAAAAACAACAGACAACTCCCAAGTACAAAAAATGGATCACAGAATTTTTAAAATTCTATCCTGATAAACTTCCTCAGTACGGTGGCATTCTTATTATGTTTTATCCAAATATCATGATCGAGTGGTATCCACTTTTCATGGCAATCAGTACAGTTCATCCAACCGGCCCTGAAACGTGCATAAATCATATAGATTTTTTTCATCATGAGGATGTTATTGAAAACTTTCCTGAATTGAGAGATGCAGCAGAAGCCGCCTATATTGAAACAGCAGATGAAGATTCAGAAATGTGTCTTAAGCTGGCCGCTGGAAGAAAAATACTTTATAACGAAGGTCGTGAAGAACAAGGCCCTTATCAGAGTCCCTATGAAGATGGTCTTGCTATGTTTCATCGTTACTATCATCAGAAAATGAATCTCTAATATTTTAATATTTAATATTGGTTCCAGTAAATTTGTAGTAGCTCACATGCGTTAGTCACCCACTCTATGCTTTTCATCACTTATTTACTATCGAGTCATTGAAATCAGCAGAAAACTACAATGTGATTTTTTCTAAAGCTGCTTTTCAGAAGATGAAGCCTATAATAAATATAATTCACTGCAGAGTTCATTCAAGAAAAAGATTAAATGATTATGGGGATAAGTCGAAACTGAGGAAAGTGGCCTAGAACCGATTGGACATTTTCGCTCAGAAATTAACCGGACATAATCGCCCAGAAACAACACGAAACGCTAGAGTGTCTAATTTTTAGACACTCTATTTCCGGGGCTGTAATCCTTTCATAACCTCTATTTTAAAGTTATACAAATGAGATGATTCTAAAAACCCCTTTCAGGAGATGTTATGAAGGTTCTATTAATTATTTCTTTACTTGCAACGACAGCGGCCTTGGCTTCAACAAATAAAGCTGCAGTAAAAAGAGCGACTGAAACAAAAACTGTATCTCTTCAAGAAATTGCTGAAACAGCACAAACAACATCAACTCATTTAGAAAAAGAAAATGAGACGGATAAGTCTGCGGTTCTTTCAGTTGATAATACAGGACGCTTGAATACCAAAGAAGACAAACTGTCTGCTGAAAATAAAAAAGCAACAACGATTAAGAAGTAAGATACTTT
>JACMRM010000043.1 GCA_014376445.1 Bacteriovorax sp. | reverse complement strand
TCTTTTTCATTCAATGGTTTAATCTGAATTTTTTCTGAAGCACTTAATGACTTGTTTTTAACAACTCGATGAAAAATATTGGCCAATTCATTACCCATTTTTTCAGCAGGTAGAACAAAATCAACATCTATTTGATCTAAAGTTGCTTGTGGCATAGCAGAGTAAAGTGCCGTTGCTGGATCTTGGGTAATAGTTATCCCACCTGCAAGTCGGAGAGCTTTCATTCCTTCAACGCCGTCAGCGCCTGTTCCAGAAAGAATTATCCCAATACTTTGGTTTTTGCGTTCGAGAGCTAAAGATTTAAAGAATTGATTAATTGGTAGATGCAGGCCTTTGGATGTCGAATCTAGTCTTGGAACTAATTTTAAAAAACCATTTTTTAAAATTAGGTCGGCATCATGAGGGTTGAAATAAATTTGATTGGGCTCAACTTCCATGCCATCTTTTCCAATATGAACTTTCATAGATGTGGAATTTGCATAAATTTGTTCAGCTAGAGAAGGATATTCTTCCGACAAATGTTGGATAATAACAAAACCTAATCCAGTATTGTCTGGAAGATTTTTAATTAGCGCTTGGATGGTTTCTAAACCACCGGCCGAGGCACCTATGCCAACTACTGGAGTAGTACGAAGTGTTGGTTTTATAATGTTTAGCCGAGGTTCTGTTTTATTAGGTAATTTTTGAATTACTTTTTTAACCGGCCGTTTTGCAGTTTTCGTTGTAGTTTTCTCTTTCACTTTTTTTTTATTTTTTTTTATCATTTTTATTTCTCAAATCTTGCTCACAAATGTGCCGGTGTTGTAGTTTCTCCGAGAAGTGAAACTTATCTGCGCCAGAGGCAAAATGCATTATTAATTTCTATTATCTGAAATCATAAATTCTTAAGTTTTGGTGCAAATACATCATAATACTTCCAAACCACTGATTGTTTATGATTTTTTCGTCTTAGAATAACAAGCCACATTAATAGATAGTTATTCAAAGGTTATACTAAAGTTTCAAATTGCTCGGTAACAGCATTGCCTGGCCCCAAGTCGATGACTGTGAATCTTTTATGAGCTGTAATTGGGCCACAAGGAGTTTGTGAAATACTTTGTGAAGCTGTCCACTTGATACTGTTAGAACGGCCAATGCTGCGGCAATTGCGATTAATTTATCCATACTAACCTCCTAAGGATTAAGTTTATTTTCTCTAATAATAATGGTGCGAACCACACTTCTAGACCATTGAGCGCCCTTACGAGTTGGTATTTTTTTGGCGTTAAGGGTGTCTGCAATTGATTGATTGATTGGATTTACCGGATTAATGGAGCCTTAGAATTCTTCTGGCAATTAAATAATCTTTTGGGTCCATAACAAGGTTGCCATCAAGGTAAATCCGACCGAAAGGTGGATGCCCGATGTACAATGTTTTTGTCCAGTCTTTAAGAACATTTTTGCCAGTGACGTAATTTCTTTTTGGTGTTCCGTGTTTAGAAAGTGTGCCAAAAATTGTGAATTTGGAAATTCCAGTTTGTTCTTCAACTTCTCTTAAGGAGAAGCCTTTCTCATAAAGAGAAGCGTACACTTCAATAATTCGGTCTTTTGTATTGATAAAAATGTGAATCAAATCATGAAAATCGTACCTTTCAAATTTTGATTGGTACTTATTATTAACTTTAAATAGTTATAACATAGGGTGACTCATCATCAAGTTGGAGGTAGATTTGGGGGGAAGGTCATAAGGTTCTTCGATATAACAAAATAATTAAGAGTAAACAATGCGCACGAAAAAAGTCACACCTCAAAAAAAAATTAACAAAAATAGCAAAGTAAAAAGCGGTAAAACTGTTACTAAGCAAATGGGATCGTTAGAAAAATTTCGTCGAATGACGACTGTTATTCAAGATTCCAATGATGCAATTACCTTCCAGGATTTAGAAGGCAATATTTTAGCATGGAATCGAGGCGCCGAAATTATGTACGGCTATTCAGAAGCTGAGGCCCTCAGCAAGAATATCGTTG
>JACMRM010000042.1 GCA_014376445.1 Bacteriovorax sp. | reverse complement strand
TAATCCATTTAAAAACTCTTTCTGCTTCCGGCTTCAAATTCAATCTTGCAGTGATTGTTTTAAGAGGAACATCTTTCGGCACAAAAAAAATCTCTTCATGATCTGTGAAAGATACAATAATCTTCGCCATACTCTTTTCATTGGCAGCGTAAATCTTCAGATCTCGCTGATCCATTTCGTTGCCGATAAGTTCATCCCCTTTGTCGATCTGGATGGCAGCTTCTGTTGACGGGATTTCTTCTTCAACGAATTGATTTAAAATTTTACTGCGGATAATAGACTTACCGTCTTCGTGCTTAATAGTGATAAATGTTCTTTGCTCCAATGAATATGTAGAGCTGGGAAGCTTGCTTAAGGCATTTTCTTTTACTCCACATGAAACAAAGATCAATGAAATCAGAATTAATAAATAAGGCATAAAAATCTCCTGTGTGTTTTTGAGAACAAAAGAGATTTACATCTAGATGGTATAAAATATGTTTTTTTTGATGAACTGCAGTCTGCTTTTTTCAAAAATGAATCAGCGTCCGAAAAGTCCAAGGTGCTCGCCGCCAACAATATGGAAGTGCGTGTGAAAAACAGACTGGCCTGCTTCTCTTCCAAGGTTAGTTACAACTCTAAAACCGGTTTTATCAAGTCCAGAAGACTTCGTGTACTCAGCAATCCCCTGAAAGACAAAGCCTATATGAGCAGGATTTGCGGCCATATCATTGATGTCTACAGAGTGATTCTTATGAATAAAGAGAAGATGAATTTTTGCCTGCGGATGAAGATCCACAAAACCTAGAACATTTTCATTTTCAAAGACTTTCGTCGATGGAATTTTGCCTTCTACTATTTTACAAAAAATACAGTCCTGCACTTAACCCTCTTTATGTTGGATTTCCTGGAACACGTTTGATATTTGCGCCAAGTTCTGTGAACTTCGCAACTAGACGCTCATAACCTCTATCCAAATGATAGACACGCTGGATCTCTGTCTCACCTTCAGTTGCAAGAGCTGCGATAATTAAAGCGGCTGAGGCGCGAAGGTCAGTACACATGATTGGTGCTGCCGTTAATTTTTCTCCCCCCTGAATGAAAGCAGATTTACCTTTTAAAGTAATGTCAGCTCCAAGGCGAACCAGTTCAGGAACGTGCATGAAACGATTTTCGAAAATATTTTCAGTAATAACCGAAGCTCCTTTAACCTGTGTGCAAAGAGCAATCATTTGAGCTTGAGCATCCGTTGGAAAACCCGGGTGTGGAGCTGTATCAATCAGGCATCCTTTCAACTCGCTCTTGAAAACTTTAATAGAAGAATCATCTGTAACGATTTTTGCTCCCATAGTCTGAAGAGTTTCTATAACAAAATCAAGATGTCGAGGATTCACTCCTTTAATTTCGATTTCTGATTTAGTCGCAAGAGCGGCCATTAAATAGGTAGCAGCTTCAATACGGTCACCGATAGCTTCGTATGTTGCTTCTTTTAATTCTTTTACACCGGTAACAACAATCGTGCGTGTTCCAATTCCTTTTACGTTTCCGCCCATGGCATTGATAAAATTTGCAAGATCGTCGATCTCAGGCTCAAGTGCAGAGTTTTCGATTGTCGTTACACCATCAGAAAATACAGCGGCCATCATTAAGTTTTCAGTTGCTCCGACTGAAGGGAATGCAAGAGTTACGTGAGTCGCTTTCATTTTTACGACTGTAGCGTCTACATATCCAGAGTGAACATTGATTTCGCATCCAAGTTTTTCTAAATTTACTAAGTGAAGATCAATAGGACGGGTACCGATAGCGCATCCACCTGGAAGTGAAACTTTTGCAGCTTTTCTTCGAGCTAATAATGGTCCAAGAACGAAAATCGACGCTCTCATTGTTTTTACGATGTCGTAGGTAGCTTCATGTGAGTTTAATGTAGAAGCATCGAAAGTAGTTGTGTCACCGTCTTTCGTTACAGTTACACCAAGGTTTGATAACAATTTAATCATTGTCTTGATGTCTTGAAGATCTGGAACATTTTTTAAGTGAACTTTTTTATCTGATAGTAAAACGGCCGCTAAAATTGGAAGGTAAGCATTCTTCGCTCTCGCGATACGCACGCTTCCTGAAAGTTTTGAAGGGCCTGTGATAATTAACTTGTCCATGATGCTTCCTTATTATTTTTTTAACTTTAAAAATCTGTTTTTTTGTGAGTAATCCTGAATCACGACTGCTTCCTTAAAACCGATGGCTTTTGCCATCGCCGCAAGATCATTCAAATGGCTCTCATGCCCTTCTACCAAGGATATACCGTGAACGGATAATTTTTCATAAATACTTGTAAAAAATTCTTGAAACCATTGGTTATACTGATCGTCTTCAATGAAAAGGGCCAGATGCGGTTCAAAATTCATTACCTGGAAATGAACTTCTGGCCAGTCAGCCTTTCTTTTTATGTAAGGTGGATTAGACAAAATAATATCAAAAATTCCGGGAACGGCTTCCAGGCGGTCACTTGTGATAAATGAGACTTGATGACCGGCAGAAATTGAGTATCGATGAGTAAAAAAATTTTCCTGAGCAAGCTTCAAGGCTTTCTCCGAAATGTCTGTGGCCACCATTTCAAGGTTGGCAGCATCTTCCATTAACAATGAAATTGCAATCGCTCCCGAACCTGTACCTATATCAGCAATACGACAGCTCTTATTCTTGAAATTCTTTTTGATTTCCTGCGAGGCCAGTTCAACTAAAATTTCAGTTTCACTTCTTGGGATCAAAACATCTTTCGTAACTTTAAAAAGTGAGCGAAAAAAATATGCATAGCCAGTAATGTACTCAAGAGGCACTCCATCAGCAAGTTTATCAAAGAAGATTGTTAGTGGATTTGTTCTGCTTGGCAGATAAGGAAAATCAAAAAGCTCTTCTGAATCTACACCGTTTAAAAAGGCATGCAGATTTATATCCTGTCTTAAACGATGAAGCGTCAGACCAGGATAGTTATTGAGAAGAGACTTTTTCTCTGAATTGTAAAAGTGTTTGAGGTGTTGATCTAGACTTACGATACTCACGTTAGTCCCCTTTTAATCTTCCTGGCCTTTCATTAACTCGGCCTGATGATGAGCAACTAGTGCTTC
>JACMRM010000041.1 GCA_014376445.1 Bacteriovorax sp. | reverse complement strand
GAAGTGCTTTGATTGCGACAGGAGTTGTTTCTTTAATAGGGTCAACAACACCCACAAAACCCGCAAGTTGATTATCAACGGCAACAAACATAACTGTAAGGCCATCCTCACGTAAGACATCCATTTCTTTTTCAAATTTTTTATAATCAACAGATAAATCATCCATCATGGCCTTATTACCGACAGCGACCTTTTTTGTCTGATAATTTGCTTGAATACCTTTGCCAGTTACAGATGAAAAATTTGTAACATCCACTAGATTTATATTTCTTTCTTTTGCTCCATCGACAATGGCCAAAGCGAGGGGATGCTCACTCACTTTTTCCAGACTGGCAGCAAATGAGAGAAGCTCATTCTCACTTAAGACACCTGCACTTTTTACTGCGACAAGTTTTGGTTTTCCAACTGTGAGTGTTCCCGTTTTATCGACAACAAGTGTATTAACTTTTCTCATTTCTTCAATGGCCTCTGCATTCTTAAAGAGAATACCCATCGTCGCAGCTCGTCCGGTCGCAACCATAATAGACATAGGGGTTGCAAGTCCAAGAGCACAGGGACAAGCGATAATTAAAACAGCGACAGCATTTACGATCGCATGAGCAAGTTTTGGCTCAGGACCAACTAGTGACCATGTAATTGCTGTGATGACTGAAATTAAAATAACTATCGGAACAAAATATCCTGCAACAACATCCGCAAGTTTTTGAATAGGTGCTCGTGATCGTTGGGCCTCCGAAACCATTTGAACAATTTGTGACAAGAGTGTATCTTTCCCAACTTTTTCGGCCTTCATAATAAATGTACCAGTAGCATTAATTGTAGCACCTATAACTTTGGAGCCAACAGTCTTTTCAACTGGTAAGGATTCACCAGAAATCATCGATTCATCAACAGACGAAATACCATCTAGTAATACGCCATCAACAGGAATTTTTTCACCTGGCCTTACTCGAAGACGATCATTAAGAACGACTTGTTCAAGAGGAATATCTACTTCAGTGTTATCGGAATTAATTCGTTTTGCCGTTTTTGGAGAAAGTCCTAATAAGGCCTTGATAGCAGCACTTGTTTGTCCACGTGCTTTCAATTCTAAAACTTGTCCAAGTAGTATGAGTGTGACAATGACAGCAGAAGCTTCAAAATATAAGCCTACTTCACCGGTCATTGAATCTTTAAAAGAATCTGGGAAAAGTTGTGGAAAAATTACTGCCACAACACTGTATCCATAAGCAACTCCAGTTCCAAGACCGATCAAAGTGAACATGTTTAAATTTTTATTTTGCAAAGATTGCCAAAACTTTACAAAGAATGGCCAGCCTCCCCAAAGAACCACTGGTGTCGCAATAAGAAGCTCTACCCACTTTAAATACTGAATAATATATTCTTGATGAATAAAATGTCTTCCACCCATCGTAATAAAAAGAAGTGGCATGGAAAGAATCACACTTATTAAAAATCTTTTAAACATTAAAAGGTATTCAGAGTTTTCTTCCTCGTTAATATTAATCTCAACAGGCTCAAGATTCATTCCACAAATAGGACAATTACCAGGACCGATTTGTCTAATTTGAGAATGCATTGGACATGTATATTCGGTATTGTTTGCATTAATACTATTTTTTAATGGGTGAGTAGAACCATGCGAAGTATTATTTTGATGCATATATTTTTCCATTCAATATCCTTATAAATATGTAGACCTTACTTAGTGTAATATTTTAATTTTAAGAAAACATGATCTGAATCACGTAACTTCTCAATCTTTTCAATTATTCTTTATTTAAGTCACCTCTGACAAATTTATTAAAATGTGAAAGGAGTTATTATGAAATCGAAATTAATGTCAAAAATATCAGTTACTTTATTAATTAGCTTTATTACCTTGAGTTATTCTTATGCTCAAGAGAACAAAGATTCTCATGAAGATCATCATGCAGAGACCAAAGTAGTCGCTGAGAAAAAGAATGAAATGAAAATGGATAATAAGGAAATGAACGGCATGGAAATGGCCGGTAAAGATGGAATGATGAGTAAAGAAGATATGAATAAGATGAATTTAATGATGAAAGATTGCATGAAAATTCATAAAGACAAAAAAATGTGTAGTAAAAATGTAATGGAAAAATGTGAGATGGGTACGGATAAAAATAGTTGTCAAAAAATGATGATGGATAAGAAAATGTAATAATTTTTTGAAATCGTATGACTCTTAATCCATTCAAACTCGGGTTTTGTTCTCCTTGTCACGAAATAGAATATCATGACGTATACCTATTACAAAACAAGGAGAATTTATGACAAGATCTAAACTTGGCCTGACAATCTTATTGATAAGCTTAAATTTTTTATCGACCAAGACTTATGCTTTTCACAGAGTCACTGAAATTCTTCCTGAAAAAAATCTTTTAATTTGCAAAGATTCAAATCAAGTAAAGGTAGGAAATAAAGTAGAGATTTATGCCAAAAGATTACCGAATAGTAGAAATAACCTCGAGATGGTTAAGGCCAGCGAATTAACATTGCCTGCTGAAGGCCAGAAGATCGATCTCTATCACAGAGAATTTCACTTTAGTGGAAAAATTCTTTCTAAATATCATGATGAAAAAATTGGCTCAGCAACTGTAATCGCCTTAGATCTGGCCGGTAAAGAGCGCAAATATTTAGTTCAAGGGAAATTACGATCAAGCAAAATGGAGGAAAAAATTGAAAAATTAACTAGCGAAGAAGCGCTTAAATTAAAAAATAATTGTATTCTCGCAACTCCAGATCAAAACACAGATATCACTGAACTAACATCAATCGTATTCTAATAAGTGTGCCTAAGCTTTTATGTCGTTTAAAAGCTTAGGCTCAATTCTAATCAAACTTTAAGGGAATCTTATAGACAGCGACCTTGCCCTTGATCTTATTTCGAATACTCTCAACATTGACTTCAGAATACTGGGCAAATTCAGCACTCGAAATATTACAAATAAAATACTTATTTTCAACCTTACAGCCAAGCTCCTTAGTCTCTTTGTTTATCAGCTTTAAAGTAACAGATGAATCTTGAGAAATTGGGTTCTTCAAACTTAAGTCCAGAAGATAAACAAGTACCTTATCTTTTTTTGGAACAAGTTCCACATGATAAGTTCCTGGCATTTTCACAAATCCACCATTTGGGCCAGGCTTATCACCACCCATACTATAGGCCGAGTTAGAGATAACGATCATTCCCATCAATGTCACAAAAACCATCTTCATGTCGTATTCCTTTTATTAAGTTAAACCCCTCTGGGGTATGGTAAAATTATAATCTCATACTTCAACGGGTATACGTTTTAGAGGGGATATTTGTGACGACTCAGAAAAAAAAGACTGCAAAAAAGATCCCGCAAAAGCATCATTGTCATGAAGAAGGTCAACACCCAGATCATAAAAAAGAAAAAATTAAGCTTAACAAAGCTAAAGGACAAATTGAAGCTATTGTCGGTATGATTGAGCAAAGGCTTTATTGTCCAGATATTTTGATTCAAGTGAGGGCAGCAAAGTCAGCGCTGTATTCTGTTGAACAATCTATTCTGAAAACGCATCTTAATAGTTGTGTAAGTGAAGCTATAAAGCATAAAGATGAAAAACTTGCATCAGAAAAAGTGGAAGAGTTGATTAAGTTAATTGGCAGACATCAATAATATAAAGGACTACATGCTCAATCATATAATAAAATTTTCTTTGAAGAATAGACTTTTTGTAGTTGCTCTTTCTGTCATTATATTAATCTACGGTGGTTTTATTCTTACAAAACTTCCAGTTGATGTTTTTCCGGATCTAAACAGACCAACAGTTAATATTATGACTGAAGCAGAGGGAATGGCCCCAGAAGAAGTTGAAACACTTATTACACTCCCGCTGGAAAATGCTCTTAATGGGCTTCCTGGAGTTAATAGAGTTCGATCTACGTCAGGAGTCGGACTATCTGTTATCTATGTCGAATTCGATTGGGGAACTGAGATTTTTAAAAATCGCCAGTTAGTTTCAGAAAAATTGATTGAAACAAAAGAGCAATTGCCAAAAATGGCCACTCCTATAATGGGGCCGATCTCTTCTATTATGGGAGAGATTCAACTCATCGGTTTATCACTTGAAAATAATTCTGAATTAAATCCAATTGATCTTAGAACTTACGCAGACTGGGTGATTAAGCCGAGACTTTTGAGTATTCCAGGAGTTTCACAAGTTATTTCAATTGGTGGGGGAGTAAAACAATATCAAATAAAAATGTCTGCGAGCAAATTAAACTTTTATCAGCTTAATTTAGAAGAAGTTGAAAAAAATTTAAACCTCTTAAGCCAAAATACCACTGGTGGTTATTTAGATAAAGAAGGACAGGAGTATCTCGTCCGAAATTTAGCTAGGGCCGAAAATATTAGTGATGTCGAAAATACTGCCGTCGGTAAACATTTAGGAAAGGCCGTTTTAGTTAAAGACATAGCCATTGTTGAAGTTGATTCTCAAATTAAAAGAGGGGATGCAGGTATCAATGCTAAACCTGGTGTGATTCTAAGTATTATGAAACAACCGGGTGCCAGTACGATTGAACTTACAGAAAAGATTGATGTTGTTTTAAAAAGTATTGAGACGACGCTGCCGAAAGGAATGAAGCTTCATGGTCATCTTTTTAAACAAGCGGATTTCATCAAAAATTCAATTACCAATGTAGAAGAAGCACTAAGAGATGCGGGTATTTTTATTGTAATTGTACTGGTTCTTTTTTTAATGAACTTTAGAACGACACTTATTACTTTGACTGCGATTCCACTTTCCTTTGTGGCTACATTTATTATTTTAAAAATGTTCGGACTTTCAATAAACACAATGACGTTGGGGGGACTTGCTATTGCCATCGGAGAACTTGTTGATGATGCTATTGTAGACGTTGAAAATGTTTTAAGACGTCTTAAAGAAAATAGTCAGGCCCCAATAAAAAAATCTTCTCTTGTTATTATTTTTGAAGCTTCATCAGAAGTCAGAAATTCAATCGTTTTTGCTACCATCATCGTTGTATTAGTTTTTTTACCGCTATTTTTTCTTGGAGGTCTCGAAGGAAGATTATTTATCCCATTGGGGATTTCATATATCGTTTCTTTAATTGCTTCATTATTTATCTCTCTAACTGTTACACCTGTACTTTGTTCATTATTACTGGGGAAGTCAGAAGTATTGGAGAAACCAGATGGATTTTTAGTAAGATTTCTTAAAAAATACGATCGAAAAATTCTTGAAAAAACTCTCGATCGTCCCTATCTATTACTATCTATTGTTGGACTCCTGTTCATTTTTTCTTTAAGTCTCGTACCTCATTTAGGTAAAGATTTTCTACCTAAATTTAACGAAGGAACTGCAGTCATTGGATTATTAAGTCAGCCAGGTATTTCACTTTCTGAATCCAACAAGATTGGGCAAAAAGCAGAGGAGCTTATTTTAAGTGTTCCGGAAGTCACTTCTGTATCAAGACGAACAGGACGAGCTGAGCAGGATGAGCATGCTGAAGGAGTTCATTCTTCAGAACTTGATGTTGATTTTAAGAAAGCAGAAAAAGGTAAAACGCGGGATAAGTCACTGGTGCTGGCAGATATTCGCACCAAGCTTCAAAGTTTAGATGGAGTCGTTGTTAATATTGGCCAGCCAATTTCACATAGGCTTGATCATCTTCTTTCAGGAGTCAAAGCTGCTATTGCTATCAAACTTTATGGACCGGATTTGAATACTCTGAGGAAAAAAGGATTTGAAATTAAATCCCGCCTCGAAGATGTTAAGGGACTGGTCGACCTACAGGTTGAGCAGCAGGTTCTTATTCCTCAAATTAAAATTCAGCTAAAAAGAGAAATGGCTTCCAGGCTAGGAATTCCGGTGGGAGAAATAACACAGACTTTAGAGAAAGCATTAAAAGGTGAGATTGTTGCGCAAATTTATGAAGGCCCAAAATCATTCAATGTGTTTATGCGCTTTGATGACAACTCGAGAACTGATATTGATAAAATTCAAAATACCATCATTAAAATTCTTCCTGATGGATCAAAAGTTAAACTTTCAGAAGTTGCAGAAGTGTATGAAGCAACGGGACCTAACGTTATTAACCGTGAGAACGCTCAAAGAAGAATT
>JACMRM010000009.1 GCA_014376445.1 Bacteriovorax sp. | reverse complement strand
GGGAATTATTTCAAGTTCAATTGCTCATGAATTAAATAACCCACTGGCCGGAATTTTAGCTGCACTTTCTTTATTATCGCTGGAAGATGACTGGACTCCGGACGCACTTTCAGATCTTGAAGATATGAAGAGCGGAGCTAAAAGATGCAAGGAGCTAGTTGAGATATTTTTAGGATTTTCGAAATTTTCTCCCACGGCACAAACAAAAATTTCAATTCATGATTCACTTGACCAGGCGATCAACCTGCTTCGTTTTAGAATGATCGAATCCAATCTTAGATTAGAGATGAAATATTCACCGACACTTGAAAAGTTTTCTCACCAGATTAATGCTTCCATCATGTCGATGATTTTTTATCTGATCTGTGGTGAGCTTATGACAGCTTATGCTCACCATCGCTTAGTCACCCAGGCACATCATGGAGTGCTTTCAGGAGAAGTCCTAGAGTTTTCGAATCAGATTGTTTTAAAGCTCGATGATGAATTTGAGTATGAGGATAAAATCGCCCAATCGAAACTGATCCAGCATCTTTTGATTTTTGAAAAACTGGAAATTAATTTTCTGAAGCAGGAAATCCGTTTAATCTACCGTTCATAAAAATCTCTTAAAGAAATGTATGTGGAAAGTCATAGTTATTGGGATTTTCCGCAATAAATTTTTCAAATTCCACCTGAATGTCAGAGTTCGCGATTTTTACATTCTGACGGTTGATTATTAAAAAATCACTGTTCGTTTTTAAATACTGAACCAGAAAATTGTTAATCATCGCATTCAAATGATCTCGCTTCATTTTGCCCTGACCCATTCTCGCACTTTTTGAGTTTATGTACTGAACCAGCTTATTCTGGTGAGTGGGGTAGCGGAAAACTAGCTCCAGTTTTTGATGAAGCGCTCGAAGCGGATAAATTACATGCTGTTCAGGAATCAGATGATTCACAACAATGAAGTCTGCAGGCATATCCTCGGGAGTATGATGGTCGACGGTTGAATAATCAATTCCGTTGAACTCACAAAGTTTTTTGATAGTTTCAACTTCCAGAGCATCGCTGATTTTTGAAAAATATGAAGCCATTTCAAGCAGACCCTGGAAATAAGGGCCGGTGAGCTTCAATGTCAGGATCTCAAACGGGATACTTTTTATTTTATCAGTGATGTATTTTTTTTCATCAGCACGTCCGTGAGACGGCATAGAAAAAAGCACTACACCTTCAACACCTTTAAGTGTTACTAAAAAAGGTGACGTTAAAGAATTGATTTGTTCAATGATCGGCTCAAGTGGCATATCTTTTTTAAAATTAATACGATCCAGCTCGAACTTATTTTTTGGATAATAAAGGCTGTTAACTTTCGAAATTTTCTTATGAATGAAAATCGACAAGTACTTTAATAATAATTCAGCAGAGGCCATAGTGTCGTCGAGTGCTCTATGGGCCTTCTGATGTTGAAGATTAAAAATCTTGCTCATGTAATTCAGGTTTGAGCTGAGCAGATTGGGAATCATATACTTCGTCATTAGATTAGTGCAGATGGACTTATTTAAAAGCTCCGGGCGCTCCATACGTCTTAAAACTGAATTGAAAAAAGGTACGTCAAAGGACGTGTTGTGGGCCACGAGGATTGAGTCCCCCATGAATTCCAGGATCTCATCAATGACGTCTTCAATAAGAGGTGCATTGGCGACGTCAGCGTCTTTAATGCTGGTCAATTTCTGGATGAACTCGGGGATATGAATTTCAGGGCGGATTAAAAAACTTTTTTGCGCAACGATTTTTAATTCTTTGATCCGGACTAAACCGATTTCGATAATTTTATCGTGCTGGTGATTTCCACCGGTGGTTTCAAGGTCAAATACACAGAATGTAAGCGAATGTAGGAGGTCGTAAGAAGGCGATGCCGGGAGATTATTCGTAGTCATTTTTGTATCCTTAGTCGGACATTCGTCCGATTAGTTGAAATACTAGTTTAATAAAAAAAGGCCCCTTCGTAAAGGGGCCTTTATATGTTCTGTCGGAATTTATGAGCAAATTACTTTAAATTCTTAGCATCCATGAATGGAGGAGTTTCTTCGTCTTCAAATCCAGAAATTTCCAGTTTTGAACTCGGGTGGTGATAACCAGACAGCATTCCGGCATCAACATAGAAAGTACCTTGCATTTCAATTGATTTGATTCCGTAAACGTTACCTTTTCTACCAACAGATCTTTTGATTTTCCCCATATTTTCACCTGGAGTATACTCGATCACTGTAGGTTGAGTATCAATTGTATACGTACCAACTTCAAGGATGTTGCTAACTGGACTTTTTGGATCAATGATCATTTCTCCACCAGCGCGTTTAGTTTTCCAGAACGCATCAACTTCTTCACCTTTAAGGTTTAAAGCTTTTAGCACTTCATCACGGTCTGCTTTTTCACCAGCACGTTTCGTAAGAATGTATGACCATTCCAGAGAATCTGTACGGTAGTCTACTAGAGAAGGATCTCTAAGAGCTTCTTTAGCGTAAATTTTAATCATCGGAGCACCAGTATCGACAATCTGTCTGATGAAAGCGATGGCTTCGTTATTATTTCTTGTACAACCAGAAGATCTGGGGTCCGATACGATATTTGTAAGAAATTTCTTGGTTTTCTTAATGTATTTATCTTTATCAGATCCCCATCCAACAGTTCCATGTGTCCATTGTCCTAGAGGATTTGGTGCCTGAAATCCAGCATACCATCCGAAAGCTCCGCGCATGTGACCATCACGTTTTCCTACAGCATTTAACGGCATTACTTTATTTTTAAACCAATCACCCCAGTCATTGTTGTCGATTGACGGAAGTTCAGGGTATCCTTCTTTGTACCATGATGGGTAGTGGCCTTCGCTGTCCTGATAGAATTTTGCCCAACCAGTTAACCGATATGAACCAAGAACTGTACGTCCTTTTCCTTTTTCAGCGGCCGGATGGTCTTTATCTTCCCCAACAACAACTTCAGATTCCATAATCATTTTGTGTGGACATGAGAAGTCTGCACATTGTTTTTCATAAATACGGATTGTTTCAGTTGCGACGTTTAAAACAACGAAATATTTTCCTGTGAATTCTTTGTAGTCTACAATTTTTGCTGAAAGGTATTCAGCTACTACATAGTAGTGGTCAGATGGAAGCATTTTATTGATTGGTTTAGTGATAGCAATCTCAACATATTTTCCATTTACCAGTTCTCCGCTTACTACGCGAACAACTTCGTTAAGGCTCAATACGCCCATTGTCTTTCCTGCATCGTCAGGAGTAGAGCGAGCTCTTAATCCATTTAACGATATATACATGTTGCCGGCCACTACAGCTGTTGCCGTAGGTACTACTACTGCGTCTTGTGCTTGAGCGCTTGTTAATGCCAGCGGCGATACGGCCATCAACGTTAAAAGCATTAAAGGTGCGATGTTTTTTCTCATGTGTTCCCCCATATATTTGGTGTGATTGTGATTTACTAAATTGAAGTTCTTTTAGTCTTTTCAGGATTTTTTTCAAGGGAATTACCCTCTGTCTATAAAACTTACAACCCGAGAAAAGAATACAGACCCTATTGCAAATAATTCTGTTTAAGGGGAGAACAACACAAAATTTAAGGGGGGCCTATGAAATCAACAAAGCTACTAGCTACTTGTGCTGTATTCGCGCTTACAACTTCTTCTCTATTTGCTGCTGACCCGGCAAGAAACAAATCACTAGACCGTATGATGTACACAATTAACCCGGAAATCGCTCTTTCTGGACCAGTATTTTCTGATCAATCAGATACTGCTGCTAAAACAAAGTATGCTTCTGACCTCGTTCGTTTAATTCTAAAAGAAGCTGACTCTCAGGCAAAATCTTACTTAGAGGCTGGCGATACTCAAGCTTACTATACTGCTCTTACTATGGCGCTTACAGTGCCTATGCAGGAAGGTCTTTACATACAATACAGATCAGTAACTGGGTCTGACGTTTGTAACGTAGATGCTAACAGTGGTGACCTTGTTAAGAAAGCTGGCGAAATGAACTACGGCATCTTCAATCAATATTTCAAAACAGCGCAGAAGCCATTTTTTCCAAACTGTTCAGATATTAAGTCTGATAAAATAACTCAAATCATCCGCGGTGGAGACGGCACTGATTTATCTATCATGCAAGTTTCTATCAGATGGCACTTTGACGATTTCCTGGCCAACAAAAAATATGAGAGTGTTCAATCGACACTTGCCTACGGAATCAGACACCTAATGAAAGGTTTCAATTCGGTTTACAGAAACGTTGATCAATACAAGTGTATTGCTGAATCAGGTCTGTTCAAAAAGAAAAAGATTAACTACATCAATTTAATCCGTGGTGTATGGGCCGGTCAATATAACTCAGGATCAATCACTAAGACTTGTCGTTTTGACGATTCAAGCTCACCATTCAAAGGACATGATAAAGGATTCTCAAAAAACTTAGATAAAGTTTTAGCTTTCAACGGTGTTCTTTCTGTTGATATGGTTGCTGACTTTAAGCTTGATGCTGATGCATCAGCTGCTTTTTCTGAAGTAGTGAATAACCTTAAAGGTGCAACTAACAACAAAACTGCATTGGATAAAATCTTAAAATAATCCAATGAAAAAACTTATCTTAGCTCTATTTATTGTTTCAGGCCTAATCGGAGTGTGGTGGATTTCATCACGCTCCGCCCCTTCTAAGATTTCTGAAGAGAAGTCTGGAAGAGTGGCAACACCAGAGCAGATTCTTGCTAACGATTACGAAAAAATTGCGAAAAATTTAAAACCGGAGAATATTTCGGGTGATGAATGGAAGCAGATTAATACTTATTCTCTTGCTCCAGAAAAAATCGTAACTAAAGTTTCTGCTCCTGTTTATTTCAAAACTGCACAAAATAATATTCCCGATATTTTTTCTTGTTTGAAAAGAGATTTCTGTGGAATGACAACGAGAAATGACAACGACTCTTATTTTGATGATCAAAAAACACCTGCTCATATTTTGATCAATAGAAATCTGCAGGTAATGAAAGAGAGCTTAAAACAAGACCCATTACTAAAGTCTCAGGTGGACTGGGAACTGATGCAGGAACTTGCCGCTTCAGGCTCTGAAATGCTGGCCGTAGAGGCCCTGGATATCATCCGCCAGTACGATGCAGAAGGGATGAAAACAGATGAACTTTTAAAATTAAGTGATAACTATAGAGGTGAAGCGCAGGCAGAAGCTATTGAGCGTATCTCTAAAAAAAATAGTCCGAGTGATAAATTATTAGTGTCGAATAAAATTCAGGATATTTTCGAATCGAGTGATAATGACACTGTCATTTCTGTTCTGGATAAAGTTAAGGGTATGAATTACACCAACACTGAACTGAGCCATATTCTTATCAATCTTTGCCGTTATAAAAATGATGTCAACGAAGTAAGAAACTGGAGAATGATCAAGTCTAAAGCGAATAAAATATTTTCTGATTTTGAAAAACTTTGTAACTAAAAATAATGGAGTCCTTATGAAACTGGCAGCTAAAACTTTAATTCTTTCTGCACTTATGATGTCAAATATGGCATTTGCACAAGTCATAATCGGTGATAAGCAGTTCCCTGATGCTGGAAAAACGTATGCTCCAGGTGAAGGCGGATTCGGCCAGTATCAGACAAAATCATTAATGGGGACAAAAAAAGTTGTTTTAACTTTTGATGACGGACCGGATACAGTTCAGACACCAAGACTTCTTGCGATCTTAAAAAAATATAACGTGAAAGCGACTTTCTTTACTCTTGCAGAAAAATATAACGACAAAACTATTCCATTAATCAAGCAAGTAATTGCAGAAGGGCATATTGTAGCTTCTCATCACCTTGACCATGAAGATAACAACGGAAAAACGGAAGAACTTTATAAAGAACAATTAAAAACTGCGATTTCTGGTCTTGCAAAAATTATGGAAGAGACAGGAACTCCGAATACTGAAATGTATTACCGTTTTCCATACGGAGCATACGGTTCATCAAAACTTAACTACAATCACATGAATGACATTAAAGAAATTTCTGAAGAGCTTTACGGTGACAACTGTATCAATTTCACATTCTGGGATATTGATTCATTAGACTGGTTAAAACCAATGGATAACGGAGATGTTATTTCAAATATTATGGCCAACCTTGTCGGCGGGACAGCTTACAACATGGTTAAAAGCAAATGGTCAGGAAAGTCTAAAAAAGAAAAATATGAAATCAAGCACCCAATGGGTGGCGGGGTCATCTTAATGCACGATATCCATTCCCGTACTGTGGATTTAATGGAAACATTACTTAGAAATTTCAAGGAAAAAGGTATTCAAGTTGTGCCTCTTAATGAAGTTCAAGAGTATTCGTACAAAGGAAAAGAATGTCGTTTACTGTAAAACTAGTCTTATTGTAGAATTGGGGCAGAAAACCATTCAAGGAAGCCCCAATGTTTATGGATAAAAAATTTTTAAAAATGCGTGATGAAGCTGAACTTTACGTGCAGATTAAAGAATCAGGAAGTCCGGTCTGGATCATCGCTACTCATGGAGTAGGTGAGCATATGGATCGTCATAAATATATTCCGGAACTTTTTGGCCACGACTTCAATGTCTTTCAATACGACTTAAGAGGACATGGCAGAAGCACCGGTAAAAGGGCCTATGTCGAAGACTTCTCACTCTACATGGAAGACCTTCTTGAAATCACAAAATTTTTAAAAGAAAAATACCGCATGGATCGCTATGTTCTTTTTGGACATTCGATGGGAGCACTGATTACATGTGCCTTCATTCAAAATTATGTCGACAGTAATATTTATCCTGAAAGATTGATTGTTAACGCTCCTGCCGTGGGTGCTGATGGCTTCCTTGGAACGATGGTTAAGGTTCTTCCACAAGGATTTTTTAAGACCTTGGGTGATCTTCCGTATACTTTTCCTATCGGTGGGCTTGTGGATCTGAAATACCTCTCTCACGATCCGAGAGTTAAAGAAGATTACATCAAAGATCCACTAAATTCTTTAAAGCTGGAATCAAAGCTTATGTTTGAAATCATGAAGGCCGCAAAAAGCACTTTTGCAAGACCACTTAGATCAACTTGCCCGAGTTTTGTTACAGTCGGAAGCTCTGATCATGTGGTCGGCAGCAAGGATATTATTGAGTACTTCACTACTGTTGATAAATCATTCCAGTTAAAAGTCTTTGATGGCTCTTATCATGAAATTCATAATGAAATTGAAAAGTACAGAAAACCTTACTTTGAACATTTAAAGTCTGCTTTCAACGAAGTTTTATTCAAACCAGTTTAAGAAGAGCCCATGGAAATCTACCGTGCGAAAGTTTTAGAGTGGCTTGAAAAAGTAAAATCGGCCCAGCCTCAAGTTTGTGACTGGATCGGCATCTATTACAAAGAAAGCTACATCGATAATATAGATTCAACTGATTTAGTCATCGGACCTTACATTGGAGAGGTAACTGACCACATTCGCATTTCAATTGACCGCGGATTTTGTGGAATGGCCCTTCGAGAAGAACGCATAGTTAATGTGGCAGATGTTACACAAGACTCAACCCATATTGCCTGCAGTTTAAAAACCAGATCAGAATTGGTCATTCCAATTGCCAATAGAAAAGGTGACTATGTTGCCGAGCTCGATATTGACTGCAATAAACTTAATGCTTTTACTCCTGAGTTGGAAAAATATTTTCAGGATTCCGTGATGACATTTCCTTTAAAAGAGGACTTCGTGCCGTTTTGATATTTTGAACCCTTGAAGTTCACGTTTATTGTGGATCATCTGTCGGAGCGCTAAAGTTAAAATTTGCTTCTACTATATCTTTATTGGATCTTACTTCCGAGCTGATGAAAAACGACCCTTTTACTTGAGCTTTCATTTGCAAGCCCTGGAGATTTAAAACTCGCTGAACTCTATACTTTTTTCTGCAATTTCTCCAGATAACTAACTCGTTCGAGCGCAGGCGGATGAGAGAAATAAAACTTACTAAACAAGGGATCTGGAGTTAAAGAACTCGCATTATCCTTGTACATTTTCACCAGGGCAGTAATGAGTTTTGCCGCTTGGGCATTTTCACTCGCAAATTGATCAGCCTCATATTCATGTTTTCTCGATGTATAAGACGAAATCGGAGTAAGTAAAAAAGTGTAAACACCGGCCACCATTGAAAATAAGGCCAGCGCTGTATAGTCGGTGACTGTCTGGACACCATGGCCATAAAAAAAGATCGGATTTTTTCTGAGATATCCCAGAACTGCAAATCCAATGAAGCTAAAAATAATTCCTTTGATCATTCCTTTTAGCACGTGCTTCTTTTTCATGTGACCCAGTTCGTGTGCAAGCACAGCTTCAACTTCATCAGCATCAAGACTAGTCAAAAGAGTATCGAAAAATACAATACGCTTACTTTTACCAAAGCCTGTGAAGTAGGCATTACCATGTCCACTTCTTTTAGAAGCATCCATGACATAAAGTCCTGAGCTTTTAAAACCACAGCGGGCAAGAAGCTCGATAATTTTATTTTTTACAACGCCGTCTTCCAGCGGAGAAAATTTATTAAAGATAGGAGCTATGAAAGTAGGGTAGATAAAAACTAACAACAACTGAACTGCAGTTAAAAAGATGAATGCGTAAATCCACCAGTTAGCACCGAGTTTTCCCATGATCCATAAAATTGTGTAAGCAATAGGTGTTCCAAGAATTAAAGTTAGAAGTCCTGCTTTCGCAAGGTCTCCTAAAAATGTCTGCCATGTTGTTTTGTTAAATTCATATTTCTCTTCAATGACGAAAGTGAAGTAGATAGATTTCGGAAGTGAAGTCACCGCAGAAAAAAGTCCAAGGATTCCGAAAAAAATCAGCCCGGTCATGATTGGCGAGGTCGCAAGGCCTATGGCATATTGATTGATCAATTCAAGACCGCCCATAAGTGTCAGCGCCAGGAAAATCACAAGATCTACCAGATGAAAAACTTGCGAGACTTTTATTTTTTCAACAGAGTAATCTGCAGCTTTCTGATGATCTGCAAGCGAGATCTGCTCCTTGAATTTATCTGGCACGGCATTTCTGTGTTTGTTGATATGATCCATATTTCTTTTATCTAAAAGGCTTTCGATCAGACTTTTTACAAACAACGCAACCAGAAATAATTTTGTATAAAAACTTGCTTCCATTATCTTTCCTCAAAGTATTATCTCATATAATGTGATCTGCATGAGAATTCAGCAAATCTTCTTCAAGAATACCCTAAGAAACTTCTGTTACGTCATCATTTTTGATGATGGAGCGATTTATTGCATCGATCCTTTCACTGCACAGGAAGTTCGTGCCTTTTTAGGGGACAAAAAGTCACTGACTGGAATCATTAACACTCACGACCACTGGGATCATCATCAGGGAAATGGCGAGCTTGTAGAGACCTTTAATTGTCCGGTTTTCGCTCATGTTAAGGCCAATATTCCTGGGATGACAAAAGGTCTTCTGGATGGTGATGTAATTTATAAAAATAGTGAATGGTCGCTTGAGTCACTATATACACCGGGGCATACCTTATCTCACATATGTTTAATGCTGAAAAAAGACGGCAAACCTTACGCGGTTTTCACCGGAGATTGTTTTTTCAATGCCGGTGTTGGTAACTGCCATAATGGTGGCGATCCTGAAATTTTATTTGCAACAATCCATGATATTTTTTCAACTTTTCCAGATGAGCTGCTGGTTTATCCCGGGCATGATTATTTAAAACGCAATTTAGAATTCACGATGGATATAGAGGCTTCAAATACTGAAGCTGAGAAATTTTTAGCCGAAATAACTCTGCTTGATTTAAATGAAATTTTCTTCATTAACGATATGAAGATCGAAAGAAAAATTAATACTTTTTTAAGGCTGCAGAATCCAGCGATACAAAGAAAGCTAAATATGAGCAATGCCGATGATAAAGAAGTATTTATCAAGCTTCGTGAATTAAGAAATAAATGGTAGGGGAGTAATATGAGTTATCCAAAAATCGGCGCAAAAGCTCCTCTCTTCACACTTCTTAATCAGGACGGTGAAGAAATTGATCTTAAAAAAATCAAAGATAAAATTATCGTACTTTATTTTTATCCAAAAGCTTCAACTCCGGGATGCACAGTTCAGGCATGCGGGATCCGCGACAGCAAAAAAGAACTGGCCCTAGCCAATGCTGTTGTTTTTGGAATTAGTCCGGATGCTCCGGTCAAGCTTGCAAAGTTCATTGAAAAAGAAAAATTAAACTTTGATCTTTTATCAGATCCTGAACACCTGATCGCTGAAAAATACGGTGTATGGGGACTTAAAAAATTCATGGGCAAAGAGTATATGGGGATTCGACGTACGACATTTATTATTGGCGCTGATGGTAAACTCAAGCACATAATGGATGACGTCAAGACTAAGACTCACCATGACGATGTCCTTTCTCTGGTCACTGCTCTCTAAATTTGATAAATTTTGCCCTTATTTAAACAAGGGCAACTCATGAAATTTCTTCTTACATTATTATTTGTAATGGCTTCCTTGAATGCTCAGGCAAAGTCTGTGCAGATCATGTCGTACAACGTAGAGAATCTCTTCGATGCTAAACACGACGATGGGAAAATCGACTGGAGCTTTTTACCGAAAGATACTCCCGGCAAAAAAGAAGCGTGTGCCAAGGAAAACAGTAAGTATAGACGAGCTGAATGTTATGAGGCCAACTGGACTGAAGAAAAAGTTGAAATGAAACTTTCTCAGATCACTGATGTCATCTTAAAAGAAAAAAAAGAACTTCCTGATTTTTTAGGATTAGTTGAAGTAGAGAATTCAGAAGTCATCGGTCGTCTTGCAAAAAAACTTGGATACGAAAACTTTGAAATGACAAACAGTCCGGACAATCGCGGAGTGGACGTTGCTTTAATGTTTAAGCTGAATGCAGACATCAAAAAAATTTCGCGCGCAGAGCATGTTGTTCCTGTTGATTATCCTACAAGAAATATTCTTGAAGTAGAGTTTTCAGTGGGGGGTTATCCATTGACGATTTTTGTGAACCACTGGCCTTCACTTGCAAATCCTGATTCATGGCGTGTAAAAGCGGCTGAAGTTTTAGCCAATAGAGTAAAAGAAATTTTAGCAAAAAATCCAAAAATGAATATCATTGCCATAGGAGATTTCAATACTATTGATTCCAACAGTCCGCATCCGTTTAAAACAGTATTAGAAAAAGATAATTTATTTTTTGATACTGTTGAGCAGTTTAAAGCTGATAAAAATATCAGTGATGTTCAAAAGGCCAAGCTTCCGCTTGGGTCGTATTACTATCCGAAAAAAAATGAGTGGAATTACCTGGATCATATTTTTTATACCGGCGCTCTTCATGACGGAAAAGACCTGGAGCTGGATGTAGCGAGTTTTGAAGTTTATCTTCCGACATTTGCTTTAAAAGAATTAAAGAGAAAAGCGGGTAGTGAAGATGAAAAAGATCATAAGATATTGATGATTCCAAACAGGTTTAATACAGAAGCAAAGTCGAGATATGAGATGGGATTTTCTGATCACTTTTCAGTGAGAGTGAAATTGAATTATCCGGACGCAGCTCCTGTCGTTGAATCTAAAAAAGATGCTAAGAAAAAAGCTGCCCTAAAAAAGAAAAAGTAAATTGAGTTAGATATTTTTGCCAGACCCAAGTCTGGCAGAACTATTATAGTCGTTCATAACTTTTGGAACTAATGCTTTTAAATGCTCTCTGCGGTTTTCACTGTTAGGGTGAGTTGACATAAATTGCGGTGGAGCTGATCCACTTGCTTTCGAGAATCTATCCCAGAATGCTACCGCTTCGTTTGGATTGTATCCCGCCTTTGACATGAGCACTAATCCAATTTCATCTGCTTCTGTTTCATCCGAACGCGAGAAAGGGAGAATCACACCATAAGTGACTCCGGCACCAAAGGCCGCCATGGCCAGTGTTTTTTTAGTGTCATCCAGTTTGGAGAGTCCAATGGCAGCTGCGACGGCCGTTGAGGCCCCAGCAGCAATCATTTGTTGAGTCATGCGCTGACCACCGTGACGAGCGATTGCGTGTCCGATCTCGTGACCCATAACTGTCGCAAGTCCTGCTTCGTTTTCTGCGTATTTAAATATTCCAGTATACACTGCCACCTTTCCACCCGGAAGGCAGAAGGCATTTGGTTCATCACTTTGAAGAGTTTTGAATTCCCATTTGAAGTCTGGTTCATTCGCCACCGCTGCGATCCTTCTTCCAATTTCTTCAACCATTTTCGATTGAGCACTACCCGTGACTTCTTTTTCTTTTTTCAGAATTTCTTTATAAGCTTCATCACCCTGCTGGTTTTCTGTTGCAGCACTAGTGAGAAGAAATGCTTTATTGCCCGAAACCGGAGTAGTCGTGCACGATGAAGATAGGATAACTGAAACGAGTAATAATAATTTTTTCATACTGAACCTTTTTTATCCAAAATAGTTTCGTCAACTAATATTTCTATTTTAAATCTTTTTCCACACTCACTAAGAAGGTGTTCTATTTCCTTTTTCAATAGTACATCGCCTATTAAGTCGATGTCTCGGTACTGAGCGTGATGCGGATGTTCTAAAGTTGAGTAGAAGCATAGGCCATCGCTGGCCTCGAGTTGAAAATAAAAAAAAGCAGAGTCCTCTTTTGAAAGCCTGATGATGTAGTGAAAAAGTTGAGTAGATTGTTTTGACATATGGCCTCAGTAATCCCGTTTGACATGTATCTGATCTGATTTACAATAAAAGTTAAGATATAGCATTCACATTTACAAGTCATGGAGGACAAAGTGAAGAGGAATTATGCCAGTAAGGCCATAAACTGTGCCGTGCTCATTTGCAGTACTCTTGTTTTTACCTCGTGTTCATCACTTTGGTTGCATCGCGATCAAACCGTAGACTCTGTTGCTAATAATGATGGAACTAAAGGTGCAGGCAGTGTTCCAAAAGAGCAATACGATGAAGTCGTTAGAAAATATCAGGAACTTTTAAATCAATCTAAAAATTTAAAAACTCAGGAAGTTGCTGCTGTTCAATCTACTCAGTCCGCTGATCCGAATGCGCAGAAAAAACCTGTTATTAATGATCAGACAGTAATCGATCCTTCAGAGCTAGTGAACCGTATTGATAGTGCAATTCCAGATGCTGCTCATACTGCGGATGGAGTGGATGCACTGAAAGCTGATAAAGCTCAGGGCCCTGCAGTTCCTACAAGCATGGGTATAAAAACTGTCAACAACACTGATGATATTGATGATCAGATTTCACGACTTCGTGAAGTTCAGGAACTGGTAAAAGTTAATAAGTTTGAAAATGCATTGGTCATATTAAAAGAGCTTGAAACATCAAAAGAAAAACAAATCGTAGTGCGCGCAAAAATGATGCTGGGAGATCTTCTCTTCAATCAAGGTGAGTACGATCTGTCTTCACAGGTCTATGAAGAAGTTATTACTAAATATGCATTCTCGGGATTTGTAATAAAGGCACTTGGAAAACTGGTTGTCTGCAGTGAAAAATTAAAGCAGCCGGAAAAACAGGCGAAATATTATTCTCTGTTACACGATTTCTTTGAAGCAAGCTGATAATTTTTAGGATAAGCGAATGGCGATTTCGAAAAATAAATATCTATTCCTGGTTTTACTAGCAAGTCTCGCTGGAGGGAAAGCTCACGCTCAGGGCGCTGATCCTGCCATCGATGCTCCATCAGAAGAAGTGAATGTTTATGAATCGCTGAATTCTGCGAGTGAACCGAAAGCTCCGTCTTCAGGAAATGATGTGCAAATGTCTTCGCTTGAAGAACAGGATGATTTACAGTCACTTCAGGAAGATATTGGGACAATGGTTTTTAAAGAGGGTTCGAAGACAGATGCAACACCGACTGCCACAGATCTTAAAAATTCTCCAGATGCAGGTGCAGCTGCAAGTCCAACTGCAACGGCAGGGCCGACAAAAACAAATGAAAAAAGTGGAACTCTTAATATCGTCAATCCAAAGGGTCAGGCTTCTGATAATGATGTGATGAAAAACGAAAAGGCGGAAATTATTGCCGATGAGTCGGTGAATTTTGATACTGGAACTGAAGAAAAAAAATTATTAGAGCTTTCAAAATATGTGCAGAATAAAATCACTCCAAAAGAGTGGGATGATCTCGCCATTAAAGCAAAACTTGATAAATACGAAGTTCAAAAAGGTGATTATCTCTGGAAAATTTCTAAAAATCTTTTTGGTTCTGGATTTTATTATTCTAAAATTTGGTCTCTTAATCCGCAGATTACTAATCCTCATGAAATTGAACCAGGAACTATCCTTGCCTTTGATACTGGGGATGCTGATTCATTTCCTAAAGTACAGGTTGGAGAATTTAAGGATGACGAAATTGAAGGCACAAAGACTGGTGGCGCATACACAAATACTGATGATAAAAACCGTCCGGAGTGGTTACAGGATAGAAAGAAGCTGATCGATCAAGGGGTTTACTTTCAGTTCGCTTCAGAAGAAACGTACGAAGATTTAGAGCGTCTGGAAAAACTCCAGCGCAATATGGAATATGAAAAATATGATCCACCTCTATCGGATATCAACATCGCCGAGCCGGGAGATGCCTATGACAGTTCTGGTTTTGATAAATCAAATAAAATTACTTTCAACTATCGTGAAGGATTTTTCTTAAATACTTTTATTACGACTAACGTCGTTCAGGATTTAGGAGAGATCAAGGCCACTCCTCAGGAGTCAGTCTTCATTCATAAGTACGCTACGATTTATGTAACTTTTGATAAATCGACTAAGGTAAAACCGGGAGATTTATTTTCGGTTTATACGGCAGGCGGAGAAATCAAGCATGCTGTGTCTGATCGCTCTGGTTATCAGTACACGACGACAGCACAGATTAAGGCCGTGCGAAAAATTGATGATGTGTGGGAATGTACGGTTGTAGATCAATCCGGAATTGTTCAGAGAAAAGACCGTATTACTGTTTATACCCCGAAAATTGGAAAAATCGCAAAAACTTTTTCACGTAGAAATGTTGAAGCGGCCATCATCGGAAGTTATCGCGACACAATTAGCGGGTCTTCTTTTGGCGATGTTGTTTATTTAGACCGTGGACGCGCAGACGGTGTTGAGTTAGGAAATGTTTTTGATGTTTATTCCTTCGTAGATCGCGGAACACAAAGAAAAATTACACCGAGCCCTACTTATAAAATCGGAGAGCTGACAGTTATAAACATTACAGATAACTTCGCGACTGCTTTGATTACCGGATCAATGAATGAAATTACTGTGGGAAGTATTTCCATTACGCGCACGCAGGAAGAGCAAGCTAGAAGATTGCATCTAAAATCAAAAGTTAAATTAAATGACGTGAAGAAAGTCGAAGGAAAAGCTCTCGATGAACTTGATGTTGAACTAAATCTTGATGATGTCAGCCAGGATATTTTAAATAAGGCCGATAAAATTCAATTAACTGAAGATGAGCTTGAAGAGTTAGAGCGCCAGGAGCGCGACAAGTCAGTGATCAAGGATTCGAAGCGAGATGTTAAAGAGTTAGATCGTCTGGAGGGTGAGATTAAGGATGCAGAGTCCTCTCTTAATGAATCAAAAGTGGATGAGGATAAATTCTTAGAGCAGCAGAGTCTTGATGGTCTAGAGAAAAAATCTAAACAACAGGATCCGAATGCGTTCGAGTCACTGAATGAAATTGAAAAAGATATTGGTAGAAAATATCTTGATGAGGATATCAACAACAAAGAAAATCCTTATGGTCTTACAGAGTTTGACCTTGAAGAAGTAGATGAGTTATTGAATACTAATCTCAAAAAATAGATTAAAACCCTAAGGTAAAAAATATGTGTGCAAAAGTTGTTGCTTCTAAAGCGGCGTCAAAAAAAGTCGTTGTAAAAAAAGCTCCCGCTAAAACGGTTGCGCTTAAAAAAGCTGCACCTAAAGCGGCCGTAGGCAAAAAAGCAGTTAAAGAAGAAGCAGACGAAAAAGTATATGGCAAATACGATCTGGTAGTTGTTGAGTCACCCTCTAAAGCAAAAACAATCAAAAAATATCTGGGTAAAGGCTATCAGGTTGTGGCCTCTAATGGTCACATTAAAGATCTTCCAAAATCTAAACTTGGTGTTGATGTAAAAGATGATTTCGCACTTGATCTTGTTCCGATCACCGGAAAAAAAGATAAGATCGAAAGAATTCAGGATTTAGCAAAACATGCCAACATTATCTACCTCGCGCCCGATATGGACCGTGAAGGAGAGGCGATCGCTTTCCATCTTGCTGAAGAAATTGGAAAAAAGAAAACAATGCACAGAGTAGTGTTCAACGCCGTAACTAAA
This sequence comes from Bacteriovorax sp., assembly GCA_014376445.1. GTDB lineage: Bacteria > Bdellovibrionota > Bacteriovoracia > Bacteriovoracales > Bacteriovoracaceae > Bacteriovorax. The sequence goes on along the minus strand of JACMRM010000009.1, from coordinate 7,516 downwards.
ACTGCAGTAAAGCACGCTATCGATAATCCGACTGTGTTAAACCAGCCGATGTACGATTCACAAAAAACAAGACGTGTTCTCGATCGTCTCGTGGGTTATAAAATTTCGCCGATTCTTTGGGATAAAGTTCAAAGAGGAATTTCTGCGGGTAGAGTTCAATCAGTTGCTTTGAGAGTTATAGTTGATAGAGAAGACCAGATTAAAGCTTTTATTTCAGAGAAATGGTTTTCGATTCAAGGTGAACTTGAAAAGAAAAACATAAACTTTGAAGTCAGATACTACGGTGAAGAACAAAATAAAAAAACAGACCTCGATGGTTCTGCAGGTGAAAAACTTGCGAAAAAAGTAGTTGCTGATATCAAAGGCAAAAATTTAAAAGTTATCGAAGTTAAGAAAAAAGAAAGAAAACAAAACCCGACAGCGCCATTTACGACATCTAAACTTCAGCAGGAAGCAGCTAACAAGCTGGGCTTTACTGCCAAAAGAACGATGATGGTTGCTCAAATGCTATATGAAGGGGTTCAGCTGAGAGACCACGGTCTTCAAGGTTTGATCACTTATATGAGAACGGACTCGGTGAGAACTGAACCGGAAGCAATGAAGTCTGTCCGTGACTATGTTAAGAAAAAGTATGGTAAAGATTTTTTATCAGCTGAAGAGATTGTTTATAAAAAGAAAGGAACGAGTAAAGTTCAGGATGCCCATGAGGCCATCCGTCCGACTAACTTAGAATTTACTCCCGATGAAGTTCGCGGTGATTTAGATGCCGATCAACAGAAGCTTTATGAATTGATCTGGAACAAATTCATTTCATCTCAAATGTCTCCTGCTGTAATTGACCAGACATCTGTGACGTTCGAAGCTGGCGGACACTTTTTCAAGTCAAACGGATCAATTGTAAAATTCCCTGGTTTTAGAACTGTGTATCTTGATTCTATTGCAGAAAAGCAAAGCAGAAAAGATGAAGACGCAGAAGATACTGACGAACCAAAAACAGGACTGCTTCCTGATATTTCTGAAGGTGAAACATTCGTTCAGAAAAAAGGAATCGAATCTGAAGAGCACTGGACCAGTCCACCTCCAAGATTTAATGAAGCAAGTTTAGTAAAAGCTCTGGAAGAAGATGGTATCGGACGTCCGTCTACCTATGCAGCGATCATTTCCAATATCCAGGACAGAGGGTACGTAGAAAAAATTGAAAACAGATTCATTCCAACGGAATTGGGATCTGTCGTCTGTAAGATGTTGGTGGAGAGTTTCCCTGACATTATGGATATTGAGTTCACTGCAAAAGTTGAAGAGCTTCTCGATAAAATCGAAGAAGGCGACATCAACTGGAAAAAAGTTCTGCGTGAATTCTGGAAAGGTTTCGAAGTCGCTTTAGAAAAAGCTAAAGACGAAATGAAAAACCTGAAGAAGCAGTCGATTCCAACGGGGGTTCACTGTCGCAAATGCGCTGACGGTGAATACCAGATTAAATGGGGGAAAAACGGGCAGTTTTTTGCTTGTTCAAACTACCCTAACTGTAACTCTACAGAAGACTTTAAAAAGTCTTTAGATGGCACATTAACAATTGTAGAAAAAGTTTTTGCTGATGATCCATGCCCGACATGCGGGAAGAGAATGGCGATTAAAAAAGGAAAATATGGAAAGTTCCTGGCATGCGAGGACTATCCTCAGTGTGCTACGACTGCACCGTTTACTATTAATGTTCAATGCCCGCTTTGTAAGATCGGTAAATTCGCAGAGAAGAAAAGTCGTTTCGGAAAACTTTTTTACGGATGCTCGAACTATCCAGCGTGCTCAAACGCAATGTGGACCAAGCCTTATGCTTTCGACTGTGCTTCGTGCGGACATCCTGTAATGGGTGAAAAGTTTACGAAGAAAAATGGGAAGCAGTTAGAGTGTCCGAAATGCCGACACAAAGTTGATATGGCCGATACTCCTTTCGGAGCTGTGGACGAAGAGTCTGTGGCAGAAGTGGAAGCTTAAATTAAAAAAGACAAAAGACCGCCTGGAATTAGGGTTCTTGGCGGCCTTTTTATTTCTTCCGGACAGGGCTAGAATTTATAAATGAGTGTTCCCATTGTTCTTGTTTCCACTCCTCTCGAAGCATACTCGCCATTCGCAGTACCTGATCTGATGTTGTACTCACGTGACAACTGAAGCTTTAAGTTTTTTGTCATGGCGAAAGAGACATAAAGTTTGTTAATATGTATTGAATCTTTGAAGACAGCTCCACTTGTTGATTCAATTCTGTTTCTGCTATCGATACTTGTAGCAGTCGCGTGCTGTCCAAAATATCCAGTTTCCCAACGGCCTTTCGACACAGAGATTGCAGCGATCGCAGAAGCACCAGCTCCCCAGTAGTATTGTTTTCTTTGAATCACGCTTGATTCTCTTGAAAGGTTTCCACCAGTGCCAGCTTTATATTTTTCAAGCGAGTAAGATTTTACCATTGCGAAGTCACCATAGACACCGATGTCAGCTCTGATATTGAATCCATTATAATGAGCATCTATGTGAGCTGTAGCCCCAAGGATATTAACTGTGCCGTAAAAATTTTCGTCAGCTGAAAGCTCTTTCCCTCCATGGTCATTCCATGTTGAGGCCGATCCGATTCCTAAAAGAAGATCATATCCACGCAATTGTCCTTTTTCATCTTTAGTTAAATTTTTCTGGTTATAGGCGGCCATTGTGATTTGAGTGATAACTCTAAGGTCAATCAGACCCTGGTTTCCGTTAGCTTCAACAATCATTTTTGTCATTGCTGTATCTGTAACCAGCTTGCTGCCCTTTCCAGCTTTATCATAGTCAGAGATATTAATAACAGTTGCTTCAAGACCTGCGATAAAATCTGAATTCTTAGAGGGCTCATACGCCTTCTGCCCACTTTCAAGGCCTACGAAAACAGATATATCAGACCAGCGTGATTTTTTACAATCAGGTTGTGATCTGTACTTGTCACCGTAGTAAGCTTTATCAATAGCGTGGTTGTATGCAAGGTTCGGATCTATAATGTATCCCAGGATTTTTGCAGCAGGATTATTTTTTGAAATAAGTGCGCAAGCAATCTGGTAGGTCGCTTCACCGATAACGTATCCTCCAACAGGAGTTAAAAGTTCATCGTTGATTGATAAAACTTCATGGTACTCAAAAGTTTCCCATGCAGTTGAAGAAGCAAATGTAATTAGAGCAGATTCAAGCGAGTTGAATCCATTTGCTCTTGCTGTCTGGTAATACATAACACCGGCGTAGGTATGGCCGTAGTTCGAAGTTTTATCGTTGTCATCAAAACGAATGGCATCGCCAGTTACATATTTACCTTTTAGCCCTGACTTCAAAGTGTAGTCAAAGTCCACCTGATTAAAGACCAGGTTTTTATAATAGATGGCCATTGCAGCTGAAAGCTGAACACCGATTTCAATCCCAGTTCTTAAGTAGTTTTTCTTTCTCGGTGACTCATTTTCAAAAAGATTTACTGCTTGATTGATTGAAAGCGGCTTTTCAGTTCTTTTGTCTATAAAGAGTCCTGCTTTTTCATCGTATCTGATTTCATTTGATTCGAAAGCACCGTTTGCAAGAAGACCTGCTTTGTAAGCAAGCTCGTTTTCTGTATATAAAAAGAAGTTCCCTATAACTCTGGCGAACGCATCTTCTTTAGTGATTTTTGTAGTTGTTTCAGGCGATGGATCTTTGAAGTTCCATCCAAGAGTTTTAAAGTCTGAATCACCGTGACGGTGCCAGTTTGTTACATCGACAATAATCTGGCCGTCTAATGTTCTCATAATTCTTAAGTGGTAATCGAAAGACCTCGATAAAGTGCTTAAGTCCTTATCAGCAAAATTATCCGTATTAAATTCACGGCATGTAATGTCTGCACCATTATCTGCAATTTGATTGGCAATACCGTAAACCTGAAGGCATGTGGCCTTCTTCCATTCTTTACTTTTATTATCCTTTAAATCTCCAACAGAAATCAAAATTTTTTTAGCAAGCGGGTTAGCGTGCACTGAAAAAGATGCCATCAAAAAAAGTGCCGCTAGAAATAAATAAGCCTTCATAGAAGTCTCCCAAAATACAATAATTGAATAAGAACAAAGCAAGATGAGGGCCATAAAAAATGGCATTGATTACAGTCGTGTAATTAAAGAGGAGTGTCTAAACTTTTGACAGCTGTTATTATTAAGACAATTGATTATGTGATATTGGTAGCGAGAGAATAAATTCCTGCAGGAAGTACACGCTGGTCATTAGAATGGCGTACTCCAAGTTCACCAACGATAATGTCTTTTTTGGATTTATGATCGCTCATAATGTTTCTAAGCGCTTCTGACTGCACACCGTGAGTATGTGATGAAAGGAAAAAAAAACTTTTTTCACGAGTGAGTAGATTATAGCAGTCAGTGATGAGTTCATGAATCATTTGATCAAACTCCCAGACTTCTTTATTCGCGCCATGACCCCAGCTCGGAGGATCGGCGAGAATTGCATCGTATTTGAAACCCTTGCGGAGAGAGTGTTTTACGAAGGCCTTAACGTCTTCCTGTACGAACTTTATTTTTTTTGAATCGAGTTTTGAGAGGTCAACGTTTTCACGCCCCCATGTTAAAACACCTTTACTTGAATCGACGTGGAAAACTTCGGCACCGGTTTTTAAAACTGCGAGACTCGCGCATCCAGTGTAGCCGAATAAGTTTAAAAATTTTATCGGACGGCCTAAATCTATTTCAAGTTTCTTTGATTCATTCAGAAGTATGTCCCAAACGGCCTGCTGTTCAAAGAAAACTCCGCAGTGTCCGAATGAAGTAAATTTTAGTTTGAACTTCAGACCATTCCACTCGATGACGAGATCCTGTGGTTCTTTGCTTCCCATATGTTTCCATATTCCCCCACCGTCTGATTTTCTAATACAGACTGATGTGGCCTTCTTCCATTCGCTTTCAGAAAGCCTGGGCGCCCAGATGGCCTGTGGAGAAGGGCGCTCAACAGTTACACCGGCAATGACCTCTAATTTCTTGCCGAAGCCTGAATCTAGTAGCGTATAGCCTGGAATATTTTGTGAAACTAAATTAGTCATTATTGAGCCGTTATAGCGATTAGAGGCGTTTACTGCAAGTGTAAGTGTAAAAAAATGTACATTCTTTATGTTATTTAGTATTTTTTAAGTACGCACTCTTAGCTCAGCTGGATAGAGTAGCTGGCTTCGAACCAGTTGGTCGGGGGTTCGAATCCCTCAGAGTGCGCCACCTCTTTAAGAGGTTTTATAACCTCCTAAAGAGGTTGATACTATAACTTAAATATGTTATAGTATCTCATGCTTGAAAAAATCTTAGGCAGTGATACTGCCATGAAAATCATGTTACATTTAATTCACTATGGTGAAATCTATCCTTCTGCTGTGGCAAAAGATTATGAGATTTCTTTGAGTGCGGTTCAAAAACAATTTGAACGATTTGAAGAGGCTGGAATTCTTGTTTCAAAGCTTGTTGGTAAAACCCGCGTTTATTTATTCAATAAAAAATCTCCTACGGTGAAACCTTTCATAGATTTAATTAAAGTCTATTACGATGGTCTTTCTCTGGAAGATAAAGAAAAGATTTTTGCAGCAAGAAGAAGACCGAGAAGACCAGGAAAGCCTGTTATCAAAAAAGGTGAAAAGCTTGGCAATTAATTTAAAAACATGCACTGAAAAAGAACTTTGGGAATATGTAGCAGTTCACCTGAAGAAGAAAGGGATTGATACAATTCTTGTTGGTGGAGCTGTTGTTTCTATTTATTCCAATGGAGCCTATCATTCAGGTGATTTAGATTTTGTGAAAGTGAGTATGTTCGCAACGAAACTTGAAGAGGGAATGAATGAATTGGGCTTTAAAAAGCATGGAGGAAGACATTTTATACATCCAGATTGCAAACATCTCTTCGTTGAATTTCCAGGAGGACCACCCCTTGGGATTGGTGAGGATAATACGATTGTTCCAGATGAAGTGAAAGTTAATGGAACTATTATTAAGATTCTTTCGCCAACTGATTGTGTAAAAGATCGATTGGCATCTTACATATATTTCAAAGCACCGGAAGGATTAGATCAAGCAGTATTGGTTGCAAAAAATCAAGATGTGAATTTAACCAGTATAAAAAAATGGTGCAAGGCTGAAGGTTATGAAAATATTTTTGAAGAGTTTGTTAAAGTTTTAAAGAAAAAATGAATGGGTCAATTAGAATTACAAAGAAGTCTCTCTCAAGCTTATTGATAAAATTGTAGATGGGCCCAGGCCCATGATGATATCTCTGGTGTTCTTCTGGTTGGATCGTACGCTCAAAATAAAGCTAATTTAAATTCAGATATTGATATTATGCTTTTCGTTTCAAATATTGAGTTCTGGATTAGCAATCAAGATTGGCTAGATAAGTTGAAATGCTTGTGCAAATGTACTGAAGAGATCTGGTCTATTGAGCTTTAGCCAATTCAAAGCATGCTTATCTCCTAAATACCATTCTCCTATTAAGTTGAAGTAGAGTGGCAAAATTTTCGCAAGCAAGTCATGATGTCGGTAATGCCCCAGTTCACCGCCACGCTTTATATATTTTAATTCATCTTTGATCTGTTTTTTTCTTTGAATGATCCGGTTAGGTGGAAGTTTCAACGCCGGCTGATTGAGATAATTACGGTGTGCCTCTAATAACTTAACTCCAAATCCATTTTCATCAAGCAGTATTTGTGAGCTCCAAAGATACATATAATTTTCAGGTGAATGTATAAGGTCTCCAGTATCAACAATCAAATCCACCACTTTATTATCAAAGCTAAATACTTCACGAATTCTATCGCCACTAGTTCTAATGGAAAGGATGTCATAATCACTATCAGAAAAATAAGCCTCTGTGGTTCGACTTCCATACAATATTGCACAATGGATGTCGTATTTTGTTTTTAACATATCAATAACTTTAATCATAAAATTTCTCAAGCTAGCTGATTGAATATGACTGTATTATACCTAGGATGTCTTAAAAACCTAATAAAAATGTAGCGGCAATGAATGCGAGTAACTGATTATGATAAGAAAATCCTTCACATTTGAATTAAATTTTTGCTTACAGTCTTTTGATAAAGCCAACCTAGATTTAGTAAATTAATTGCTTCATAAAATGGAGATATTTTATGGGCAATATAAATTTATTGAAAATTGAAAGTATGATTTACATCATCCGAGGAAATAAAGTTATGCTCGATTCAGACCTTGCAAAGCTTTATGGGATTGAAACGAAGTCACTAAAGAGAGCCGTAAAAAGAAATATAAATCGCTTTCCCGCTGATTTTATGTTTGAAATGAATAAGGAAGAGTTAGAAAATTGGAGGTGCCAATTTGGTACCTCCAATAAAGAGAAAATGGGTCTTCGTATACCTCCATTTGTATTTACAGAACTCGGAGTTGCGATGCTTTCCAGTGTGTTAAATTCAAACGAGGCAATTGAAGTTAACATCTCGATAATGAGAATATTTTTCCAGTTG
>JACMRM010000040.1 GCA_014376445.1 Bacteriovorax sp. | reverse complement strand
CTGTTGACGGGCACCCTTTTACAATGGGAAAATATCTGCATGAAAAAGTCGTTAATGTATAATAATAAAAATATTTCCATTCCCTCGAATCTGAATATTTTTTTAGCGATTGGGTCTATTGCAATTTTAATGCTGCTTCTTTATATCACTGCTCATACTGATAACTGGTGGACAAAAATCGCTTGCATGGTGCTGTTTGCTTACACCGGCAATACAACATTTTCGCTTCTTCACGAAGCAGTTCACTCAAACTTTCACCACGACAGAAAGATCAACTATATTTTCGGAAATATCTGTGCTGCGATTTTCCCGACGGCTTACTCTTTTCAGAAGCGCTGTCATTTAAACCACCACAGAAATAATCGTACTCAATATGAACTTTTTGAAATGTATGATGACAAGGACAATAAACTTGTCAAGAACATCACACTTTATGGAGTTCTGACAGGTGTGTACTGGGCCGTACCTTTCATCGGCTCAATGTGGCTGCTATTGGATCCAAAAAGTCTTTTGAACTCAAGTTTTTCCGGCAAAAAAAATTATGAAGTGGGAAGAATGGGTGGAGCAAGCATGCTTCGCAGTTTTGAAAATCTTTCATCGAAAGAAATCCGCCGTATGCGCATCGAAGTTCTTTTAACATTAGTCGTTCAAGTGACAATCTTTTTTGCACTCGACTTAACTCTTGCTGCTTATTTTTTATGTTATTGCTCATTTGCTGTGACCTGGTCTGCTCTTCAATACGCTGATCACGCTTATAGTGTGCGCGATATCAGAAACGGTGCCTGGAATTTAAAAGTTCATCCGGTAACTAAAGCTTTTTTTTTAAACTATCATGATCATCTTGCTCATCACCAACATCCGAATGTTCCATGGATTCATCTTCCAAAATTTGTTGACTCGAATATTGAAAGACCTGAGTTTCTAAGAATTTATCTGAAAATGTGGCGTGGATTAGTAAAGCTTGATCAGAAAGAGCCGGACCCGATTGATGCTGAACTTGATCTTCTTATCGAAAAAGAAAATTTTACAAATTAATATAAGTTAACTGTTTTTAGATTTAGTCTGCGACTGGATTATCGTTATTTCAAGCTGCTATTTAATGTACAACATACTGAATAAAAAAGCCTGCATTTCAGCAGGCTTTTTTAAAAAATTATAAATTTAATTTTGAGAGCTTAGCGAAGAGTTAACCAGTTCCCTTGAACTGAATTGATAACTCTTACAGTGCGGTTAACATCATCATTAGATTTTACAGAAGGAAAATAAGCTTCGAATTGTTTAAGGTCCCAACCAGTTGCACTTCCTTCAGCAAAGTTTCTATAAGTAAGAGTTTTCTTTGTTCCGTTAGCAAGAATCACTTCGCGAGAAGCTTTTGCTTTTTTATCAAACGTTGTTGGAAGAAAAGTTTTTAAATCTTTTGGTGGAGCTGTAAAAAGCTTTGAGTAATTGATCTGGACAATTTCTCCAGTCACACCTGATCTTAAAGACTCAACATTTTTAGACATAACTACGCGGTTTAAAATCTGAAGATTCTGCTCTACTTCAACACGGTTTACATTGATGAATCCTGTGTTGAATACATATAGGCTTTCATCTTTGCGCTCATTTGATGAAAGCTCCCATGCCATGCTCAAGCGCTTAAGTGATTTTTGAGTTGCATGGTATGCATACTCCATCCACTTGTCACCATCCGGCATTAGAGTTCCAGTGTTCGCAAAAGCTGGCTTTCTGATCACTTTAGAAATTTTATCAGCTGAAACACCGTCAATTCTGTTGAACAATCCAAATCCATCAAATCCGTAAAGGAAACCGATGTCTTTATAAAGAGCAACTGTATTTTGCACGCTGTAAGCTCTGATCGTTGCCATCGCAGCGATTGCAGAATAGAAACCAGATATTGAAACGTTTTTTTCAAATTCGCCAACCATTTTAAAGCGGTTAATTCCATCAGTAAAAGATTGAGAACCGAAAACCATTTTCTCATCCCATACAATAGGCTCAACCAGACTTAATTTTTCAAGTCGTGCTGCCGACGTATTGATTAATGGAAGAAGCTCTCTTACAACCCATTCCTGCACATCAGTTTCCTGTGTGAAAGCTCTAACCATTGACCCATCAGTCTCCACATAAGGAGATGAGATAAATTCAAACCCTGCATCTGCATGGTCGTACGGAAGAAACACTTGGGCCTTTGTAGAAATCTTTTTTGCTGCCGTTAAAATTTGTGAGTGAACGAAGTTTGATTTTCCGTCGAATAAAGGCTTCAGACGATAGAAAAATCCTCTGAATGCTTTCGTTGGCATAATTTGAGTGATGTAAAATTTAACATCAGTTGGATAAGACTCATAGTTTTTATCCAATTCAGTTAACAGTACATCCATTCCTTCAGAAGTCTTTGTTGCATGAACTCTGGCCTCAATGGCCTTGAGTTCTTTCGACATCATCGAATCATCAACCATCGAAGAGTTCGCCGGCCTTCTCTTCTTTTCAGAAGATTTCATTTGAACTACTGCTTCCTCTTCACTCCAGTTCTGAAATGTCATTTTTGAAGGCTCAAAAGGAGTATGCTTCACGACTTCTTTATTAGTAGCTGCGAACAGCGCTGTTGTTTGAAAT
>JACMRM010000039.1 GCA_014376445.1 Bacteriovorax sp. | reverse complement strand
GACCTAACTTTTGGAAACGTAGATTATTTCTATGTTGACCACAAAAGCCAATGGTTTACTGCTCGTTTAGGTAAATCAAACCAAGTTGAATCTATTGGACGTGAATACTTCGTATCTGGAACAGATTACAACGTTACTGCTTATAAATTTGGTTCAGGTGGAGCCGCAGGAACAACTGGTTACACTGCAATGAACACTGCTGTTTACAACCAAGTGAACACAGATGCTGGTCTATACCATGTTGGTGTATCTTTAATTAACAACTCTGCTATTGAAGGACAAACTTTTACAATTTCTGCTTTCAACCCACAAAAAACTAACTTATATACTGCAGATGCAGCTGGTGCAGCTAACGATTCTAAATATTCAAAAACCGGTCTTGGTGCTTACTACAATGGTAAATTCCTTGATGGTTTAGTACAACCAACTCTTGGTTATACTCGCTTTGGTGTTGTAACTGAAACTGGATCAGCAACTGCAGGTGCAAACGGTCCTTCAGCTAGCAACAACCTAATCGCTGCTGGTATTCGTTCAGAATTCGCTGGTTTCGTAGTTGATGCAGACTGGAAACAATACAAAAAAGACAACACTGTTACTAACTCAACAGCTGCAACTACAACTGCTGACAAAACTTCATCTATCTACGCTAACGTAGCTTACGCTTGGGACATGTTCGTTCCTTTCGTTAACTACATCCACGACAAATACGACAGAACTGGTGACAACACTGCCACTGTTGGTGACTACAAAAGAGATGCTCTTTCTGTTGGTGTTCAAATCAGACCATATAAAGATAATAACTTCAGATACCATGTTGCCTACACAAGCGACGTAAGAAAGAACGAACTTCTTGCTGGTACAGCTGCTGATACGAAAGTTAAAGCAAACATGATTGTTGCTGGTATTAAATTCGACTTATAATTTTTTAAATAAAATTATCTACAAAGGGCCACCTTTCGGGGTGGCTTTTTTATTTCTAACTAAATCCTGACAATACATAATAATTCCCGTTCGCTATTATCCTCCTATTGAGATCAATTTTTAGAGAGGTTTTCCATGATTAAAAACTTGCTTATGTTTCTTACGCTTACTCTTGCTGTTAATGCTTCTGCTGCTCAAAAGATTAACGGAGCGGGTGCTACATTTCCTTATCCAATCTATTCAAAGTGGTTCGCTGAATACCAAAAAACACACAAAGATGTTGAGTTCAATTACCAATCAATCGGAAGCGGCGGAGGAATTAAACAAGTTCTGGCGCAGACTGTAGATTTCGGTGCAACTGATGCTCCAATGTCAGACGAAGAATTAAAGTCAGCTAAAACTCCAATCAGACATATCCCAACTGTACTTGGTGCAGTCGTTGTTGCTTACAATGTAAAAGATGTTCCTGCTACTCTTCACCTAGACGGTGAAACTCTTGCTAACATTTTCTTAGGAACTGTTACAAAGTGGAATGATGCTTCTATCGCAAAGTTAAACACAAAAATTAAACTTCCAGCAACAGACATTCTTGTTGTGAGAAGATCTGATGGATCAGGAACTTCAGCTATATTCACAGAATACCTAGCTAACGTTTCTGCAGACTTCAAAACTAAAGTTGGTGTTGGTAAAAACGTAAACTGGCCAGCAGGAATCGGCGCTAAAGGTAACGAAGGTGTTACAGCAATGGTTTCTCAAACTGACGGAGCTATCGGTTACACTGAATTAGCTTACGCTGTAAACTCAAAGCTAAACGTAGCATCTATGAAAAACGCAAAAGGTGAATTCATTGTTCCTTCAGTTGCTTCAATTACTGCTGCTGCTGCTTCGGTTAAGAAATTTGACGGTGACCTACGTATCTCAATCATCAACGTTGATGCAAAAGGTGCATACCCGATTTCTTCTTTCACATACATCCTTCTTCCAGAAGACAAAGCTTCTGCTCCACTTAAGGAAGTTAGATCTTTCTTAGGATGGGCACTTAAAGAAGGACAAACTTACGCCGCTGAACTTTACTACGCTCCACTTCCTAAGAAGATGAGCGAAGCCCTGCTTAAAACATTAAAGTAACGAGCAGTATTTCTTTCCGACCTCGCTGAAAAAATGTAAGCGAGGTCGGACTTTTCAAAACCAGATCAACTTCACCATCAATAGCACCACAACAAAAATCAACATTGGCCTGATAACTTTGGTAGCAAATTTCGTTGCGTGAGTTGCTCCGATATAAGATCCGATAACCATACCAATTGACGTAATTGCGCCGATTTTCCAATGAACATATCCATTGTGCGCATAAGTGACCAGAGCTGTTCCAGCAGAAAATGTATTGGCAAGTTTTGAAATTGCAATTGATTGAAGAAGTGGAAAACCGTTCACTAAAAAAAGCGAGAGAAACATAAATGTTCCGCCCCCTGGTCCGAAAAAACCATCATAAAACCCGCTCAAAAAAGCAGTAATAAAAAAGAGTGCAAAATTTGGTTTAACAAAATTTTCATGCTCTTTGGAAAATCTTTCTTTGTTCCATACTATCCATAAAATCACCGGACACATCGTGATCATCAGATAACGAAAAAAGTCTTTTGATAAAATATGCGGGCCAATGGAACTGCCTAAAAATGATCCTACTGCACAAATCAGGCAAAACGTTAGTCCCTCACGCCAAAGTAAGTGACCTTTTCGTGCGTATACAAATAAAGCAACGGCCGCACCTGTCACTCCGACAATTTTATTTGTTCCAATCGCATGCGGGCCGGGACTAAGTGCGATTGAAAGCGTTGGAAGCGATATAAGTCCGCCACCACCGACGACCGAGTCAATTAATCCGGTAAGAAATCCCATGAAGGTCAATAAATAGTTATCCATACCTCCAATCTAAATTGATAAATTCTATTTTTCAATTAGCATTAGTAATAGCCTTAAATTATTTCTTCTCAAACGAGTTCCTATGAATAAACAAGTCCAGAAATTTCTAGAATCTGCTGAAAGTTCCATCCTTGGCAAACAGCACGAAACAAAAATGGCCCTTTGCTGTTTTTTATCTCACGGCCACTTGCTGATTGAAGATGTGCCGGGAATGGGGAAAACCACTTTTGCCAAAACGATGGCAAAGCTTCTCGATCTGAGCTTTGCCCGGATTCAATTCACCAACGATTTAATGCCTTCTGATTTAATTGGCATTCAAATGTACGATGCCAAAGAAGGAAAGTTTAATTTAATCCACGGGCCGATTTTTCACCAGTTCATTCTTGCAGATGAACTTAATCGCGGAACACCTAAAACTCAAAGTGCGTTATTAGAGGCCATGGAAGAAAGACAAGTCACTCTCGACGGAGCGACAATAGAGCTTCCTTCACCATTCTTTGTTGTGGCCACACAAAACCCACGCTCACAAATTGGAACTCACCATCTTCCTGAATCACAGCTCGATCGCTTCATGATGAAAATTAAAATTGGCTATCCAGAGAGCAGCTATGAAAAGCAGATTATTTCCAGCGACAATCATCTCGACAGCTATCAAAAATTACTGCCGGCAATTAATCATACAGAATTAAATGATCTTTATCAAAACGTAAAAAACATTACAGTAAGCGATAAGCTTCTCAATTACGTTATTGCACTTCTTGAACAGTCGCGCACAAATAATTCTTTTCAAGGTCTAAGCCCGCGCGCCGGAAAAGATATTATTAAAGCGGCTAAAGCATGGGCCTACATCAGCGGTCGCGACTTTGTCCTTCCTGATGATGTGCAGACAATTCTTCCTTCTGTCATTGCCCATAGGCTTGCACCTTTTCAAAATCAGTCTTTCGACCAAGACCATGAGCTTTCAAAATCACTTATTAAACTTACAAAGGTAGATTAATTAAACTATTCAACAGACTGAAAGATTTTTTTTACACCCGCGCTTCGAACTCCAAACGCGAGCATCCTATTTATATTTTGCCGACTATTGATGGGCTAAAAGTTGTGGCCCTTAATATGATTCTTCTCATCATGGGTCTTATTTATGCCAACAACTATGTTTTGCTTTTTAATTTCGTTTTATTTTGTTTATTTCTTGGTTCCATGTTCTACACTCATTTTAATCTTAATGGATTGAAACTGACATCCACACAATTTCCCTCACTGCACGCCAATGAATATGGAACGCTTTCCTTGCATTTCACGACACATAATGCACAAGGAAACTATTTTATTCGCCCATATTTTAAAAGTTCACTTCTGGCCATTAATGATGAAAAAGAAACTTTCCCTGTTACATTTGCAGAAAACTCAAATGTAAATATTTCTATCCGCGGGTTGAGACGTGGACACGAAAGTATTCAATCCATTTATGTCGAATCTCTTTTTCCTTTTAACTTTTTTAGATGTTTTACTTTTTTCAGGGTTGATTTGGAATGTTTCGTTTATCCGGAAAGAGAAAACCTGCAGCTTCACGAAGAAGTGGAAGTTGTTGAAACAGATAAATCAGAAGGTGATGACTTCTACCTTCGGGATTACCAGAATGGCGATTCACTCAAGAGGGTTGATTGGAAAAAACTCGCACAAACAAACCGCTGGTACACACGCCAGTTTCAATCAGTCAAACCTTCACCGGTGATGCTGATCTACAAACAAAAAGCAAAAGAAGAGACACTAAAATCCCTTTGTTATGCTCTCCATGTTTTCCATCAGCAGGATATTAAATACGGCCTGCAACTTGGAAAAGAAATCCTCATAGCCCCCGAAAACTCTCCCCGTCACTTGAGTCATTGTCTACAAGAGCTGGCCTGTTATGAAGCTTAAACTCATTACAATTGTCATTATTTCAATGAACGTCCTGCTGCTCGCACAGGAAATTCCTGTTAAAGTTATTTATCTGACAATTACCGGACTTATTTTTTCATTATTTATTAAAAATAAAAGTGCGCGAACAGTTTTCAAGATAGTTTTATTAATAGCTTCAATCGGACTCCTTCGCTATCAATTTAAAACTCTTCTGGTCACAGAGTGTGGTGTTTCATTCGCACTACTTCTTTCTTCCCTTAAATTCTGGGAGCTGAATGAAGAGCGTGACCATTTCAACATGTTTTTAATTTTGTCATTATGCGAATGCTGTATCTTTTTATTAAATCCGACTTTTCTTATTTTTTCTTTGGGTATGATAAAAATGCTTTTTTATTTTTATTACATTTTAAAAATTAGAAACTATGACATCACTCTTTTGAACCCTAAGCGCCTTTTACTTTTAGTTGCACCTTCAATCATTCTCTCGTTGATTCTTTTTTATACTTTCCCACGCTTCACCCAGGGTTTTATCAATTCTTCGGAAGCTCAATATATTATCTCCGGAGGAAGCTCGAGACTCGACTTCAAACAACTCGGCCCTCTCTCTGTTTCATCAGAGCAGGCCTTCAAAGTTAACGGCCTGGAAAATAGCAATCTTCCTCTCAGTATTATCTACTGGCGTACTTCAGTTCTGTGGCAGCTCGACGGCCAGGAGTGGACTGCATCCAATACAAACTTAAAACAAGCAAACCCAGTCTTAATTAACCCGCGTTTTAAATACGACATCGAAGTTTTTCAGAATTATAAAGATTACATGCCGGTTCTCGACGGATCTTCTTCTATTTTATCTTCAAATCAAAACTTCAATTCATTCAGCGACAACAGTTTTAAAATAAAGGCTATGTCACGCGGAGCTTTGATTTACACAGTGACTGGAAATTATGGAGACCATACTCAAACCTTTTCTCCCATTATGTTCAAAAAGGGTTTGCGATTAAAATCATTACTACTAGATAAAATAAAAAAATCTTACTTTGAAAATGCAAAAAACTCTTCGAATGATGAAGAGCGATTAAAAGAACTTATTCAGATTTTTAAAGGAAAAATTTTTGAATATAGCTTAACTCCTCCTGCCTATGCTTCCCTTGAAGATTTTTTACTTAATGGGAAACTTGGCTACTGTAGTCACTTTGCTGCTGCCTTCACTTATCTCGCGCGGATTTATAATCTTCCTTCGAGAATGGTGAACGGTTACCTAGGCGGCCAGTTAAATCCTTATGACGGCTCTTTGATCATCCGTGAACTTGATGCTCACATCTGGGTAGAAATTTATCTTAAAGAAAAAGGTTGGGTAAAAGTTGATCCTACTGGACTTGTTGCTCCGGCAAGAATTGAAATGAGCGCCGACGATTTTAATAGAAAGCTCAATCCTTATATTACTTTTTTAAATTACAAACTCGATCGCAGTCTTCTGAACTTCAAATCGCTGAAAAACGCTTCTCTTTGGCTCGATTCAATGAACTCGAAATTCAACACTAATATCTTTAACTTTGACCGTGATAAGCAGCTCGCAGTTTTGCGATCATTTACACCGAAATCACTTTCTATCGGCTGGATTTTTTCACTCTCTCTGAGTCTGTTCATGATGATCTTCTGGTTTATTTTTTATTTATACGGCAAAGAAAAAAATTCTCCCCAGGAAAAACGCTATCTCCGTTTTCTCAAACGCATGAAAACTTACGGTATCTCAAAGGAGCACTCTGAAACAATTTCATGTTTTCGCGATCGCTGCCTGTTACTCTTTCCCAATGAAGCGCCTTACATAAGTAATGAAGTAAGCCATTATCTTGATTCTTTCTATAAATAGTTGCTTCATTGCCCCAAAAATTGTAGGTTCGCAAAATGAAAAACCTCATAAAAACATTTGCAGAACTAAATCTTATTGAGCCTTTAAAACTTGCCCTGAGCGAAGCTGGTTACACGATACCAACTCCGATTCAAGCTGAAGCGATTCCGACATTACTTGAAGGAAAAGATCTTTTAGGTTGCGCACAAACAGGGACAGGAAAAACTGCGGCATTCGCACTTCCGATTCTTCACAGACTCGTTACAATTCCAAACAAAGCAGCTCCAAGGCATGCTCGCGTTTTAGTTCTAACTCCGACCAGAGAGCTTGCGATTCAGGTTCACGAAAGTTTTGTGACATACGGAAAAAATTTAAAATTAAAATATGCTGTCGTTTTTGGTGGCGTAGGGCAGTCTCCACAAGTAAGAGCGATTGCTCCCGGTGTAGACGTCATAGTCGCAACTCCCGGCCGTCTGATGGATCTGATCGAGCAAGGTTTCATCAAATTAAGCGCACTTGAAGTTTTCGTTTTAGATGAAGCTGACAGGATGCTCGATATGGGCTTCATCCACGACATCAAAAAAGTCATCAAACTTTTACCAGCGAAAAGGCACAATTTATTTTTCTCCGCAACAATGCCACCGGAAATTGAAAGACTTGCAAACTCAATCCTGGTGAAGCCTGTTAGGGTAGAAGTCACTCCAATCTCATCAACTGCAGAATTAATTTCTCAACAGGTGATGCTGGTTGACCGCGAAAATAAGCGTCCTCTTTTAAAACATGTTCTTGAAGATAAAACTCTCAAGCGAGTTATCGTTTTCTCCCGCACAAAACATGGTGCTAATAAAATCGTTGAGTACCTTGGAAAAAACGACATTATCGCTGAAGCGATTCACGGAAACAAATCACAGTCAGCTAGACAAAAAGCTCTTGAAAACTTCCGTGCAGGAACGATTAGAGTTTTAGTTGCGACAGATATCGCTGCTCGTGGAATTGATATTGATGACATCTCACATGTTATTAACTACGACCTACCCAACGAAAGCGAAAGTTACGTTCACCGTATTGGAAGAACGGCTCGTGCGGGTGCATCAGGAATTGCCATTTCATTCTGCGATGCAGATGAAAAAGCATTTCTAAAAGATATCGAGAAGCTTATTGGTAAGAGCATTCCTGTAATTGATAATCAGCCCTTTCACTCGCAAAGAGTTGTTGAAGCAAGAATGATGTCGGCTTCAAAAGCAAAAGCGATCATTGACGGTGAAAACACTCTTAAAGGTGGAAGGCCAAGAAATCCTCATGCTCGTCGTCCAGGTGGTGGCGGTGGAAATAGATCCAAATCAGCAGGCGGCGGCAAACATAAATAAAGCTATTACCTCAAGTGTTTTGCATTTTTTGCCTTGAACAAGTACTTAATAAATAAGAAAAATAGATCTTCCATAGCAATAATAAATTAATAGTGATAGCATTTGAGCAAGCACTCTGTTAGGGTGCAGAAAATGTTAATGTCAGTCGCATTTAAGATTAGTGGTCCAGTTATTCGGCTCTCCTCTTTAGCGGCCCCAACGCCTTAAGGAGGTAATTATGGGTAGAAAACTTTATGTCGGAAATCTT
>JACMRM010000038.1 GCA_014376445.1 Bacteriovorax sp. | reverse complement strand
TTCTGCGCCTGTGCCTTTTTTGAAGTTATAAACACCCGGATTATTTTCCGGATCTACACCAGAAAGATCATATACTGCAACGCCTCGCACTTTTGCATCTTGAAAAATCCTCCACAGAATTCCATGAGACGCATAGCAAGCACGTCCGCCTTCTGTAGAAATCGCATACCAGTCTAAGGCCCTGTCCCCAAGATAAACATAACCTCGAAGAGCAAGTAGATTTCCTTCACTGTCTAGTGACCTGAGAATGACCAGATTATCTTTAAATTTATCAACCACACCTTTGATCGAATCAAGTGTATGCTGGCGACTTATTCCCTTGAACGATTCAAACTTTTTATAATACTCATACAGAGCCTCAGGCTCCGGATTCAACCAACGCGAAACTTCAATTTCTTTTTTATCGAATCTTTTAACGTTATGTCTCCAGTTTGAGCTCATACCTTTAAGAATTTCATCTTCGGGAACATCGATCTTAATCGACATAGACTGATTACTATTCAGGTTATAGCTGGGCTTTTTCCAACCCAAGGAGAAAATTTTTTCCAGCTTTAAATCAGGTTGATGAAATGAACAACGGAAGTAAAAAAACAATAAACCCAATTCTTTTTTTAACAAATTAAAATCTAAATCGAGATTTTCCCCAAGAATTCCTCCAGGACACCAAAAAAAAGCTCCTTTTAATGGAAGTCGTTTGTACAGAATTTGAGCTGTACACGTAGAATGACCTAACCTAATTAAACGAATGACATTCCATCCATCTTCTTTTTTTATCTCACCCCATTGAAAGCTTTGATATATTGAAAAGAAAGGAAGTGAAATAAGTTTTTCATTCCATTCCGTTTCATTTCCATTGAATACAGTCCATGTCACCATAAGAACTTCACTATATATAAATTTTTATAAAAAGCTGGAACATTTTCCACTAAATGACTTGGAAGATCCGGCCAGTTTACAATTTCCAGATTATTATTTTTTAACTTCTCTTTTATTCTTTCAACTTCATTTTGTTCACAAAAAAAAGGAAATCCGTAAGGGACTTCACCTGCTTCCAGTTGTTCGCGATATGGTCTGACGTGATCACTCTTTAAAATTCTACCAACAAGCTTGAACAGCTCTCTCCTGCGCAGTATTTCATTATCAATATCTATGGTTAAAAAATATTTATCAATATCAGCAGGATTTGGACTCATTGGAATAATCAATTCATCTTCATTTGAAGAAACGGGAACTTCTGTCCCATAAATAGATTTTCTCAGTCGGCGTTTAAGTTTAGTTAAAGTTAAAAAGAAATTTATTCCAAGTAATCTAACAAACAATCTCATTGTTTTTTTAACGAAGAGACGAATTGAACTATGAGTGATAATTTCCAGCTGAAGACTTTTATTATCAGGGCCCTGAAAAAGTATTGCTCCATTTTCGACTGGAAGAGATTTTCTAACACTCACTACTCCTAAATCACCACGCTGACCTAAAAATAAACCATCTTTTGATTTACTAAACAGACCATGGGCATTGTCTTCAATTAGTAGTGAATTATTTTTTTTGCAGTATTCTAAAAAAGAAGAAAGATATGTTTCAAATCCAAAATAATTTACAACAAAGATCGCTTTTGCTTTAACTTCGTTTTCTAAATTTAATGGTTGAAGTAATTCATTAACGTTATAAAAATTAATACATAATCCAAGCTCATTAAACGGAGCTAGCACATCCCTACAAATAAAACTCGGTAATAAAACATTATCGCCGGCCTTTAGTCCCATAGACAGTAGCCCTTGTTTTAAAGCATGCCGGGCCAAGGAAAAGTACAAAACTTGCTTTTTTCCCTTATAAAAATCTTTTAAAGTAATTGAATGCTTTTTTCGAGGTGGTGAATAAATCGAATTTATAATTTTATTCATTTCTCAATATTATAAAACTCTAAGGCCTTTACCTTCTAACTTCACTTGTCTCTTTGCCAACTCGAAATCTGAATGGGCCATTTCTTTAACAAGCTCTTCAAAAGAAATTTTAGGAGTCCATCCTAATTTAGTTTTTGCTTTAGTAGCATCCCCTAAAAGAGTTTCAACTTCCGCTGGTCTGAAATATTTTGGATCAATCTGAACAACAACATTTCCTTTTTCGTCTATCGCTTTTTCATCAAGACCAGAGCCTGACCATGTAAGCTTCATATCAAGCTCTACGGCCACTCTGTTTACAAATTCTCTAACTGAGTATTGCTTTCCAGTTGCGATAACAAAGTCATCAGCAACATCTTGTTGAAGCATTAACCATTGCATTTCAACGTAGTCCTTTGCATGTCCCCAGTCTCTAAGGGCATCCATATTCCCTAGGTAAAGACATTTATCTAGACCTAATTTAATACGAGACAACCCTCTAGTGATTTTTCTAGTTACGAAAGTTTCCCCTCTAAGAGGAGACTCATGGTTGAATAGAATTCCGTTACAAGCGTAAATACCATAAGCTTCACGATAGTTAACAGTAATCCAATACGCGTACATTTTTGCAACAGCGTATGGGGAACGTGGATAAAATGGTGTCGTTTCTTTTTGTGGAGTTTCCTGAACCAGACC
>JACMRM010000037.1 GCA_014376445.1 Bacteriovorax sp. | reverse complement strand
TATGGGCATCGTCGCAGCTCCTGAGGTTATTCTTCATGTGCCCAATTTAGTTGATCTGAGAAGAAAACAAGAAAATGATGATTTGACAAAAATTATTGAGACGGTAGAAAATAAGATTGGAGAGGACAAAGTCTTCTCGCCTTTTTTAAATAAAGCAGGTCTTGTAAAATCTCTTTCGGGAAGAAAATCAGTATTTGATTTCAAGGGCCAGGAATTTAGCGATTTACGCGAAAAATTTCTGGGAATTGCCGACAAGATCGAGGAGTGGGCGAATGTCAGACAATAAAAAAAATCCATTATACGTGGTTAGTAAAAACGGAGTTGATGTGGAAGCAGCAAACGGTCTATTAGATCTTTTATTAAAAAAAACAGGTCTTGATCAGATGATCCCTATGCTTGAAAATATTATGGCGATTCTGTTATCTCAGGTGAATTCTTATCCGATGTTCATGGAAGTAAAAAAAGTTTTCGATGCAATCTTTGAAAAGGCAATTGAGCTTATGTTTCAGGCGCAACAGTTGATGCAAAAAAAGAAGACAAGTGTCTAAACTTTAGACACTTGTATGTTATCTAATTCAAGGGTGAATTTTAGTAAGTAAAAATCTTTGTAGAAATCATTTTATGGCCGTTTACCCAGCAGACCATACCAAGACTATCATCTTCCATTGCAGTCTGTGATCCCGGCCAGTTTTGAGCTGTAGCGAGGTCTACATTGGCTGCTGCAGATGTACACAGGATGATTTTATCGAATGATTCAGCATGGGCCATCTCGCATGATAGGTTAGTTGGACCGTGATCGGGAAAATCTGCACTCGTCTCGCATTCTGTAGCAAAAACTCCATCTTCTCCATAAACTAAAAATTGAATTCCTTTTATCGTGATGTAATTTAAAGTTGTACTTTTTGTCACAGTTCCCAATGAACTTACAACGGGCATTGAGCTTGATAAATCAGCAATCACCTCTCCATTAAATAACATCTGGTTTGACTGAGGGTAAGTAATTTGCGAAACAAGAGCATCTATCGACTGTAATGATGGTGAATTTGTTGCTGCCACTTCATGCGGAAGTGCCTTGTGGTTTATACCGCAAGAAACCGACACTAAAAGAATCGCAATAATTATCATTAGCTTTTTCATAAAAATACTCCTGATCATTAATATAGCAAGCCGAATGCCATGAGTATTTATGCCTAAAGAGTTGGATTTTCATATGGGAGGGTGACTTTAAAAAAACAGGTGTCTTAAGTTATTACAATGGACGCGATCTGATTCGGCGAACTCGTGCCTCTTTTTCTTTCTTCGTCATCATGATGGTTTCATCGGTATCGGTGTCTGTAGCAGATTTTCTTTCTATGGCGGCCTGTCCATTTCCGACTTCATCAGTGATAACATCCGTCACAGCATCAGCATTTCTCATTTGCAGCTCTTCCGATTTCAACTGATTTTTCTCCATCGCTTTCAGCTCGGCTTCAAAGTCCGGCAAATTCTGGGCACGAGTCTCAAAGCTGAAACCGATTGTCAGGGAAAAAATGAATGTGGCAAAGAGCATTCTTTTCATAGAATTATTTTTTCACAGATCCGAACTTTTTAAAAGGGCCAATGGAAATCATTCATGCTAATTAATTATCTATGACATATCCAGATGATAAGCTGCAAGATGAAGACCTTTTACTTCATTCCTACCATTACGATTTACCTCCGGAATTGATCGCCCAGCGCCCTGTGGACCAGATCAACCGCCACGACTCGCGCCTTATGATCTACAACCAGAAGACAGGGGAGGTTACTCATGAGCGTTTTTACAATATCACCAACTACTTACCTCGTGAATCTCTGATCGTTTTCAACCAATCGAAGGTTTTTCCTTCGAGACTTTTAGGGAATAAAGCGAGCGGCGGTAAAGCAGAGCTATTTTTTCTATCTCACCAAAAAAATCACAAGGGTCTCAACCTTTGTTTATTAAAAACCCGCTCAAAAAAATCGATCGGGGATACATTCACTTTTAGTGCTGGCCTAAAGGTTGAGGTCGCAGATATTCATGACGATGGCACTTTCGGAGTTGCAGTTAATCTTCCTGCAGGATTTTCAGATTTATTATCGTATTTAGATCAACACGCCCTCATCCCGATTCCTCCTTACATCAGAAAAGGGGAAAGTGACGAAAAAGATAAAAAAAATTACCAGACAGTTTATTCAAAACACACAGGCTCGGTTGCGGCACCAACGGCGGGACTTCATTTCACGAATGATCTTCTGGAAAAATTAAAAACAAATCATATCGACCAGGCCTATGTGACTTTGCACGTGGGTCTTGGAACATTTAAACCAGTCACAGTGGATCATTTAAAAGACCACGTTATGCATTCAGAAGAGTATTTCGTCGATGAAGACAACTTGAAAAAGATTAAGGACGCAAAAAAAATTTTCGCGGTCGGAACGACTAGTTTGAGGGTTTTAGAATCTAGTTTTGGAAAAAATATCGAAGCGGGAACTCATTATAAAACTCAGATCTTTCTTCACCCAGGTGTCGATGTCAAAAGTGTCTCGGGCCTTATCACGAATTTCCATCTTCCAGAATCAACTTTACTCATGCTTGTTTCAGCTCTAATTGGTCGAAAAAAAACCATGGAGCTTTATGAAATTGCAGTGAATGAAAAATACCGTTTTTTCTCGTATGGTGATGCCATGCTTATCATTCGCTGAAAAGCATATTAAATTTTCAATTTGTACTCTAAGTCTAATAAATATGATTCAGGATTAGTTTTTATTTAGTCATTTTTACACGACCTCTTGCAAATTATTCAAAAGCAGCTAAATCCTGATTATTAAAATCTATTACTCAAGGAGAATTTTATGAAAAAATCGTTATTTGCTTTTTGCGCTTTCACAATGCTTTCAGTTTCTGCTTTTGCGGGTGCACCGGCTCCAATTAATATGAAATGTAGTTCGACAGATACTAATGGTAAAAGTGAAGTTCAACTTATTACCTTTGAATATGGAACTGGACAAAAAGTTCTTAAGTTGAAAAATGCAAAGGCTGTCATTGTTGAATTGTCTGATAATAATGAAATGGTTCCAAATCTTTACGATATTAAATTATATTTAGAAACTTCAATTGTTTCAGCAAAAGGTGTTTCTCAATCTGATAATAAAGTTAATGGAATCCATTTAGTTCAAATCGTTGAGAAGGATGCGTTTTCAATTTATTGTGGTATCTAACATTTTTTAAAGGCGCTGGTCTTCGATTCAGAGCTTTACAAGAAACAATATTCAAACAATAAAAAAGGCTCCTTCGCGAGCCTTTTTTATTTCCTGTAATCAAAGACGAGTCTTTCCATTTAAAGTTTCATTATTTCTTGTAAATCGTGCTAAATTCGCGAAATGGGTAAACAAATCTATAAAAAAATCGCTCAATCAGGGAAGGCCCGCGCAGGAATTATTGAAACTGCTCACGGTCAAATTGAGACGCCGATATTCATGCCAGTGGGAACACGGACTTCAGTAAAAACTATTTGGCAGGAAGAATTAGAAGAAATGAATGCCCAAATTATTTTGGGAAATACTTATCACTTATATTTAAGACCAGGGCATGAGCTGATTGAAAAAGTGGGCGGCGGACTTCACGGTTTTATGAAATGGGACCGCGCGATTTTAACTGACTCCGGCGGATACCAAGTTTTTTCTCTTTCATCGATGAATAAAGTTACGGAAGTTGGTGTGACTTTTTCTTCGCACCTGGATGGATCAAAACATTTAATCTCTCCAGAGAAATCGATGGAGATTCAAAGAGCATTGGGCTCTGATATCGTCATGAACTTTGATGAGTGTCCGGCACTTCCTGCAAGTAAAGAGCGCCTTCGCGAAAGTATGGAGCTCACTCTAAGGTGGGCGAAACGCTGCCGCGATTACAATTTAAAACCACATCAGAATCTTTTCGGGATTATTCAAGGCGGCCTTCATCAAGATCTGCGTACTGAATGTATGGAGCGCTTGAATGAAATGGGCTTTGAAGGAATGGCGCTCGGCGGGCTCTCTGTCGGTGAAAAAAATGAAGAGATGGTTTCTTTTTTAGATAATTTTGTTCACACCATGCCGCAAAATCAACCGCGCTATCTTATGGGCGTCGGAAAACCTTTGGATATCTTAAATGGAATCAGAGCAGGGATCGATATGTTCGACTGCGTTCTGCCTACGAGAAACGCCCGTAACGGCCAGTTCTTAACGGCCGGGGGACCTCTCAACATCAAAAAAGAAAAATTCAAAGAAGACACGCTCCCCCCAGATCCTGAGTGCGACTGTAAGGTATGCAGAAAATACTCCCGTTCGTATATTCGCCATTTGTTTACAGTTGGAGAGTATTTAGCTGGTAATATGATCACCTATCACAATTTATATTTTTATTTAAAGATGACCCATAATGCTAGAGAAGCAATTAAGCTCGATAAGTTTGACGAGTTTTACACTAAGTTTTATAACTCTTATCAAACAAATATGTGGGCTTAAATCTCCACGCACATAACCCGTTAAAGGAATTCCAATGTTAAAAGCACTTTTGGCCTCTGTTTTATTGTTGTCAGGAAATGTTTACGCTCAGGCAGCAGCTCCAACACAAAACCCATTACTTCAATTTTTACCTCTGGTAGTAGTCTTCGTGATTTTCTATTTCTTAATGATCAGACCTCAAAAAAAGAAATTTGATCAAGAACAAGATTTGATTTCAAAACTTGCTAAAGGTGATGAAATTTATACCAAGTCAGGGCTGATCGGGACAATTTATGGAATGACTGATACAGTTGTGACTGTCGAAGTTTCAGAAGGTGTTCGTTTTAAAGTTTTAAAAAACCAGGTCGCTGGCCTTTATAAAACTCTAACTGAAACAACAAAAAAATAAAAAACGGAGTTCAATATGTTTGGATTAGGTGCTGGTGAGCTACTTCTAATTTTTGTAATCGCCATTTTATTTCTTGGCCCAAAAAAGATCCCGGAACTTGCTAAAGGTCTTGGTCAAGCAGTGCGTGAATTTCAAAAGGCACGCGATGAAATGATGAATGAGATTAATAAGCCTCATACTCCAAATGCGACAACAGCTGACACAACATTAAAAAAAGCTGATGTTGAAGTGACTGCCGTAAAAGTTGAAACACTCCCGGAAAATCCTGAATCTCCTAAGCATTCATAAGCTTTCCAAAAAGCTCCTTTGAAAACCGTTCTTGCAATTTCATAAATATATCAACTATACTTTCTGATACATCCAGAAAGTATAGTTACTTTTGCTTATAAAAAAGGGAGTTTTTTAATGAAGACCAGCTGGTGGGTACGTTTTAGCGTACTGCTCGTTCTTATTGCCGCTTCGGTAATCGTTTTACTACCAACAGTTATGCACTTTGATGAAAATGGACATTATCCAGTTAAATCAAAAATCAATCTAGGCCTTGACCTTCAAGGTGGTCTTTACATGATTCTTGGAATCGATTTCAAGAAAGTTTATCGTGATGAAGTTCAGACTTACACTCGCAAAATTGAATCGCTTTTAAAAGATCAAGAAATCATTATGACAATTGGTGACCTCGATGCATCTGATGCCCAGGATCCAAAACAATCGCTGACTCTAAGCAAAGCTTCTGACATGGAAGCAGCCAAGAAAAAAATCAAAGAAGTTTTCGGAAACACTATTCGTATTACTCAAGAAGAAGGCTCTCGCCTTCAAATCGGCCTTGCCCATGCAGTAAAAACTTCAATTGAAGAGCAGTCTGTTGGTAAATCGATTGAAGTTATAAGAAACCGTATCGATGAGTTCGGGGTAACAGAGCCGGAAATTATCGCTCAAGGTACAGACAGAATTGTTGTTCAGCTTCCAGGTGTTCGCGATATTGAGCGCGCGAAAGAATTGATCGGGAAGACTGCTAAACTTGAATTTAAAATCGTCAACGATACAGTACCGCCAGCTACTCTACAAGCATGGATGGAAAAAGCAAAAGCTGCTGGGATCATTTATAAAAAAGGTGATAGATTCTCTGACTACTTAAAGAAGATGAACGACCTTCTTGCAAAAGATCTTCCTGTAGGTCACGAGATTGCTTTCGAAAAAAATAATATCAATGAAGCCCTAAACGTTCCTTTCGTTATTGAAGCAACTCCGCGTATTACAGGGGATGATCTTTCAGACGCTCGCGTTCAGATCGACCCGCAAAAAAATCAGCCATACGTTTCAATGGATTTCAAAACATCTGGATCAAAAAGATTTGAAGATACAACTGGGACAAATATCGGCAAGAGAATGGCCGTTGTTCTAGATGGAAACGTTTATTCAGCTCCAATGATTCAAGCAAAAATCGCTGGTGGACACGCTCAGATTACTTTAGGTGGTGGAGCAAACTTCAACAAAGTAATGGGTGAGGCCCGTGACCTCGCTCTTATTCTAAGAGCTGGTGCTCTTCCTGTTCAGCTTGATTTCTTAGAGCAAAGAACAGTTGGGCCAAACTTAGGAAACGATTCAATTCAAAAAGCAAAGTTCGCTTCTATCATCGGTTGTTCGTTAGTATTTATCTTCGCGATTATGTACTACCGTTTTTCTGGGATCATTGCGATTGTTACACTTCTTCTTAACGTACTTTTCACCGTTGCGATTCTTGTTGCGATTGATGCCACATTAACTCTTCCAGGTATTGCAGGTATTGCACTTACGGTAGGGATGGCGATTGATACGAACATCATCATCTTTGAAAAAATTCGTGATGAAATTAGAAAGGGAATCAGTAACTTTAAGGCGTACGAGCTGGGATACAACTCTGCTCTTTGGACAATTCTCGATGCCCACATTACTCAGGCCGCTGCTGGTTTCTGTTTACTGAATTTCGGTACAGGTCCAATCAGAGGTTTCGCTATCACGCTTTTAATCGGTATTATGGTAACTGTTTATACAGCTTACTACGTTTCGAAAATTCTTTTCGAATTGTATATGGATAAGACTGACGGGAAAGAGCTGAGCATTTAATTTTGAAAATTTTTGTGGAGTGATTTTATATGATCGAATTAATTAAACACGGAACGACTTTTGATTTTATGGGGAAACGTAAATACGTTTTAACTTTCTCCCTAATCATTACTCTTCTTTCTTTATACGGAATCTTTTACAAGATGAACTACGGAGTAGACTTTAGAGGTGGAGCTGAAATTCAGACGAAGTTTTCCAAAGAAATCCATCTTGATACACTTCGCGAGTCTTTAGAAAGAGGCGGATTTAAAGGGACTTCGGTTCAAACTATCGGTGAAGCAAGTGACAATGAAGTATTGATAAAAGTTCAGGCGACTGAAGGTCAGTTAAATAAAATTACTGACGACTTAACAAAAGCTCTTCACACATCTTTCGCAGACAACTCTGCCGAGATCAGAAAAGTAGACATCGTTGGCCCTAAAGCGGGTAGCGAGCTTCGTTTGTCAGCTGTTAAAGCGATGTTCTGGGCAATTCTATCGATCATGGTGTACATGGCGATCAGATTCGACTTTCGTTATGCTCCAGGGGTTATGACGTCTCTTCTTCACGATATTATCATCGTGGCAGGGATTTTAGCTTTAACTGGTTCAGAGTTCTCTCTGCACACAGTTGCGGCCTTACTCTCAATCATTGGTTACTCCGTTAACGATACGGTTATCGTTTACGACAGAATTAGAGAGCACGAAGTTCATGGTGACCAGACGAAGTCTCTTCGTCAGCACATCAACGACGCTGTTAACGACACTCTTTCAAGAACGATCCTTACTTCGTTTGCGACTTTACTGGTTGCTGCTTCAATGTACTTTTTTGGTGGAGCTGCTCTAAAAGACTTCTTCCTTGCAATGTCGATCGGTATTATCTTTGGAACATACTCATCAGTTTACGTTGCTGCTTCAACAACTCTATTTGTTGACGACCTTATGAAAAATTCTAAAAAGTCTAATGCATCTCAAGTTACAGCTTAATTTTCTATATTCAATTTTGATTTCTGGCCTCCTTTTTACAGGAGGCCAGTCTTTTTCTAATGCTCAGGAAACTGCGCCTAAAAAAGCTGAAGTAAACGGCCCGCAAATTCCTGCAGACGAAGAAAATCACGACACCAAAGATTTAGAACAGCTTTTAAAACGTTACAATACTAATTCAAAAAAAGTTCTGGAAGACTCTTCTAAACTCCATGGGCCTCAGGATGAGCAGACAACGGAAGTCAAAGATTCCGATATTGAAGAAATGAGACCTTCTGAAGACCCGATGAAAAACGGGACTACTAATTCTCTTAAAAAAGTTAAAGAAGACATGAATAATAGATTGAAGCCTGAGAATACGGGGCCGAATGAATTTTCGAGTTCTGTCCGCCTGGCACTTGAACCGATGCAGAGGTTTTCTGAAAAGGAGCTTTTAAAGCGTCTTGATGAATCAACAAAAGATTCACCGATGCGCCCTTATATGCAACAGTTTCCTGACATTAGTATTTTCGCCGTGAGGCTGATTAAGGATAAGGATAGCATTCCTTCAGTAGTGAAAATAATGGAGGACCGTGACCGCCTTATACGCTTTGCCGGGGTTATGCTCTTTACGATTGTTTTCGGAATGATTTTAAAAAAGATCATGCATAAAGAAGGACGCTCTTTTATCAAAGCGGCCATCTATTTTTTATTGCGCGCTTATTTACTCTTTGCGATTCGTATTGGTGTTGTCTATTATTTCTTCTCAACAGAACTCACGCCTGCTGCTAAAATTTTCAAACAAACTTTTATGTAATAGATTATGACTTAGGTATACAGCCAATGCGCTTGTCAGTCGTACGCTCTGTTGTCTGTTGCCCTGTGGGAACGTTACCGTTTAAAGTATCGTATGTTCGGACAGTGAAGAGTTTTCTATTTCCTTGAGTCAGCGGGTCTGCCGTAGGACTTGTCGGCCAGTAGTAATAAATTGTTTTCGTATTCATCGAAGCAGCGCTTGCTTTAGTTTTCAATCCGTTTTCAATATAGAACCCGTAAGATAGAAGTGTACTTTCACGAACGAACATTGTTCCGTACAGCTGTTTATAGCTTGATCCATCCAAAACAGTTTCAACTTCTTTTTCACCAAGGAATAATCCTTCAGTGCTGTCCATGTATTCACCAAGCAGGTTCATTAAAGGTTGATTGCCGTTGAACTCTGTTGCTGTCGGACAATATGATTTACCGGTATCAGGATTAGTAAATGGAACCATCATAAATCCCAGCGGCACAACCGCAGTTGATGTTGATGTCGATGTTGGACGGTTAGGATAGCTGATCAACGTGAATAAACTGATTGTTGAACCAGTAATATTATATTCAGCAGACAAGCGGTCTTCAAGAATTTTATTGATAGTCATCTTGTTGCCGTTGATTGCCTTAGTGACAAAACGAGTGTCTGCCTTGTCCCACATCGCCATGGCATTCGGGATCAGCTCCAGACGATCATACACTGCAGAGTCTGCACCAGGATGAAGCTGTTCATCATGACATACAACCAGTGAGTCATTCGTTCCGCCCGCCGATGGAATCGGTGGAGGAGTTTCATTGGAAGAAAAATAATAAAAGATGCGCGCAAAAGTTGTTCTGATAATTTTACCGACTTTGTCTACTTTCCCGCCGTAAGTCATACAAGTGTACTGACTGATTGGAGTTACTTTAAGAGCACCGAGAACATTCGTATCAGTTGATGCTGGAGCTTTTCTTCTTATCTGAAATTCTTTTGACTGCGCATTTGATCCGGTCTTTGATTCAACCAGTTTTAAAATCCATGCGCGATCTATAGCAAGCGGAAGAACGTTCACTGAAAATGAATTTGATCCCGCTGTGAGATTTAATGTAAGATCAACAGTGTTTGCTCCGTCCGTTGCTCTTACCACACACTGAGGAGCAGTATCATCTGACGTTAACTGGACTTTACACCAGTTATAAAGGTTTCCAAGTTTCGTGTTGAGCGCGATATCTGTTCCGATAATTGTATTAACATATAAGATAGGCTGATTCGACGATGCCTTTGTTGCACAAAAATTATCACAGTCATTGATAACGTCTGACTTTCCGTTTAAGCATGAACAAAAGTCACTTTTGATGTCGATAGCATTTGTCGGGCGTGTTTCAACAACTACATCAGGCACACAAATATTTGCTGAAGCATTTACCCTTGTTAAAACATCTGCATTTGAAATTGCTCCGGTCGATGCTTTTCCTGATACTAGTTCAGTTTTAACTGCTGCAAGCTCATTAAGGGAAGCAATGTGAGTCCCCGTAGTGGAGCTACAATCGCTCACACAGGTATCATATGGAGTTACGTAGACCAGATCTTTCAGTCCGCATCCATTGCCGTTTTTAGATGTAGAAAAATCTTTTACGATCCCGCGTTTTTTTGAAACACCAGAGTCACCAATACACGAGCTCACCGCAAATAATATTGCAGTTAAAATCAGGACAGATAAAATAGTTTGCAGGCCTTTTATCTTTTTCATCGGTGGGTTAATAGTTCTCCTGACAACTTAATCGACTTTAGCGCTCTTGAACTTTAGGCAAATCCTTCTTTCCCTTATTTTAGGCCCTTCGGAGAGTCCTCAAAAATATATCTCCTTCATGAGAGAAATGTATGTAATTTTAATAATTTATCACGACATAATGAGGTAGTCCCATTTTTGGGATCGCCTAATTTCTGAGGCTAACTAAAGTTTTTCGAGGTGCTAACCGATAGAGATCACACAAAGAATAAATCCTTAAGGAGATGTCGTTATGACAAAGGCAGATTTGATTGCAGCTCTTGAAAAACAAGCGAACCTTACTCACAAGCAAGCTGAAACAATCATCAACATAACTTTTGATTCCATGATCAAAGCTTTATACGAAGATGAAAGAATCGAAATCAGAGGTTTCGGATCTTTTGCAAATCGTAACTACAAAGCGTACGAAGGACGTAACCCTAAGACCGGGAAAATCGTAAAAGTACCACCTAAGAAGGTCCCTTTCTTTAAAGTTGGTAAGGAACTTAAAGAGATGGTGGATGAAGGTAAAGATAAGTACGTTATCCGCGAAGCTTAATAGCTAATTTTACATTGACAAAATCAGGGGATTTTTGCAAAATCCCTATTATATATTCCATTGGAGACGTGCCAGAGCAGTCCAATGGAACGGTTTGCAAAACCGTAAAGCCGGCGGTGCGAATCCGCCCGTCTCCTCCATGGAATATATCAACGTAATTCTTTTAATCATCCACATTAGTTACTACTCCTCACTCATTCATTCTGATAATTTTTTGTCTAAATTTAGTCAGAGTGTTTATATTTTATAATCATTTTTTTTGAAAAAATGTTTCAGCTCGTTTTATTTCAGGTGATTTAATAATGACAGGAAGTTTGCAATTTCGATCCTAATTAAATTATTGGAGACCAAAAAAATCAAATTGAACTAGGTGTCTAGTGAATCGGGGCCGAAGCACTTTCTACCTTCGTAGAAGTATGAATTGAGCTAAAATATCTCATGTATAAATAAATATCATCTTAAGTAATTTATATGACAAACCGAATAGTCTTTTGTTCTTAACCCCCAATTGAACTAGACACCTCCATTATTGGAGAATCTATGCAAGCGACTGTAACTACAACACGACAATACCGAACCAAAGCTCAAAAACTAGAAATTTT
>JACMRM010000036.1 GCA_014376445.1 Bacteriovorax sp. | reverse complement strand
TGGGAACTCAGGACTTTAGACGAGTAAGAGTGGGAATCGGACGCCCTGCCCATGGTGATGTTTCCAATTGGGTTTTGTCAGGGTATACCGGTGAGGATAAAGATTTTTTCCGCCACGTTTTAAAAGGCACGGCAGAAGCACTCGAGCAGTATGTCAAAGTTGGTTTTGATAAAGCAGCTACAACTTATAGTAAAAAGAAATTAGTTTAAAATAATATAGAGGGTTTTTATGGGATTAAATTGTGGAATTGTTGGTCTTCCAAACGTAGGTAAATCGACAATCTTTTCGGCGATCACATCAGCTCCGGCCGAAGTCGCTAACTATCCATTTTGTACAATCGAACCAAACGTTGGAATCGTAGCAATGTCTGACCCGCGTATGAAAGCGATCGGCGACATCATCGGACCTGAAAAAATGGTTTACACAACTGTTGAGTTCGTAGATATCGCAGGCCTCGTAAAAGGTGCTTCGAAAGGTGAAGGTTTAGGAAATCAATTCTTGGGTCACATCCGTGCAGTTAACGGAATCGTTCACGTTGTTCGTTGTTTCGAAGACGGAGACATCATTCACGTTCACGGGAAAGTAAATCCCAAAGACGATATTGAAACAATCAATCTTGAGTTGGCCCTTGCTGACCTTGAAGTTGTTGAGAAAAAACTTCAAAACATTCCAAAGCTATTAAAGTCACAAAATAAAGATATCTTAACGTCTGCCAAAATCCAGCTTCCACTTTTAGAAAAACTAAAAGTAGAATTAGAAAGTGGAATCGCTGCTAGAAACTCTTCTTTATCTGAAGAAGATAAGTTAGCAGTTGATGATCTAAACCTTATTACGATGAAAAAAGTTATTTACCTTTGCAACGTTGATGAAGCTGGCCTTGAAAAAGATAACGACCATGTTAACGCCGTTAAAGACTATGCAAAAAATGAAAATTCAGAAGTTATGCTTCTTTGTGGAAAACTAGAATCAGAAATCGCGGCACTTGAAACTCTTGAAGAGAAAAAAGAATTTCTTGAAGCTGCTGGCATCACAGAGTCTGGATTAGATAAACTAACTCGCGCTGCTTACCATATGCTTGGACTTAAAACTTACTTCACTGCTGGTGTTAAAGAAGTTCGCGCATGGACTTTCCATGACGGTTTCAAAGCTCCTCAGTGTGCTGGCGTAATCCATACAGACTTTGAACGTGGATTCATTAAAGCAGAAGTTTTCCATTTTGATGATTTAATCAAGTTCGGATCTGAATCAAAAGTTAAAGAAGCCGGGAAATTCAGAGTTGAAGGGAAGGAGTACGTCGTGAAGGATGGAGACATCATGCACTTCAGATTTAATGTTTAATTATTTTGTAAAACTAATCATACTTATTTCAGTTGTTGCCTGCTCATCGGGCAACACAGAAATAAGTTCTAATAAAATTCCATTTGATCCATCTATGCCAAAAAAAATTATTCTCTTCGTTCCTGGTTACTATGGTTCAATGCTCAAAGAAGAGGCGACCGGCAAAATACGCTGGGCAAAGGCTTCGAATTTTTTGCTCAGCCAAACTGGCCTTGCAGATGAGATTCCCGGAACTAAAATCGGTTCAAATAACAAATTAGTCGTCACTGAAGTTTTAAGAAATGTTCAAGTACTTCCAAAAGTATGGGACGTCGACTCATATCAAAGTACCCTTGAACAGCTGGATACATTTGCGCTTACAAATCATATGCATCTAGAAGCTGTAGCCTACGATTGGCGCGATGATTTTGTGAGTTCACTAAAAACGATCGATGCAAAAATAAAAAGCTTTAATCTTCGCCCGAATGATGAACTCTATATTGTCAGCCATAGCCAGGGTGCACTTTTAATGGCCTATTATATTCGTTACGGCGCTCAGGATGTTGATACGGCCGTAGAAAACTGGGAAGGCCTGAAGCACATTAAGAAGCTTGCTCTGATTGCTCCGCCTCTTCACGGGCTGATGATTTTATTCCGAGATATGGAAGATGGAACTGTTGTGGGACTTAATCGCTCCCTTTTATCTGACAAAGATTATTCATCATTTAAATCAACATTCTTTTTTCTTCCGCCAAAGGGAGAAGATATTGGAATTAGTGAGCAAGGTGAAAAAATATCGTTAGCTATTCACAATATTGACAACTGGCAGAAAAATACATGGGGTGCTTTTAAGTTTGCAGCACCGAATGAGGTTAAAGCAGTAAGAAGCTTTGTTGAAAAATATATGTCCAGATCTGAAAGATTCCACGAATTATTAAGAGCGCCGATTGTAAATTATCCAGCAGTAAAAATTCCGCTTCTTCACATGCGTGGTCTTGGCCACAAGACCTTAGAGTTTGCAAGATTGAAGCAGAAAGGAGAAAGGCGTGGCTACGCTTTTAAAAAATCAGATGCGACAGATGGGGACGGAACAGTCACTGATAAGTCTGGAGCTTCGTTAGCTTTCTTTAGATTTTTTAATTTTATTTCTATTGAAACTAAATTCAGCCACCTGGATGTCCTGGCAAAACCTGAGTCTCAAATCAAAATTCAGAAATTTTTAAAAGATTAAATTATTTTGTATTAGTGAAACTGACTTTGAACGTCTCATCAAGTGGGGTTGTCAAAACTGAGCGATTTGAAAGCAGAGAATAAAAAAACTTATTTCGGTAAATAAGTTTTACGTAATTTCTCGTTTCTTCAAAAGGGATTGATTCAATCGTTGCAAGGGGATCATCGTTTCTAAAAATCTCTTTTTTCCAGCGGTCAATTCTATTTTCACCCGCATTGTATGAGGCAAGTGTATAAATCAAGTTGCCGTCAAAGCGTGTGAATAACTGCTTTAAATATTTGGTTCCTAGAGAAACGTTAGTCGCCGGATCTACCAGGTGCTTAACTTTCATTTTTCGGTTAAAGCGTTTTGCCGTTGCCGGCATCAACTGCATTAAGCCTTTTGCACCGACTCTTGAGGTGGCTAGAGGATTAAATGCAGACTCTTGTCTGATTAATGAAATAACAACTAATGGATCAAGGTTGTTGGAGTTTTTTTCGATCATTCCTAGATATGTGACAGGGAAAATATATTTAATTAAACGATAGTTCAGACTTAAAGAATTTTCACCGAGTGATTCCTGAAATACTTTAAACGATGTAACGAATTTTTCCTGTGAGTGGAGAAGACGTACAAGGTTCAGCACAACAAATTCTTTGTACGCATTTGTATTAACAGTTTTTGCAAATTCTTTATCAGAGAAGACATCACTTTTTTCCAAACCCTGAACGTAACGAAGTTCAAGAGTAGCAAAGCGCTCGTGCCCAAGCTTGTTCCATACTGCAAGCCTTCTCAATGAATCTTTAAGCGTATCGCTTGCCACATCCATCTTGAACTCAGCTGGAGAATCTTTAGAAATAAGTTTTGAGAGTATATCCTGTTCGCTCATTCCTTTATTTAAATTCGCAAGCTCTTTAAGGGATATAATTGAATAAAAAGAGTAAGGAGATGAGTTGATGATCTTGTTAAAATAAACAGTTGCTTTTTTTGTATCGCCAGATTTTAAAACTGCAAAGGCAATCCAATATTGAAGCTTTGAATCATAAGAATCAAAACCTTTTTCAAG
>JACMRM010000035.1 GCA_014376445.1 Bacteriovorax sp. | reverse complement strand
AACATCTACACTAATTATAGAAAGCATTAAAAAATTGGGCCCACATATTGGGCCCTTTTTTTAATCATCAAGTACTTTTTCACCACTCGCTCTTCTCGGTCTAATTTCCTCCGGTCTTTCGTACACCGGATAACCTAAATCATGATCCAAATGCCAGCGGTCAAACATCAGATCCTGTTTTTCAATGCGGTAGAAATCTAATTCTTTATCGATATTATCTAAACGAAAAGCTATTTCTCTTTGAAGTTTAATCTGATCATTTTTACGAGATAACAATTCATCTAGCGCTTTAATTTTTTCTTTTTCCATCTCAGTTATACGGCGGTCATAATCAGCGGCGACCTGAATTTTTTTTTCTTCAAAGTTCCAGACATCACCATTAATTCCGTTTAACTGCCCCATGAAATCTTTTTTCTTATTAATTAAACTTGCACGATAAACAGAAGCCTCACGCACACGCTGACCAAGCTTCACTGAGCGCATAACAAGTGCTGTACCTCTTCTAAAATATTCTTCTTTCGGAAAACATGGCTGAAGATCTTTAGTGTACATGACAAAATAATCTGGCTCGATACTTCTTACAAAACCCTCGCAATAATCGCTGTCCTTGCTCGCTTGAATCCTGAACTCCACTAAATCACCGGCACGAAAAAATTTAACATTTTTATTTTCACTGGAAATTTTTACAATAGAAGTCGTCGCATCTCTATCTGTTACGCGACCTGAAAATGAATCGTAATCAAATTTTATATCATAAAAAGAATCTGCATCAATAACCAGAGTCTCTCTCGGCATCCCCCTTGTCAGATCAGAGCGCACAGTACGACCGCTTAAAGCTTTCGACTCGACAGCTTGTGACGAATTGGTGAGAACCAGAAGAATTGAAAGTAAGATAGACTTCATAAGATCTATTATAGCTGACTTTTTTTTATGTCCCAGTGGGAAAAACTTGATGAACCCACCGCCCTGGCAGTACTATTTTAGGGAACATTTACTATAAGGGGCCATATATGGAATTTTTTCTAGACACTGGGATTATTGCAGAAATCAAAGAAGCAGTTCAGTTGGGTATTATTGATGGAGTTACGACAAACCCTTCACTGATTGCTAAAACTGGCAGACAGCAAGAAGATGTCATCAAAGAAATTTCGGAAATTATCGATGGGCCTATTTCAGCTGAAGTTATAGCAACCGACCTGGACGGTATGATAAAAGAAGGAACTGAACTTTCAAAAATCCATAAGAATGTTGTCATCAAGCTTCCTTTAACAGAGGCCGGGATCGCTGCCTGTAAACACTTTTCAGGCAAAGGCATTAAAACTAACGTGACTCTTTGTTTTTCAATGAACCAAGCGCTTTTAGCTGCTAAAGCTGGGGCAACATACATCTCTCCATTCATCGGAAGACTTGATGACATCGGACAAAATGGAAATGATTTAATCTCTGAAATCCGTCAGATGTACGACAACTACGGATTCAAAACAAAAATCCTTGCGGCCTCAATTCGTCACTCAGCTCATGTTAGAGAAGTAGCATTGATCGGTGCAGATGTAGGAACAATGCCTCTTTCTGTAATCAAAGCTTTATATAAACATCCACTGACCGCAAATGGACTTGAAACTTTCCTTGCAGATCATAAAAAAGCTAACACTAAGTAAGTTCAATTGAGGGTAAAAGATTTCCTTTTTCCCTCATAAATTTTTTTTGTTACCCGATATAAGGGTAATGAAAAATCTGAAAACTCAGCTTACATTCATTTCGTTCTTCCTGCTTCTTCTCATAAGCTGCAAGCAGACAACGACTACGACCACTCAAGCAATCATCGCACCGACATCATGTATTATCGGAAAATGGAGTGATTCATATCTGCCGTTATCAGTAAAAATGTCGTCGGAATTCAGCTCCGATTATTCCGGTGCTGATTTAGTAGCAGGCCTCAACCCTCTCGAGCAGATGGCCAAAGTATGGAACACGGCCAGCACGCGATCGCTTATCACAGTCCCATTTCCAATTGCTTCGACAACCGGCTACACATCGACTTCATCTTTTCGCGATAGCGAAATTGGAATTTATAAATCACACACATGGTACAACGGCGTGAGCTCAAGCGCTCTGGCCATCACTCAGTTTTATGGAGTGATCACAAGCAATGCAGGCCTTGGCCAGTATATCGATCTTACTCATGCCGACATCATCGTGAACTACCGCGATTACGGATCGAAATTTACCATGACGAATAATCCAATGATCGAGTTTGATCTGCCGACAGTTGTTCTTCACGAAATGGGCCACCTTCTAGGCCTTTGTCATGAAACAACAAAACCTTCAATCATGGCGCCTTATTATTTAACTGTTCAGAGAAGCCTTAGGGCCTATGATGCCGATCTTATCCACGACATCTATATCGATAATGCAATCAGCGCTTTTTCCGTTAAGAACGTCAATCGGAACGCTCTGTCGTCGCCTCCTGGAACTGAAGTCTCAGGTGTGATTGAATTGCATGCTGATGGAAAATGTATTCACTACTTGAATGGAAAAAAATTGTTCGAGCACAGTGTGGATGCGAGCACTTTTAAACGAAAGACCAAAATTTTAAATTGAATAAAAAAAGGCCCTCGAAAGAGGGCCTATTTATTTTAGCGATAATTATTTTATAAATTATTTCTTAAGTGAGTTCTTAATTGCTGTAAATCCTGCGAAGTCAGTTGCTGCGATTTCTGCAAGCATCTTTCTGTTCAGAGTTACACCATTAGCTTTCATAGATCCCATGAACTTT
>JACMRM010000034.1 GCA_014376445.1 Bacteriovorax sp. | reverse complement strand
TGATTGCAATAGTGAGTTTCTTTCATGGCCGAAGAAAGTTTCATGAGATTCGCATACATCAAGCGCCATTCACGAACCAGTTTACGGTTCATCTTAATTCGCAAATCCCCCAGGTATCCGACAGTGACAGCTCTTCCATCAATATAACCGGGCCTGAATGAAAGCACACCCATTCCCTGCATAATTCCTTTATCATCTCTCATGATGATTACCAGAAAAGAATCACTTCTTTCCTTTAAAAAAGAAAAAAAATTATTTCCTCTAGTATAGATAATATCTGATTCAGCAAAATTAAAAGCCTGTTTATGATAAAAATCAACAATGTCCTGATTGTCTTTTTCTAAAGCTGGTGTGATATGAGGATAGTTGGAAAAAAAGTCTGTTAGAGTAAGCTCTTTCATTCTGTAAGAGTTGTCAGCAGTTGATCAAAATTATTTTTAAGGGACGCAAGGTCACTAAGATTTTCAATAAACAAGTCAGACTTCTTT
Source organism: Bacteriovorax sp. (assembly GCA_014376445.1). Classification (GTDB taxonomy): domain Bacteria; phylum Bdellovibrionota; class Bacteriovoracia; order Bacteriovoracales; family Bacteriovoracaceae; genus Bacteriovorax. The sequence goes on along the minus strand of JACMRM010000034.1, from coordinate 2,068 downwards.
TTCTTTTCTTCAATGTCCATCTGCCTGGAAAGAATTTTTTCTGCGAGATCCACAGTTATCTGATCTCGCTTAACGAGACGCTCAAGTTGTGTTGAGCGGGGAGCATAAGTACAGATTGAGGTATCAATTTTTACATTGAGATTTTTTTCAAACAACAAAGGAACATCGTAAACGATATAATCATGCTGAGGATGTGAAAGGTAAGCTTCTTTAAAGGCTTCCGGCATCTGAGAGTAAATAAATGTCTCAATCATGAGTTGATTTTCAGCAGTCGTAAAAGCAACTTCTCTCAACTTCTTAAAATGAATGTCATTTTCTGTAATTGCTTCAGGAAAATTCATTAAAACAAATTCATATGAAGATCTTTTTTGATAAATACTTTTAACCAGCTTATCAGCATCAATAACCGGAACACCTGCGTCTCTGAACATTTGGGCAACAGTTGTTTTCCCTGTGGCAATGCCACCTGTGAGCCCGAGGATAGGAACAGGTATTTCATAAAGCCTGTTACCTTTATCTTTGGTGATCCAGTTATTTTTTAGCTTTTTCATCAACCTTGGCCTGGTTCCAGTAAACATCCATCTGCTCCTGGTTCATTCTCTCAAGATCTTTGCCAGCTTTTTGCATCAAATCTTCCATTGCGTGAAAACGTCTCAGGAATTTTTTGTTGGCAGCTGCCAGAGCATCGTGTGGATCCATATCCAGGTGGCGCGCCAGTTGAGCGACAGAAAATAATAAATCTCCCATCTCTTCAAACACAGCTTCGCGGTTGATAGGCCTGTGTGGAGTCAGTTCTTCTTTTAATTCCTGCCACTCTTCTTCAACTTTGTAAACCACCTGAGTATAGTCTGCCCAGTCGAATTTAAGATCATTAGTTTTTTTGCCGATCTTGGTTGCTACCATTAATGGCGGAGCATTTAATATAGAAGATTTAATTCTGTGATGATCTTTAGTTCCTTCTTCGCGAAGTTTTTCCTCCGCTTTAATTTTTTCCCAGTTTATCAAAACCTGATCCGCTGAAATGGATGAATCTTTTTTCTCGAACACATGCGGGTGACGACGAATTAATTTTTCTGTGAGTTTTGCTGACACAGATTCAATATCAAATAATTTTTCTTCTGAACCCAGTTGAGCATGAAGCAGGACCTGCATGAGGACGTCACCAATTTCTTCTTCCATTTTTTTCGGATCATTCAGGTTTACTGCCTCAACAAATTCGTAAGACTCTTCGAGAAGATATTTTAATAATGTTTTGTGAGTTTGTTTTAAATCCCAAGGGCATCCATCCACCGGGTGACGAAGATTGGCGATGATATCTTTAAGTTTTTCAAAATTGCTTTTATTCATTTGCGGCACCTGTATATTTTTGTTACCTTTTCAGGAAGGAATTCATCATGAAGTTTTCGATATTTTATCAAAATAGTGGATTAAAAAAAGACACTAGTAAAGGCATGGAACGCGTGATTTCTGCTCTTGAAGCAGTTCTCACCTCAAATCTAAAGAAAAATCCTCATTTCGCAGGTGTTAAAGACGTTACTTTGACCATGACTCTTTGTGGAAAGACAAAAATCAGAAAACTAAACCGCGATTACCGCCAGAAAGACTATGTAACCGACGTCCTTTCATTCCCAGTTTATGAAAATTTGCGTCCTGACAAAAAGCCTAAGGGAAAGAACCTAGTTCAAATGGATTTAGGGGATTTGGTTATTTGCAAAGAAAAAGCCTTTTCGCAGGCAAAAGAGTTTGAGATAACTTATGAACAAGAAATCGTTCACCTCGCCGTTCATGGATTTTTACACCTGATCGGGTTTGACCATGAAATAAGCGCGAAGGAAGAAAAACTGATGGAAGCTCACGAAAACGAGATCGTGGGGCAAGTTTACATAAAACTAAAAGCAAAAAAATAATTATGAATGAACAAATAAAAATTGAACTGAACGAAAAAAAAATCAATATCAAAACCTACGCGGAGAAATTAGATCTTCTGCGGAGGTCGCTTTGAAATTGAAAAGAAGCAAGGCCGCTTAGAAGAAATCACCCGCATCGAAGCGATGGAAGGATTCTGGGA
>JACMRM010000033.1 GCA_014376445.1 Bacteriovorax sp. | reverse complement strand
TTGTCACTTTTTTTGTTCTTACTAGCTCCAGCGGCAAATTCCCTTGAAGTTAGTCCATATTTCTCATATTTTTCATGGAGTGAAGCGATAGCTTCTTCTTGCTTTATGTTAGATAATTCAATAAAGTCGATGAGATAATGATTTGGAGTGAGAAGTTCGATTGAGGGAATTTTTTTCTATCTATAACCTATTCATTCAATTGCATTTAACCTTGGGCACCTATGAAAGAACAATTATTTTCTAGAGATTTTCACCGCAAACTACAGAAGAATGTTGAGATCGGATTTATTAATTTCATCGAAGATCTTCGCATCGATTTCCAAAAGGGATTTGATACTGACGTCGTTGATCCAAGTTTTTTAGAGCAATTAAATGACATCGTTCACGATGAAGCTTTTGACCAATACTCTCCACTGAAATTTTACTGGCTAAACCTTGTTGATAATTTAATTTACGTGATCCAGCTTCATGAAGAGCTTCTTCTTGAAGACGTTATTGATACTGACGAATTAACCGAACTTGAAGATGAACTTTTTAATTTTTGGAATGAATCTGAATTATCTGAAAGTTTTTTAAATTTCTTAAATGATGGCTCACCAGTTATTGAAGTTTCTGAAAAATTAATTCCTCTTCTTGAAAACCAAATCGTTTCTTTCTACGTTGTTCATATGAGCCTTTACCGCCAGGAATTCGGCGATGCTCTTGTTTATCAAGTTGTTCCGGAACTTGGTGATTCAGAAAGAAAAATCTACATTACTGATAAACATCTTGCAGTGGCCCTAAAAAAGACACCCGAAACATATCCGGCCATTCCACTTACTTCCATTTCTCCAGAAGAAAAAAAGATTGTTATCGAGGCCGATGATAAACCGGTCACATTAACAATTGAAGCACCCCCTTCTCCTATTGATCTGGAGGATGTTAAACTTTTTGTTCTTCCGCATTGTGAAGCAGGCGATAAAAAAATTGAAGAATTCAAGAAGAGCATCATCAAGGCGCTTGGAAATATTAAAAAAGCCGCTCCTCATTTGCATACGACATTTAAAAGTTTTACACATACAATCGTTCCGGTTGATGAAAAAGGAATTGTAAGCTACTCGATGCAGTCACTTCCCGGCTATTCATGCATCAACATGTTTGATCGTGATTCGATCGACCTCATGGACGACCTTCTTCATGAAAACGGACACCATTACTTAAATACTTATCTAAATCATCAGGACCTGATTCACGAAGATGACGATAAAATTTATTACTCTCCATGGAGAAAGGCACTTCGCCCGATCCGCGGAATTTACCACGCTACATTTACATTTTTCTGGGCAATGGAATTATTTGCGAATTTAAATACAGCTTCTGAGAAAAAAGTTTTAACATTCACAAAAGATGAAAAAATTAAAATCAAAACCCGCTTTCTGGAAGAATACTATATGCTGGACTATTGTCGCCCTGACTTTACTCACGCTTTTAAAAACAAACGCTTGAACAAAGAGGGACTGACGCTGATTAATTCTATATATGAGAGAATAGATGCTTATAAAAAAACCGTTGATAGTGTCTTGGCTGAATTAAAGACTACTGACTCCCAAGCTTCTGCTAAAATTTCTACTTTAAAAAAGGAATTAAGCCAGGCGAGAGGCCACTACAAGCTGGTTTAATCTTGATTGCATTTCATTTGCAGGCATCATGTCCCCTCTTTTTGAAGCGACATCGATACCTTTTTTATAAACCTGTATCGCTCTTTCTAAATTCGCTGATGCTTCAAGACTTTTCCCCAGCAGCAAATAAGCTGCAGAGTATTTTTCATCTAAAACAACAACATTTTCGAGAAGTCCCGCTGCTTTTTTAAAGTCTTCACGATAAAACGCAACGTCCGCCATTCCGTAAAGAGCAATAGTGTCGTCAGGGTCAATTTCAATGACCTGAAGAAACATTTTTTCACGACGGTTAATATCTTCTTCTTTTTTCTGCTTTTCAGCTTCAATCGCTTTTTTAAGTTTAGCCTCTTCACCATACATAGAAAAAGATTTGATAGTCGCTAAACCTTTCTCGGCTTCAGCTTCTTCAATTTTTCCCAGCTTCATTAAAAAAAGAGATTTATTTGTATGTGCCATGACAGATGAGCTTTTAACAGTCAAAAGCTTGTCCATCCATTCAATGGCCTCCTGGTATCTTTCTTTTCTTCCAAGAATAACGCCGATGGATTCATAAGCATCAGAGAAAGCTGGATCAAAGGCAATTGCCTTCTTCATATAATTCATTGCAGATTCAACATTTTCGCTTTGAAAATCATCCACACCTAAATGATAAAGCTCATTGGCCACATCATCACGTTTCTGATTTTTAAAAAAAGGAAGATAGTTAATTGTAGCACTCAGCTCGAGAGTTCCGATGATCAAATCTATTTTTTTTCCATCGACTCGAAAGTCACGGAACAAATTCACCTGGAGGTATCTTCCTTCCTGATAACTTACCACACCTGCTTTTTTTGCATCGATGTACAACTCAGTTAGAGGAACCTCTACGTCGGTTGCAAGTGTCAGCAAAACAGGATAATAAGCGGCACCTCTGTTGTTTTCAATCTTCGCAACAGTTTCCTGCCCAAGAAAACATCCTTTTTTATAGGAGATCGCGATTTCATTTAAAAATGAATCATTCGCAAACTGAGTTTCATCAACATCTTTTTTCCACTTTGGATAGCCGTTTAAGAAACGCACAATTTCTAGTTCCTTTTCATCAGTTGCAGGAACACCGCTATAAGGCTTCGTGTTTATGGCCGCATTGATGCCGTAAAAACTAAGGTGAAAAAGATGATCTTCATTTTCATTGTCCAAAAAATAATTAAAATTAAGATAAATTTTTTCATTCAGTGCTTTCAGTTCAACATCATCCATGACAATAAATTTATTAAAGTCAGCTAGAATATTTTCCACCAGCTCTTTCGGACAAAGAATAAGGAGTCTATCTAGAAGCTTTGCAATTGTAAAAAACGACTGCACTTTACCAGCACGGTTTAAGCGGGCAGTGACCTGTGCTTCTTTTACACCGATAGCACCTAAATCATTTGTAACCTGGCCCTGGAAAAAGGCTTCACGGTCTGCTCCGGTCACTTCGATAAGTGACCAGTCAGTTAACTGCATTTGAGTTGAATTAAATCGAATTGAAGATAGATCGGTTTTCATATGAATTAAACTGAGAACGATTCACCACAACCGCAGGTGTTGGTAGCGTTCGGGTTACTGAAAACAAAACCCTTTCCATTAAGGCCGTCTTTGAAATCAAGCTCGACACCTTTAAGATAGATTGATGACTTTGGATCAATCAGAATTTTGATGTCACCGAAATCCAGAATATTGTCTTTTTCTTTTTTCTCAGAGAATTCGATTTTATATGAGAGACCTGAACATCCTCCGCCGGAAACGCCAAGACGAAGACCGGTATCAAGGCCCTTTTGTTCTTTAAGATATATTTCGCGAATATGTAATAATGCTTTTTCTGTTACTGTAATGACTTGTTCCATATTAACCTCTTACTTTGATCAGTTATTATCATATTCTAGCACAAATCTTATAGAATGTTTTGCCCTACTTTCAAAAGTCCGGACTCATGAGATATTATTTAGTTACAAGGGGTTCATTATGGCAATTATTTTAATTATTAAGACTGAGGACGGCCAGGTAAATGAGTTGCCTGTGCTTAACAAAATTACCCTGGGTCGCTCGGGTACAAGTGACTATAAAATAACAGATATAAAAATGTCGGGAAATCACTGCACCTTTGAAGTAAATGGTAAAGGTCAACTCATCTTTAAAGACTTAGAATCTACCAACGGATCATTTTTAAATAACAGCCAGATCAATCAAACGATGGTCAAAGTGAATGATGTTATCCGAATTGGAAATACTCTCATAAAAGTAGAAGAGAAGAGATTAAGTTCTTCTGAACGCCTTGCTATCGGTGTTTCAATAGTCTCCGGCAAACGTGATAAAACACTACCTGTCATGCCAGAAGACATAATGAAAAATCATAATTCATCTTTAGAGAAAGTTTCTGAAACTAATCCAGATAAAGGCCCTAAGAAAATGGCAATTGTTCTTAACAAGAACCATAAACAAAAAAAGAAAGTCGGTTCGAATTGGGCCGGTGCTGAGAATGTTATTGATCAGGAAGAAAGCAGCGGAAACACAAAAATTTTAAAGCTGAATATCACGCCAAAAGTTGGTAAAAAGAAAAAATAATTACGTGCCTGGAACCCAGAGAGTTTCATCAATATTTTTGTTGAAATTCAGATAGCGCGAAAGAATAAAAAAGTAATCTGACAAACGGTTCATATATCTTAGCGCATTTTCCGGAATTTCTCCTGGATTGTGCTCTTCAAAACCCACCATCTCTCTTTCAATTCTTCTGCACACTGTCCGACATACATGAAAAGCTGCAGCCGCTGGATCGCCTCCAGGAAGAATAAAATTTTTTAATGGTGGAAGCTGTGAATCCATCTGATCAATGTCGAGCTCAAGACGTTCGATTGAAGCTTCGTTGATCTGCGGAAGTTTAAACTGCGAGCGCTTGTCTTTCTCACAGGCAAGGTTTGAACCCAGGTCAAAAAGAGATGACTGGATTTGCAACAAAAGATTTTTATCTACACCTTTATCCACATAAGAAACTGCAAGACCGATGTATGAATTCAGCTCGTCTACTTCGCCATAAAGATTAATTCGCGGATCGCTTTTTTTAATGCGGGTACCGCCGACAAGTCCTGTTATTCCTTTATCTCCAGAGCGTGTATAGACGGCTGCTTTTTTCATTACATGTTCCTGCGGTACTTGCCGCCCACTTCGTAAAGCAAATTTGTAATCTGTCCGAGACTGGCGAAGTTGACAGTATGAAGCAGTTCTTCAAAAACATTTCCACCATTCAGTGCAACTTTTTTCAAACGCTGAAGAGCGTCTGTCGTTTTTGCTTTATTTTTTTCTTTAAAAATATTCAAACGATTAATTTGATCCATTTTTTCATCATCAGTACAGCGAGAAATTTCAATTTCCTTCGCCATCTGTTCTTTGATGTTTGGAGCAATGTAAGTATTAACTCCAATAATCGGAAACTCTCCAGTATCTTTTAAAGTTTCATAATAAAGTGACTCTTCCTGGATTTTTGAACGTTGGTACATTGATTCCATCGCACCAAGAACTCCGCCTTTATCTGAAATGTTTTCGAACTCGCGAAGAACTGCTTCTTCAACGATCGCTGCTAATTCTTCAACGATGTAAGCCCCTTGAATCGGGTTGTCAGTTTTGTTCATTCCGAATTCACGATTGATAATCATCTGAATGGCCATCGCACGTCTTACTGACTCTTCTGTTGGAGTTGTAATCGCTTCATCGTAAGCATTTGTGTGAAGAGAGTTGCAGTTATCAGAAAGTGCTAAAAAAGCCTGTAGTGTTGTTCTGATATCGTTAAAGTCGATCTCTTGAGCGTGAAGAGAGCGCCCCGAAGTTTGAACATGGTATTTAAACTGCTGCGACTTTTCATTCGCACCGTACTTATCTTTCATAGTCACGGCCCAGATTTTTCTCGCGACTCTTCCCATTACTGTATACTCAGGATCTAGTCCATTTGAGAAAAAGTATGAAAGGTTTTGAGAAAAGTCATCAATCTTCATTCCACGGCTTAAATAATATTCAACGAAAGTAAATCCGTTAGAAAGTGTAAATGCCATTTGAGAAATTGGATTCGCACCTGCTTCAGCAATGTGGTAACCAGAAATTGAAACTGAGTAATAATTTTTAATCGCATTACGACAGAAATATTCTTGAATATCGCCCATCATCTTCAATGCAAACTCTAGTGAAAAGATACATGTGTTCTGTGCCTGATCTTCTTTTAAAATATCCGCTTGAACTGTTCCTCTCACTTGTCTCATAACATCGATTCGTTTAGCTTCATTCCAGAAATCATCCCCAGGAAGAGCTTGTTTCATTGCCGTGTTCATAAAAAGAGCAAGAATAATTGGTGCAGGCCCATTGATCGTCATCGAAACAGATGTGAACGGATCGATAAGGCTAAAGCCTTTGTATAAATCACCCATGTCATCAAGTGTTGCAATCGAAACTCCGGCCTCACCGATTTTCCCAAAAATATCTGGCCGTGTATCTGGATCTTCTCCGTATAAAGTTACAGAATCGAATGCTGTCGATAAGCGTTTCGCCTGATCATCTTTAGATAAATAATGAAAACGTGTGTTCGTTCTTAATGGTCCACCTTCTCCGGCGAACATTCTTTTTGGATCTTCATCAGCGCGCTTGAAGGGAAAAATTCCTGCTGCAAATGGAAAGTGTCCAGGAAGATTCGAGTTTTTAATGAAATGATATTTATCTGTCAGGGATCTGAATTTTGGATATGCGACTTTAGAAATATCGTTATGAGAAAGAGATTTGTACTTTGTCTTAACTTTAATTTCTTTGGCGCGAACGAAATAAGAAAAACTTCCTGCTTCGTATTGTGCAATTGTTTCATCAAGAAGTTTTAATTCTTTAAAAGCTGACTCAGGAATTGAAGCTTCAATCTCTGCTAGTTTTGCAACAACATCTTTATTTCCTTTTAATAACTTCGACGTAATTAAAAGTGCTTCGTAATCTTTAATTTTTTCTGCTGTTTCTAAAGCTTCTCGATTGTAAGCGCGAACAGCTCCAGAAATATCTCTTAAATATAGAGTTCTCTCCGGTGCGATAATTCTTTTCTTTTCCTGAGGTGCTTTATCACGCTTCAAGGCTTCAAGATTATCAGTTTTAATATTCATAACTTTTACGATGTCATAAAATAGTGCGTTCACACCGACATCATTGAATTGCGAAGCCATTGTTCCGTAGATTGGAAGGTCAACATCTTCAGGAGCACCCGGATGCCCTGCGAATTGATTGTGATTTCTTCTCCACTGCTTTCTGATATCTCTTAGAGCATCTTCCGAGCGTGGTTTTTCAAATTTATTTAAAACGATAAATTGAGCTGCATCAAGCATCTCAATTTTTTCAAGCTGAGTTGCGGCCCCAAATTCTGGAGTCATAACATAAATGCACTTGTCCGCGACTTTTGTAATCTCATCAGACGCCTGACCGATACCTGATGTTTCAACTAAAATTAAATCAAACGGCTGTGACTTTAAAAAAGCAACAGTGTTTTTGATTTGCGGAGAAAGTTCTGTATTTGAATCGCGTGTTGCTAGAGATCTAATATAAAAATTATCAAAGCTCGCACTTCCCAAACGAATTCTATCGCCGAGTAATGCCCCAGAAGTTTTTTTCTTTGTAGGATCGACTGAGATTAAAGCAATCTTGCAATTTGGTGAGTGGCGATGAAAGCGCAAGAATAGTTCATCGATCAAAGATGATTTTCCTGCTCCACCAGTACCAGTGATTCCTAAAACAGGAACATTTCCCGAAGTAAATTTTATTGGTAGTTCACCGTTGTCTTCAATCGCAGTAATAACTTTAGAAATTTCACGTTTATCTAATTTTGCTAAATTTAATTTTGCAAAATCTACACCATCGAGAGTTGAGTATGTCGCCTGCTCAATCATGTTGTCGATGATTCCGTTAAGACCGATTTCCATTCCGTCTTGTGGAGAATAAATTCTAGTGATTCCACGCGAGTGCAGAAGATTAATTTCTGCTGGAGTAATAACTCCACCTCCACCTCCAAAAATTTTTACATTTTTAGCACCAGCTGCATCGAGAAGTTCACGAATATAAGTAAAATACTCAACATGTCCGCCCTGGTATGAGCTTAGTGCCAGAGCATTCACGTCTTCTTGAAGGGCTGCATCGACGACTTCTTGCGCCGAACGGTTGTGCCCTAAATGAATGACCTCTACCCCTTTGGATTGAAGCATTCTCCTCATAATATTGACCGACACGTCATGGCCATCAAACAGGCTTGCTGCCGTTACAAATCTAAGTTTTTTCATATTCTTCACTCTATCTCTAGTTAATCTAATAGCAAGAAAAGCTGATTTGGTTTATAATGAGACATATTTATTAACATAAATTACTCGATTTGGGTTTGCTATGAGCACCGAAAATTCATCAAATAATTCTACTAATCCTGACTCTGATGAGGCTTTAATTGTAGAGAACCCTTTTCATACTGCGCGCCTTAAGCCGAAGAGAAAAGGTAAAAAACCACCTAAGTTATTGGCAGTTGTTCACCAATCTGGCTGCACGGGCTGCGAAATATGTATTCAGGGCTGTCCGGTTGACTCAATTGAGCTGGTTCCGGGTCCACTTCCGGAAAATCCACAATTCCAGCAAACCGTAGAAATTGATCTGGCCCGTTGTATCGGCTGCCAAAACTGCACTACAGACTGTCCTTGGGAAACTATCATGATGTACGAGCACGATGATGCGTTCACTGCATGGTCGAATGAAACTCTTGGTTCAGAGCTTTATATCGATGAAAAATCACTCGAATCGATTAAGAACAAAGTCACCGGCCAGTAAATCCAGTTCTACCTTTCAATGTTTTTAATTTCAGGAAGTGTTTCTAAAGGAATATTGTATCCCGATTTATTCACTGAGCGTTTGATTGAATTAATTGTATTAAGATTTTTCTTTAATGTTACAAGGCACGTTCTTAACTCTTCCATCTTTACACAAATAGTTTTCGCTTTTTCAATTTCTTCCTCAATGACCATGCTCGCGACTCCGCCAGCGGTCATAACACTGATTCCTTTCTCTAAAGCGCCATAGGCACCATCGGCCACTGTCCCGGAGGTGATAACCTCTACACATGTTTGATAGTTTTTTGTTACTAGCATTTTTTTCGTCATAAACTCTTTCACTTTTTTTGTATTTGCTTCAGAAACTTTTTGGATTAATGCTTTTACTGAAGCGAATTCCGGATTGAAAGTCGAATGAAGGAGTGAAACCATGTTGTAACTTGGATATTTTTTAATCGTATCTTCCTGCGCATAAAGCTGGTTACTACAATCATTGTGTTGAAGTTCAAGAGAATCTAAAATTTTCTTTTTATTATTCTTTTTTACATCTTTTTCACACCCCATGAAACACATCATACCAACTTCTTCTAAATTCTTTTCCAACCCGCCCAGGGCAGCTAAAAGAATTGTTGTCGTCTCTGCATCCAGATCTCCATCATCTGCAATTGCATCTGAAATCAACAGGTGTATCCATGTTGTTTTTTTGTTCTTAAGACCAAAGGCACTTCTTTTGACTTGAAAACCATTAACGAACATTTCATCTTTTATATAATTTAGAACAGTAAATTGGATGCGATTATTTTTTATAACAATATTAAATTTTTGTCCGGCACCCTTATAAACTCCGGGAGCCGAAGCTGGTTTACTTTCGTTATAATGTTTTACACCTGTATTGAAATCTTCAATCGTTTTTTTGGTCAGATAATCATAATACTCGGAAGAAGAATTATTAAAAACCGCAGCACTTACACATGTTGCACAAAGTAGAGTTATGGTGAGTGTAAAAAATTTGATCATAAGCACTCCATTACCTTTAAGGAACTTATACGATTATAATACATTTTCGGAATTTCAAATATACGGGCAAATTGCTCTTAATTAGGGTGCAATTTCTTCCTTTTTTCTATGTGTAAAACGACAATGGTGACCACAAAAATGGTCAGTGAGATCATTTGAGACGTTGAAAGCTCAAGCCAATAGACACCTCTTATTTTGTCACCTCTAAAGTACTCAACAATGAATCTTAAGAGTGAATAAAACAATAAATAGCGTGTAATGACGAAGACATTTTCTTTTTTGCCATTGGCCCATTTTAATATGAAATAGCCGATCATAAAAAGCCCGAAAGCTTCATATAGCTGAACAGGGTGAATCCACTTATCGTGCATGTGTACGGCCCACGGAAGATCACATTGAGATCCGAAGCAGCAGCCAGTAAAAAAGCAGCCTACTCTTCCGATGGCATGGCCGAAGACAAGACCCGGAACGAGAAATTTGCTTTCGTTGAATGGAAATTTCTTAAGCCACATCGACCATGTAAAATAAAAAGCGAGAGCAAAAAGAAGCCCTCCATAAAAAACAAATCCACCTCCGAGCCAAAATGAATCAGCGTAGAGGTATTGATAAAATTTATGCTCGCTTGAAACAATTAGGTAAAAAACTTTGGCACCAATCCACGATGTTATAAAAATGCCGGCGAATAGCGGCAGCAAAGGTTTTGTATCGAGATGATGATTTTCAAAAAGATAACGGGTTAGATAAAACCCAATACCCCATGCGAGGCCCATAAATAATGGATACGCATAGAGCGTAAAAAATGAAGACTCAAACAGTACGGGCAGCACTGTCGTTTTTCTTCAAATTAGGCGCGATAAGCGTTTCATAAATTAAAAGGAAAGCAGCAATAGTAATCGAGCTATCGGCAATATTGAATGCCGGGAAGTGATGAGTTCCCCAGAAAAAGTCTAGAAAGTCGACCACATAGTTCATACTAAAACGATCGATAAGATTTCCAACAGCACCGGCGAAAATTAAACTGTATGCAAGACATTGAAGTTTTTTTGTATTTCTTGTCGTCCAGATTAAATACAAAAGCCAGATGCAGGCAATGACTGGTACTCCAAAAAATAATGGAACACGGATCCAGTCTGCAGAGTAGCCGAACATACCGAAAGCGGCACCCGGATTTCTCACATAAGTGAAATGGAAAAGGTTATGAATCACAGGAACAGTTTCACCAAGATAAAACTTCTGTTGAACCAACGCTTTTGTTGTCTGATCTCCGATGATAATCGTGGACATCATAATGCACATTCTATAAATCATTTTCATAAGACCTAACCGTTAACATAATCTTTCGCGTGAATTTCGTACTTCTCAATTTTTCTTAAAAGCGTCTTCTTGGGAATGTTTGCCTTTAAGGCCGTCTGATTAATCTTCCCTTTATTTTGTCTAAGGGCCCATACAATAAACTCTTTTTCGAAAAGATCTTTAGCAACCTGGAAGTCCATGACCATTTCTTTTGAATTTAAAACATTATTGAAAGAAAAGCTGTCCGGTGATTTAACATCTTCATCACTCTTCATATCGAAGATCGAATCCTGAATTCCTTCAACGTCGATCATCATGTCTGAGTTATCTTCCGGCTCCGGAACTTTCGTTGGAGATGTAGATTTTAATGTCTGAGGAAGTGAAGGTGCCTGGATCATATCAGAAGATTCGATAATGAACGCGTGTTCAATAACGTTTCTTAGCTCTCTAATGTTCCCCGGCCATGAGAAGTTAACTAAAAGATTTCTTGCTTCTTCACTTGCGCCTTTAATGTTTAATCCATGAACATTGTTGAAATATTTAACGTAGTAATCAACAAGAAAAGGAATATCAGATTTTCTTTCTCTTAAAGGAGGAAGATAAACCGGGAGAACATTTAGTCTGTAAAATAAATCCTCTCTGAACGAGCCGTCAGCAATCATTTTTTCAAATGGCTTATGTGAAGCTGCAATCACGCGCACATCAACTTTGATATCACGGTTGGATCCGATTGGTGTAAACGTTTTTTCTTGCAATACACGCAGTAACTTTACCTGCATTGTTGGACTGATGTCCCCGATCTCATCAAGGAAAAGTGTTCCGCCGTCAGCATATTGGAACTTACCAAGCTTTCTTTCAGATGCTCCGGTAAAAGCTCCTTTTTCATGTCCGAATAACTCAGACTCGATTAAGCTTTCAGGAACTGCTGCTAAGTTGATTGTAACAAACTTGGCATCTTTTCTTGGGCCATTATAGTGAATCGCGCGCGCCACAAGTTCTTTACCTGTACCTGACTCTCCACGAATTAAAACCGGCGTGTTAACTTTTGCAAGTTTATCGATAACGTTGAAAACTTTTTGCATGACATGTGATTCACCAACGAATTGATCATCGCCACCAAGAGATAATCTTGGAGATGAGAACATTGATGTTTCAACTAATGATCTTGCTTTTAGTGCACGCTTAATGAGTGCCACTAAGTTTTCAGATGAAATTGGTTTTTCTAAATAATTGTAAGCGCCTTCTTTAACAACTTTAACGGCGTCACCGACGTTTGAATAAGCTGTTAAAATAATCACAATAACTGATGGATCAACTTTTTTTATTTCAGTTAAAGCAGAGATACCGTCCATCTCCGGCATGTTAACATCCATGACCACGAGGTCATACTTATCTTTGTAAACCATGTGAAGGGCTTCTTTCCCGTTGTTGGCAACATCAACAGCAAAGCTATGATAAAGTAGAGCTTCCTTTACTGAATCCTGTAAAACCTTGTCATCATCAACGACTAACACACGATGCATATCGATCTCCCTGGAAATATTTCCTTGAGTTTTTATTGTACTACTTGTTGAGTAGTTTCACTAAGAATTTTGTCTCTTGAGCCGCAATAGAATCTACTGAAATGGTCCCACCATGAAGTTCGACGAAATATTTCACCAGATAAAGGCCTAGGCCAGTCCCTTTTATTGAATGATTCGCATCATTTTTTATCCGATAAAACTTCTCAAAAATGTTAGAAAGCTCTTCGGCCGGAATTCCCACACCATTATCTTTAATTTCGATATAAACCCATTTTTCATCATCCCATGTCGTAACCTGGACAATTGAGCCTGGGCCCGAATATTTTACCGAGTTTTCCACAAGGTTTGAAATAACTCTGGTCATCAGGTTGGCGTCAATCTCAATCGGATAAAGAGGTGATAACTGCTTTTTAACCTGAACATTTTTCTGATTGGCGCTGAAATGAACGTCTTTAATAACGGACTCGACAATCAAGTTTACGTCCTTGGAACCTTTATTAAGTCCAAAGTTACTCGATTCAATTTTAGTTAAGTCTAAAATTGAAGAAATAAACTTATTCAACTCTTTCGTTGAATCAATAATAAGCTGGGATTTTTCACGAATATCTGGATTGCCCGAATTTTGAGTGTAAAGATTATCCGCAACTCCCGCGATCTTTGCTACAGGTGTTTTTAAATCGTGGCTCATCAAAGACAAAAAATTTTGCTTTAATTTTTCAACTTGTTTTAAAAGCTTTGTCTCTTCCTGAATTGCATAACGACGTTGGTATTCACCGATCGCTCTGAACGGAATCCAGATGTAGTAAACCACGAATACTGTCACAACAAGATGAGCGGTATAAAGCCATAGACCCATGAGAACAAACATCAGGTATGAAACAATAAGAATCGAAGCCAAAACTAAAAGAGTGATTATAAGACCATCTTTGGGCTTTAGTTTGGAAATTAAAATTGAAAGCACAATGGCCACGAGAAATGCCAGGACGTTTGAAGCAGATCTCGGGACGGCCTTGATTGTCTTGTTCTGGATAAGGGAATCGATTATGCTCGCATGAATGATGAGCTTCGGCGCCTTATACTCTTCGAGGTTAAACGGAGTCAGATAAAAATTATCACTCTGAGAAATATAGTTCGGACCGATTAAAACAATTTTATCCTTAAATATTTCCGGATTAAAATTTCCAACCAGAACACGGTGATATGGAATCGTCTTATATTTAAATTCACTGTAAATCGGTGAGCTCGAATAGCGGAACAAAACAAAATTCGCATCGGCTTCTTCATTGTAGTAAGCACCAATAACATCCGGAACGTTAATCGGTGATTTCCCTTTAATGATTCTGAACTGATTGGCCGTTGATAGATGTAAGCTTTCTTCACCTGAAACATTAAAGATCGCCCTTCTTACAACATCATCTTTCGCAAAAATATTATTATCGATTGTCAGCTGTGCAAGTGAATAATTAAATTCACGAAGTCCTTCTGGAGGAAGCTCCTCACCTTTTATTTCATCAATTTCAGTGGCAAAATTAACTTTGCCACCTTTATTAGTAAACTCCGTCAATCTGCGCTTAAAACCGTTGAAGTTGACATCGCTATCACCTGCCGCTTCCGGCATCTTGATAAAATAATCCACAATCTTCGGTTGCGCCCTAAGAACGCGTTCTAAAAATCTAGAGTGGGTTGCATATGAATATGGATAAACATCGCCGAGATAGTCATCACTTTCTTCATCTAGGGTCACGATAACAATTTCTGGTGTCGGATGAACGCCGAAATCCCATCTTACTTTCAAGTCGTATATAATTGATTCAAAAGATGCAAGCGGGTATTGAAACAAGATCGTCACGAAAATAAGAGTGAAGAGCATCGGATAATAATCTGAGAGATCGATCTTCATTTTTTTAAGCTTAATTTTCATTAATTGGTACTCAATGCTTTCATACGGGTCTTGATCTCTACCGTTTTAAAAAGCAGGTTGCCAAGCACATCCTCAGTTTTATTCTTGGCATGAGCAAGCTCAGCTACAACCAATGCACCGGCCGTTCTTTCATTGAAGCTTGGAAGATGACTAATCTTAAAAAGTGCGGCCATATAATCTTTTTTTAACCCAACCATCTTTCCGACTTCAGAGTCGAAATTAATTACTTTCTTTTCATTCTCATACATCATCGTCTTGATACTGAAAGCTGGATAAAAAAAGATCTCCATATTCCTGCGTGCATTGTATGAATTAAAAAATGACCTTATCAGATAGACCGGAGAGTAAAGAACCAGGAAAATCAAAGAGACCATAGTGCGGCTTCTTGCTTCACCGGACTTTATCTTTAAAAGAGAGGCATAAATCAGACTGTTGAGTTCGTTTCTCGAAAACTGATTGTAAATATTTTTTCCGATTATCAGTACAGGTTTTCCAAAATATGAATCTGTATAATAGACATTATTTACAAAAGTATTCGACCAGTAAATCTTTGCTTCATGAACATTCAAATGAACGCAGAAATTTTTTACCTGATTAATCAGTGTTTCATCATCAGTCACATAGCGAGCCTTTGAAAAAACCAGAACAAGCTTCTCTCCCCACCTCGAAAACAAAGCAAGAATAACAAGCGCGATAAATGTTCCAACAATGAGCCCGTAAGACATATTAAACATCACTCCAATCAAAGCAAAGGTAATGATAAAGACGGAAATGATTGTGAGTAAGTACCTATAAAGAAAAATAAAAACTCCGTTATTAAGTTTACCTTGATGTCATTATTACACTGGTATCCATAAATTATAGACAAAAATCCGGGGTAGAGCTATAAGGCAAGGAAGCACATGAATACGGTAGGGTGGTTTTTTAGACGCCTCAGAACAACTTGAAATTAAAGGTGTTTTCACGACGCGTCTCTCGTATTTTTGTGATCTATGGTAACTATGTCTTTGAAAAGTTAATTACTTGGGGGCCTATATGAAATTCGAACGTCTACTATTTGGAACTGCTGGTGTTCCGAACTCTACGCCAAAGAAAAATAATCCAATCGACGGTGTAAAGCAGGTACATGCTTTAGGTCTTGATTGTATGCAATTAGAATTTGCTCACGGTGTTCGTATGAAAGAAGAAGTGTCTTCCGGATTACGTAAAGTTTCGTATGAATTAGGAGTTCCTCTTACATCACACGGTCCTTACTACATCAACCTGAACGCTCGTGAACAAGATAAAATCGATTCATCAGTTGAGCGCATTATTCAAACTGCAAAGATCTCTGATCTATGTGGAGCTGAATCAATGACTTTCCACGCTGCTTTCTACATGAAAGATTCTCCTTATGATGTTTTTGATTTAGTTCAAAAATCGCTAAACGTGATTGAAGAAAGACTTAATCGTCTTGATATTCAAATTGAGCTTCGTCCAGAGTTGACTGGAAAAACTTCTCAATTTGGTTCACTTGAAGAGTTAATTGATTTAACAAAATCAGTTTCTTCATGTTCACCATGCATGGACTTCTCTCATCTGTTCGCTCGTACGAATGAGTACAACACATATGAAGAATTCTGTACTGTACTTGGAAAATTAAAAGAAGAGTTGGATCCAAATGCTCTTCAAAACATGCACATCCATTTATCCGGCATTTCTTCAAACTCTAAAGGTGATTTAAAACATCTTAATCTTGAAGATTCAGATTTTAACTGGCGTGAACTTCTTCGTGCACTTAAAACTTTTGACTGTCGTGGATATGTAATCTGTAACTCTCCAAATCTTGAAAAAGATGCGAAAATGATGAAGGATTTTTACTTAGCTTTATAATGATTATTGAAAGTGGCCTGAGTGAAGCTTAGGCCGCTTCTTTTAATATATCGTCCAACCCGTCTATCTGATTTTTCTTTTCAAAAAACCCTCTGAGCCACTGAATGTGATCTTTTGAAGCTTCTTCAGGAAGATAAATTAATTTAACGTCTGTATTGTCTTTAACCAAAGCAAGGTTAAAAAAACTTCCGTTTAATTCTGAAAAAATATCCAAGAGAAAATCCTGATCAAGTGACTGATCTACGTAAACTAAATCTTCCGATTTAATTTCCCTGAAGATCGACCAGTTTGAAGGAAAATCCAGCGTCGCTTCATTCACGACAAGCCGGTAACACTCTGTTGCCGTTTGGAAGACTAAATTACTCATGGATAAATCGTGCTGGACCAGGTAATCGTTGATTGAAAGGAAGTCGACTTCATTAAGTTTCTTTTCGAAATAGTTTCTCAAATCAGAGACAGCAGACGGCGATTCTTTGTCCGCATTGTCGGTGTAGGTTTCTGAAATAAGTTTTGAAATTAATGTGTCGTCATTACTCATGCTCAACATTTCGGAATAAGACTAAAAAAGTTTAAGAACTACTCGAAGAGTCCGCGCTCTAGGCAAACTTTGTACAAGTCTGACCAGTTCAGTAGAGCAATTGGCGTCTTTTCTCTCATAAGGTTAAGACCAATTCCTTGATCATAAGTTGATGTCAGCTCTGCCAGGTGAGTAAATTTAGTGCCTTCATACACAGCGCTTAGTCGGTAATTTCCTCGCGTATCCAGCCCTGCAATGAATTGCTGGGCCAGTGGATTTTGAACTAAAGCAAAACAGCTGTTCTGATCAATATTCGTGACAAGCACATCAAAACCTTCAGTGCCATCAGCATTTTCAACTCTGCCTTTCAAATGAAAACGAGTGCCTTTTTCCAGGTCATTTTTTGCAAACATAGGATTATAAGATGCCTTTGCAATCTCCAGCTCCCAGGTAACAAAAAAATAAAAAGCGAAAATGAGATAAATAAAATTGAGCCCAAGAATCAGTTTGTTAAAGCTGGTCGCGAGCATAATAAAGTTTTTACCGGTGATCAGTGCAAGACAAAGGAGAAGCACTTTATCAGATTGCTTTTTGATATTCACAACCATAAATAACGTTATCAAAGTCAGGATGAATATCAGGTAATGATGGCCAAAAAAAGATTTGATAGAAGAAATGTTTAAAAGAGTCTGGCCTTGAGAAAGTGAGTAAATTGCTTGGAGATAAACCAATGAGAAAATTAAAAATAGGATAAGGTTTCTGTGCTCATAATTTCTTTTTAATATTTTCATAATATTCTTAGGGAAAAATTGTCCTTCTTTACGTAAGAACCGGAAGTTTTGCTATTATAGAGTCATGATACCATATCTTGAAATTAACACACTTTGTATTTCCTGCGACAATTGCAATTTAATTTGTCCTGAAAATGCCATCTTAAAAAATAATAATTTATATATCGTAGATAGCTGGTCATGCACTCTTTGCAATGCTTGCGTTGAAGTCTGTCCTGTTGACTGCATCAAGCTTATTACCGAAGAAACTAAGAAGAAGATTTTCTAAAGCAGCGGTTGAACAATTCCTTTTCCCACGATACTGTTTTTTTCAAAATCATTCGTTCCTTCGAGACTGACCGAATTTAATTCTTGACTGTAAAAATTGCCCTCATCCCCCTTGATTGCATTATGTTTCTTTAAAAAATCCATCAGCATGCCGGGTTTTGTATCTTTTAAATTGAAGTAAATCTCTTTAATGCTTTCAAAATAAATTTCTGCAGTCCCAAAATCCCAGTATTCAAACCTTTTCGGAACAACGAACTGAATCCTTTCTTTTTTATAGTTTGCCACTGTTTCAAAAAACTTTGTGATTCCGCCTGAAGGATTAAGACCATCCAGTTTTAAAATACCAAGCCCCGAATAAGTAACATAGTTATGAGTGCCGATATTTTTTCTGATTTCATTGAGTATATCATCAACGATGACTGTCTCATTATATTTAGCAGTTTTATCAACAGTGATTCCAAAAAGTGCTGCTCGGGAATTTTCCAGACCGGAGAGTGCTTCTTCGAAATATTTGTGATCAAAAAAAAGAAATTGATCTGCATTTACCAGTAAAAGATTACCACTGTAGTTCACGTCGCCTCTCGAGGCCATGTTGTGAATCGCTCCTCCCGAATCAAGTAAAGGATCCTCGTGGAGAATAATAACATCAGAAAATTTCGAATCACTTTTTACGAAGTTTTCAATTTCTTCTGATAAAAAATGTGTGTTGATAAAAATTTTTTTGATGCCAAGGTCATGGCAGTAATCAACCTGCAGTTCAAGCAGACTTTTATAAAATACCGGCCAAAGCGCTTTGGGAAGTTTTTTACCAATCCCCCCCATTCGTGTTCCGAGCCCGGCACTCAATATGAGCGCATGATCAATTTGCATAATAGAGACTCGACAGAATTTTTCTTTCTTTCGCAAAATGCTCATGATTCAGCATAATGCCTCTGACTTTTTCGAAGGCGTATCCGATATATTTAATATAACGAAGATCTTTTCTATCTGCATAAATATAAGCGAAGCTTCCAATGGCCTTGAAGACTCTTTGGATCGCCATCATGTCGTATAAAGATTTAAATTTCTCGAAATTTTTTGTTGAATCAAATTTTTTAAAATAAGTATTGTAGTAGTACTCAATCAGCTGTTTTTTATTTACTTCATTAATCTGGTAGTAACAGTCCTCAAGAAGTGACACTAAATCATAGAGCGGTGTTCCCATTCTTGCGTCCTGGAAATCAATAACGATCTGCTCGCCGTCTTTGATCATTAGATTTCTTGAGTGATAATCGCGGTGAACCAAGGTTCTTGGCTCGCTTGATATGGCAAAACACATGTCATACAAACGCGCATAAAGAATTTCAATCGCCGTTGTAGAGACATCAAGACCCAAATACATTTTCAGAAAATATTTTTTAGTAAATTCCATTTCAGCATAGAGTTTTTCTGTGTCGAATGCCAGTTTTGTAAAAGGCTCATCCTTATATTTGACTGTATCGATTTTATGAATCGAATGCATAAGATCTATGGCCTTGATATAAAAGTCATACTCATCTTTCAAAGTATTAATCTGTGCAATTTCTTTCAAAAAAGTTACATCACCTAAGTCTTCTTCAAGAATATATCCCGTAGTCAACTCTTTATCGTGAATAAGAGGTACACGGACTTTTTCATTGTGAAGAACACGCTGAAGCTTTAAAAATGTCGGTTCTTCCTGTCCATCTGTTGATGGATTATCAAGACAGGCGACATATGAGGTTTTTTGAGTCCAGATACGGTAGTACTTTCTTGTTGATGCATCACCAGTAAGTTTTTCAATATTTTCAACCATGTCATCGTTCAGTAAATTTTTATGAATCGTTTTTTTAAACAACTCTTCGACCAAAATACGCTCTGATTGCTCTGGCTTCATTTTTCGCTCACAATGTTATTAAGTAATTTATAAAAATCTTTTGATGAATTGGCTTCGTTAACTTTTTTCTCAACACTGAGAACCCCCTGCTTGGCCATGAAGTTTTTAAATAAATGCTCTTCTTTGGAAATGCCGATCGGGTCGCCTAAAAAAAGTGAAAAATCAAGCGTGTTTCTATTCTGTATCTGGATCCAGTTTAAGTAAGCTGAAGCATCGTATCCGGCGCGCTTAAGAATAAAATAGGTCCACTCATTGACTTGCAGTTTTGTCTCAAGCTTCAGCCGAATGAGCTGGATCATTTTTTCTGTGCTGTAAAAACCAAGAGGCAACATAATATTTTTTTCATAAATAAAACGCTGGCTTCTTATAACTTCGGCAGCAAAGGCAGCAACAAAAAGTTCTTCACTTTTTAGATACCTTTCTATTAAAGCAGAAGAAAAGAAAAACTGTGAACGTGGCAGAGAAAAAATAAATGGTGACTTGTGCTGGATAATATAAAAAGTAGGTTTTTCTGGAATATTTAAAATCATTTGATTATTTGAAACCAGACGCTCGTAAACCATTTCCAGAAATTCAATAGTGGCGGAGCGAAGCTTAATCGTCTTTACGTCTTCATAATTTAGATAATCTTTTCCGGCGGCTGCAAGATGATCAACATAATCCTTAGTTTGCAGCTCACCGAGTGTGCTGTATTTGATTAAGTTTTCCTTATTTGTACTGCAAGCAGACATGATCATGCCGGCACAGATAAGAATTATAAGATTAAAAATTATGTGCATAATAAAATAAAAAAGGCCCTTGATAACAAGGGCCGAGTTAAAGTCCGTATATTGAATTTAATTATAGTTTATTTTTTCTCAGACGCAAGCTCGCGTGTCGGCTGATAGTAAATTGTGAATCCTGCAAAAATTAGATTGGGGTTTCTTATAAGTGGACGGTTATTGTTGTAAATAGTTTTCCATTTTCTTGTCGTGGCATACTTGTCCATAGAAATGATTTGAAGTGTGTCACCAGTTTTTACCAGATATGGAAGTCCGCTTGGCATCCAGCCAAATTTTGAATCCGGCATCTGGTATTTAACTTCTACACCTTCTCTAAAGTGCTTAACATTTTTATTCCACGATTTAAGCTCTTTCCATTTGCGATAGTCACCGTATATTTTGAACGAAACCATCATCAGAGTGTCACCTTTTTGCATTCTATATGTTTCCATAGGACCATATGAATGTGACGCTGGTACTGTCTCTTCAGTATTGATTTGCACTGGAGAGTCTTTCTTCTCTTCTTCAGCCAGAAAGCGCTCAACTTTCTCCTCTGGTTTTTTGAAATCACCAAACTTTGGTTCTTCTGGAGCTGTCATCGGAGTTTCTTCAGCAACCGGCCCTTGTGCTACAGGTGCCTGATATTCATCCGGAATAATAGTCTCTACAACTTTTTGTTCAACAACTTTAAGTTCTGTATTTGCCGGAGCATCAGCAAGTGTATCGACCGCAAATTCTAAATCATCATGGTTAACGGCGACTTCCTCTTTTTTAGAAACGCTACATGAACCAAGTGTTAAAATTAAGGCCAAAAATGTAATTATTTTCATAAAGGTATCCTCTTGACCTGTGTATCGGTATTTCTATGAAATAGTTTAGACAATTAACTGGAAAAAAATGTTCGAGAATTAATTTAGATTGCAAATTCTCCATGAAATCTTAGAATCTATGAATGTTCTTGAGAATCTACCGATTGACCGTCTTTTTTAGTCTACTATCATTCATGGTGTTAGGAAGTGTCGCGCACGCTCAAAATGTTCTCGATGATATAGAAGAAGAAGACCGTCTTGAAAGTACCTCAGGCAGTAATGAGTCAGCTCCAAATCTTGTTTCTGAAACTATCAAGGTTATTGCACCTTCTAAAAAAATCTTCATTTTAACCAACGACAACAAGTCTTTTTCCAAAGGTGATTTCATTTCTTTATTGCTTGGAAACAAGCTGGTCTGCCGCGCGCTTGTTGCAAAAGTAAACGAAGACTTGCTATCGGGAATCAAGATTGTAAAAATTTATAATGTTAATTTATGGAAGCAATTGAAGGTCGGAAAAGAGGTTCTCGTTTTGAAAGGTGATGACAGTTATTATTCTAACCTTGAAAAAACTCCTAAAGAAACTGCTGCTAAAAATAAAAAAGAATCAAAAGTTCAGGATGAAGATGATCTTTTCAATTCAACAACTGTTAACGATGATGATCTTTCGCTCGAAGAATCATCGAAACGTTTAATTAAAACTGACAATCTGATTTCTGCCGGTGTCGGACTTCTTTCAGCTAAGACAGCTGAAGGTGACAGTGCAAGATACACTCACGTAAATGCTTCATGGGGCTACCAGCTTGCTGACAATATCTGGGCCGAGCTGGCGCTTGGAACAAACTCGGTTAACGATTATCCTTCGACAGGACTTGATACACGTCTGATTAGCATCACGACAAAACTTAAATATACTATCAATGCTCCATTCTACAGTTACATTATGCCCTATGTTGGTTATCAGATTATTCGTGCAGACTCTCCGGGTGCTGGTGTTGATGACGGTACAGGGAAACAAACACCGGCATTATTAGCAGATGAGCTTACAAAAGTTGATTCTTTAAAAAAGAGTACTGTTATTTTCGGCGCCACTGTTTTAAAAAGGATTGTACCGGGATGGTTCATAAGAGCTGACCTTGGAACTGACTTAATCAGTGGTGGATTGACTCTTGAATTTTAAAATCATTTTTATTCTTATTTTATTATCTGAACTTTCTTCGTGCGGTGTAAAAGCTCCGCCTGTTAAATACCCTGAGACTGTCATAGACTCTTATGTCCGAAGCTATACTGGTGCTGACTCGACTTCTGAGGAACTGTCCAGATTAAAGAAAAGCAAGCCGAAAGAAGATACTACTGGGCCATCAAAAGCTCCGACTCTTATTCCACAGCCTTAATTATGTCACTATTTATTGCAACCGGATCTAATCTTGGCGACCGACTTCTTTATTTGAACGAAGCACGGGAAGCTTTGTCGCATGAGTTTTTATTTATTGCTGAAAGCCGTGTGTATGAAAGTCTGGCGGTGGATTATCTCAATCAGCCGGACTTTTATAATCAGGTACTGGAATTCAAAATTCCGGATGATAATCCGGAGAGTGTCATGAAAAAACTTCTGGAAATTGAGAAAACTCTCGGGAGAAACCGTATAATTCCCAAGGGGCCTCGAGTCATCGATATAGATATGATTTTTTGGGATGACGTAAAAATTAACACAGCCGCGCTACAAATCCCCCACCCACGTCTCTTCGAACGCAGCTTCGTCGTTCTTCCTTTGTCAGAACTTCCTGGCTTTAAAAAACTTCATTTAAAATTTCAATTTAATTTTTCATTTGATAATACTGCCTCACCTATTTCTTGATTGACCTGATTAACTATCAGTTCGTATAATTATCAAGATTAAACTTTTAAGATCACACAAGGAAAAATCTATGGATTTTGGATTAACTCCTGATCAGCTTGAGATTCGTGAGCTGGCCATGAAATTCGCTCGTAATGAGATGATGCCGAAAGCTCAAGAGTTCGACGAAAAAGCATCGATGCCATTAGATATTTTGAAGAAGGCCTGGGAGCTTGGTTTAGTGAATACTTGCATTCCTATTCCATTTGGCGGAAATGGATTTACTGCGATTGATTCAATGATCATTACAGAGTCTCTTGCTTACGGGTGTATGGGAATGAACACGGCCATCATGGCAAACGATCTTGCACTTCTTCCGATTGTGATTGGTGGTAATGAAGAACAGAAAAAAAGATTTTTAACTCCTTTTACTGAATCATATAAAATTGCAGCTTTCTGTTTAACAGAACCGGCCAATGGATCTGATGCTGCTGGAATTAAAACGACGATTAAAGAAGACGGTGACGACGTTATCATCAACGGAAATAAAATGTGGATCAGCAACGCTGGTTATGCAGACCTTTTTGTTTTATATGGAACAAGTGATGCGATTTTAAAGCACAAGGGCATTACATGTGTTGTGATTGAAAAAGGAACGCCGGGAATCGAAGTCGGAAAAAAAGAAGATAAGATGGGCCACCGTTGTTCTGATACACGAGCGGTGACTTTCAATAACGTGCGCGTCCCAAAGCAAAATGTTTTAGGCGGCATGAATCAAGGCTGGAAGATCGCGATGAAAACTCTCGATCACTCAAGACCGATGGTTGCTGCCAGTGCTGTTGGTGGAGCGCAATGTGCTTTCGATCACGCTGTAAAATATGCGAAAGAACGTGTGCAGTTCAATGTTCCGATCTCTCAACATCAAGCAATTCAATTTATGATTGCCGATATGGCGATGAAAATTGAAGCTTCACGTTTACTTGTTCACAAGGCCGCATGGCTTTTAGATAACGGTCTGCCGAACACTCAACTCGCCTCTTTCTCAAAAGCTTTCGCAGCTGATTCGTGTATGCAAATAGCGACGGATGCGGTACAAATTTATGGTGGTTACGGCTATAGCAAAGAGTATCCAGTCGAAAAAATCATGAGAGACGCGAAGCTTATCCAATTGTACGAAGGCACATCACAAATTCAAAGATTAGTAATAGCTAAAGAGATATTTTCAAGGAGCTAACATATGAATATTTTCGTTTGCGTAAAACAAGTACCGGACACAGAAACTAAAATCGTTCCAACAGGTGACGGAACATTTATCGAAACTGCCTCGATTAAATGGATCATGAACCCTTACTGCGAATTCGCAGTTGAACAAGCTCTTCTTGTTCAAGCGGCGAACAGCGGATCAACAGTAACTGTTGTTCGCGTTGGTTCATCAAAAGATACAGAAGCTCTAAGAACAGCAATGGCGATGGGTGCAGACGATGCATTCTTAGTTGAAGCTGGTGACAACTTAGATTCTTATATGATCGCAAAAGCTTTAAAAGGCGCGATTGAAAAATCTGGAAAAACTCCAGACCTTATTTTAACTGGTAAACAAGCTATCGATGATGACTGTCTACAAGTTCCTCAAGTTCTAGCTACAATGTTAAATCTTCCATCGGTTTCAGTTGTTGTTGGATACGAAGGATCAGCGACAGACATTACTGTTAAGCGCGAAGTTGAAGGTGGAGCACTTGAAGTTTACGGTGTTAAACTTCCGGCATTAATCGCTTGTAACAAAGGGATTAACACTCCAAGATACGCTTCACTTCCTGGAATCATGAAGGCCAAGAAAAAACCCCTTACGACGCTATCTCTTGCGGATGTTGGTGTGGGAGATGCAGATAAGAGAGTTAAATATTCTAACTTCACTCTTCCACCAGAAAAACCACCTGGAAAAAAATTCGATGCGACTGATGCTGCAAAACAAGCTGCTGTTATAAAAGAAGTTGTTGGGCTTTTAAGAACTGAAGCAAAAATTTTATAATTTAATTTAAGAGGAATTTATGGCGAAAATATTAGTATTCACAGAACTTCACGGATCGCATGTAAAAGGTGTGACATTAGAAATTTTAGGAAAATTAGCAGGACACATTGTTGATGTTGCAGCTATCGGAGCAATTCCTGCTGAAGCTATCACTGATCTTGCAAAGTTTGGAGCTGCGGGTGTTCACTCACTTAAAGGATCAAACCTTGAAAAGTATTCTCCAGAAGGATATGCAAACGCACTTAAAGGATTTATTGCAGCTGGATCGTATGACTACGTATTCGCTGGAGCAACTTCTGTTGGAAAAGATTTACTTCCACGTCTTGCAACTATGTTCGACGCTGGTATGGCATCTGAAGTAACAAACTTCCTAATGGAAGGTGATAAATTCGCTGGAACTCGTCCATTATTTGCTGGGAAATGTTTCGCGAAAGTTGAATTGCTTGGACCAAAACCTCACTTCGTAACGGTTAGACCAAATGCTCTTGGAATGAATGCTAATCCAACAGCTGGAGCAGCAAGTGCAAAAGACGATGCTGTTGATGCTGGTGCAATCAGAGCAATGATTAAAGAAATCGTAAAGGGTGCTTCTGAAAAATTAGATTTAACTGAAGCAAATATTATTATTTCCGGCGGGCGCGCGATGAAGGATGCTGCTAACTTTAAAATTCTAAATGAAATGGCAGACGTTATTGGTGCAACAGTTGGTGCATCGAGAGCTGCTGTAGATTCAGGATTTGCTCCACATGCTATGCAGGTTGGACAAACAGGTAAGACAGTTGCTCCGTCACTTTATATTGCTTGTGGTATTTCGGGAGCAATTCAACATTTAGCTGGTATGAGAACATCGAAAGTTATTGTTGCGATCAACACTGATCCGGATGCTCCGATTTTCACAAAAGCTGATTACGGAATCGTTGGTGATTTATTCACGATCGTTCCGATCATGACTCAAGAATTTAAGAATTTACTAGGAAAATAAAAAATCAGGGCTCCTTCGGGAGCCTTTTTTGTGATAAAAATGCTCAATAACATTCCTCCATTATTTTATGCTCTCGGTGCGACATTATGTTTTGCATACTCAAGTACAATCTTCACTGAGTTCGCTAGAAAAATAACTCCATTCTGGATGAATAGCTTTAAAGCGTTTATTGCTCTATTGGCTTTTTGGATCACGATTGCATTCGCAAATATCTGGGTCACACCAAACATTCATACATTAATTGCATTAATAAGTTCTGGATGCATAGGTCTCATGATCGGTGACATCTTCATGCTGCATGCTATGAAAGATCTCGGGGCTTCAAGAATGCTGATGATCTTCGGACTGCAGCCTTTTTTTCTGGGCATAGGCGGTTATTTTTTATTTCATCAATCATTTTCATTCATAAATTTAATCGGTGTTTTTTTCATGCTTTGCTGTCTTTATACAATCTCTCTGGAGAGTTATAAAAAAAGTGGAAGCTGGCAGTTGCGTGGAATGTTTTTAGGATTGATTGCGATTTTATTAGACGCAGTTGGTATTCTCATGACGAGATATGGTTTCGATACCACTCCGGGAATTACATCAGCTCAAGTCAATGGCATTAGATGTGTCGGCGCTGTCGCTGGATTTTTTATAATTAATTATTTCTATTATCCAAAATCAGAGCAAGCTCACTTCAAACCAGAATGGAGCAAACTAAACAAAAATGAAAAAATTAAAATTGTGATTGGATCACTTGGTGGAACATACTGCTCATTGATGCTTTACCTGGTTGCAGTTTCTCGTGGACAATTAAGCGTTGTTTCTTCGGTAAGTGTAACTGGCCCGATGTTCGCCAGCATTTTTGAATGCGTTCGTTATAAAAAACTACCGACACTTTATTTATTAGTCGCCTTCATTTTTTTTATCGGCGGCTTCCTTATTTTTTCTCAATAAACTTAAAACTTAGAATAATCCAGCTTCACTTCTGCCCCCAACCACTTTGCACCAATCGTGTGATCAGCTAAATCATCACCACTCAACGAATGTATAAGAACAGAAAACTCTCCACGATTATCCATTAACCACAGTGACACTTCCATAAACATGTCTTTCGGGAAATTTGCTTCGAACATAGGCTGCGTATGCGGTCCAATAAGAACAGGAATCATTTCCCCAACGAAAAAAACTGAATCCTTAAAATAATCTTTAATTTTATCACGTAACAAAGTTGCTTCAGCTAATTTATCTTCAGTAAAATAAATATGAGCATCAAACTCTCGTAGAAATCCCGTAGGCAATAATTTTGAATTAACTTTAAAATTTTCTTCCATGACCTATTAAAACAAAGAAGCCTCGCATTTGCGAGGCTTATCGAATCAGAACTAGAAAAGTCTGTAGTTATAAGTATTTTTCACGTAAGGATATTCAACATAAGTTTTGCCGACAATTTGCTCTAAATTTAATGTTAAATATCTTAAGTCTGCATCGCCGTAATTATCAACTTGTCCTGAAATAAAGAGAGTAATCTTTTGTGTAGTACTTCCATCAACA
>JACMRM010000032.1 GCA_014376445.1 Bacteriovorax sp. | reverse complement strand
CCCTTTTGATGTAAGTCTCATTGGTCTTCCTCCATAAAAAATCCAATTGATCGTAACTAAAACTTTGAGAGATTAAATTGTCGAGAGATGCGTGTGTCTGTCTACTTTAAGAAGAGCTAATCCTTGCCCGTCTCCTAACCTCTTTGTGATCTAATTCTCTTCTCAAGAGATTCAATCTAACAATAATAGTATGACGTCTGGGAAACATAGAAGTCAACAACCTATTTTAGAGATTTATTGGTAAGGTGTTGATATTAAGGTAATCTAAAGCGTTAAGATCGGTTGATTCCCGAATAAGTCCGATGGTTTAGGTCACTTGATTCGATGCAATTTATTGATAAAAAAATAATTTATTTGAGTGTTTTGATCGGAAAATTTTGCCTATTTTCAGCCGATCTTAGTCAGTAAAAAATTGCGTGAATTATTATCATTGATCTCAATTTTTAACTGATAGTACATAAATTCATCGCCAATAATTCTTTGAAGCTGAGGAAGATAAGGCATTCCCCACTCAATGAGAAAGTAGTCTTTCTCCTCTAGATACATTGGTATTTCCAGATGTATCAGCTCTTCTTTTTTTTCTATTCTATAAAGATCAGCGTGCAGAAGATTGTCGACTTCATTGATAATTGAATACGTAGGAGAACTCGTTTCTTTTCTATCTAAAAAAATTTTCGCGAATGTTGTTTTGCCTGCGCCGACTACTCCATCGAGAATGATAACACTGGGAGGTTCAATAACCTCTTTCATTTCACTGGCGATATTCGCCAGATCCGATTCCAAAACTTTTTTCCAGGCGCGAACTACACTCATTGTGACCTTTTTATTTTAGAGGATGAGCTTCAAAAACAGTTTTTAAATTCTTCACTGTATTTGAAAGGCCATTAAAAAGAGCATGGCAGATAATCCAATGGCCGATGTTGTACTCTTCGAAAATTTTTGACTCCAGAAGTGGAACAACTGACTCATGAGTCAGTCCGTGACCCGCGTGAGTCGCAATTTTATGAGTTGCTAAAAAATCTTTCGCTGATCTGTACTGCTCGATGAACTTGCTGACATCATCGCCATTGGCAAAAACGCGGGCGTACTCACCTGTGTGGACTTCAACAGCGTCAATATTTAGTTGAGATGCGCGGATCAATACTTCAATTTTTGCTTCTAAAAAAAGTGAGATTTTTACATCTTTAATAGAGCTTTTTAATTTTTTAACGGCCTCTTCAATACGGATGAAGTTGGCGTCGTCTAATAAATCAAGACCGCCTTCAGTCGTTTTCTCCTGACGCTTTTCAGGAACTAAACAGATCCATTCCGGAGTTGAAGCTATGGCAATCTCCACGATTTCAGGGTCTACACCCATTTCAAGATTAAGCGGCTTCCCAAATCTTTTTGTCACGAGACGAACTGTTTCCACATCAGTATCCTGAATATGTCTTCTGTCTTCTCTAAGGTGAATTGTAATTTGATCAGCACCGTTTAATAAAGACACTTGAGCGGCATCAACCACACTTGGATAATCTTCTCCGCGCGCTTGTCTTAAAGTTGCTACGTGGTCAATATTTACGCCTAAACGAGGTACCATTCGAACTCCATGAAATTAAAATCTAACCTATTTCTTTCGTTACAACTTGAATCAAACGATTACATTCTGATTCAACCAACTCCGCATTGTCACCTTCAACCATAACGCGAAGAAGAGGCTCTGTACCAGAATAGCGAAGAAGAACACGGCCTTTGCCATGCATTTTCTTTTCAGCTTCTTTAGTTGCATCTTCTATGGCCTTTACAGTTTCCAGAGGCGGCTTATTTTTTACCACAACATTTTTAATGAATTGTGGAAACAGTTCAATCTCGCTCACTAATTCTTTAAGCGACATATTAAAATACTTCATCGCTTCAATAACTTTTAATCCACCCAGCGATCCATCACCTGTTGTCGAATGTTTGCTGAAAATAATATGTCCAGATGGCTCTCCACCCAGGATGCAGTTGTTCGCACGCATATATTCGATAATATATCTATCGCCAACTTTCGTTCTATAAAAATTTAATCCCAACCCTTTAATATAAAGTTCAAGCCCTAAATTCGACATTACAGTTCCTACAACTGTATCGCCTTTTTTAAGTTCTCCCCGTGCCAACATTAACTTTGCAAACAGACCGATTAATTTATCGCCATCCACAACAGTTCCTTCCTGATCAATGACAGAAACTCTATCGCCGTCTCCATCGATACAAATACCAATGTCTGCTCTGTATTTTAAAACCTCAGCCCGGGCCGCTTCAGGGTGAAGTGAGCCGCAGCCTTTATTAATATTTTCTCCATTCGGACTGATTCCGATAGAAAAAACTTCAGCGCCTAGTTCATGAAAAATCATCGGCGTTACTTTGTAGCCTGCACCATTAGCGCAGTCTAAGACAATTCGCATTCCATCAAGATCATAGTCGTGACCGAGAGCAGATTTAACCTGAACGATATAACGACCGTAAACTTCTTTTAATCTTTCTGCGTTTCCTAACTGGCCTGCATATTTCACCGGCATTAAATCAGGATTTAAAATAAGTTTTTCCAGTTCAAGTTCTATAGCATCCGGAAGTTTATGTCCTTTTCCGTCGAAAATTTTAATTCCATTATCCTGAAAATGGTTGTGTGAAGCTGAGATCATGACTCCGGCGTCAGCACGCATTGAGTGTGTAACGAATGCCACACCAGGTGTCGGTAAAGGTCCGGTTAAAATCACCTCTCCTCCCTGCGAACAAACTCCGGAAGCAAAGGCCATCTCGAGCATATAACAAGAAAGGCGTGTGTCTTTTCCTACGATGATGATTGGCTTTGTATTGTTCGGGTTGATTGATTGAAAGTGAAAAGTTACTGCTCTTCCCAATGCCGTTGCAATTTCTGCAGTCATTGGATAAGCATTGGCCTTACCGCGAATTCCATCCGTTCCGAAAAGTTTTCTCTCCGTCGTCATACTCATTCCTTTTACAACAATAATCCCTATTTTTCTTTTTTTAACTCTGCTCTTTTAGGGATAGTCAGTTGTACTTTATATTTTAATCTTACTCTAGGATTTTCTTCAAATGATAAACGCGGATCAATTTCATCCAGTGGAACTGTGATTATCCCTTCTTCCTTGTCAATATTCGACAAATTTACTGGGTTAGTATCTACGCGCGAAAGCTTCTTCATGACATCGATGGGCCCTTTGATCATAATATTCTGGGGCTCCATACTTACTTCTTTAAATTTTTTGTCGTAGCCCATGTTTCCGATATACATCACATGAATCGGAAGCTCCATCATGACCTGTCGGTCGATTTCAATGTTTGCTTCACGGGGGCGCATTTCTAAAATTTCTACACCGAATGGAACAGCTATCTGTGAAGGATGGTAAAGCACTTTGAAGCTTTTCCCGAATTTTTTGTAATAAGGATTTAAATCAACGGTCAGTTTTTCCTTATTTGAGAACACATTACCAATAAAAGCTTTCGACCCCTTCAATTTTAATGTCAACTCTCTTTCAGCAAGGCTTGCCACGGCAAATCCTTTGGGAACAATATACTGAATAGTAATTTTTTTTTCTATTTCGACCGGCTCAGAATTCAAAACATAAAACCATAACGACACAGCAAAAAAGATCGCGATGATTTTCAAAGAATGTCTTTGCGCCTTTTCTAATTTCAACGAACGATGTCCTTGGTCTTGATCGGTCTAAGTGCACTGTCTAAGCTTTCGTTGCTCCAGATGTGACGAAGATACTGGCCAAGTTCTCTTTCAGACTTGCACAGATAAAAGATTCCTTCTACACATAGATTAATCTTACCACTTTCTTCAGAACAAGTAATAACTAGTGCATCGGTAACTTCTGTCAGCCCCAAGGCCGCTCTGTGACGGGTACCTAGGTGTCGTTCTATATCGAAATTTTTTGAAAGTGGAAGAAAACATCCGGCCGCCGTAAGTTTTGAATTTTGCAATATGATTGCACCATCGTGAAGAGATGAACTCGATTCGAAGATCGAATAAATAATATCCGAATGGATTCTTGAGTCCAGACGTGTGCCGGTGTTGATATAGTTGAGTAAACCATGCGTGCGTTCAATGACTATCAAGGCTCCGATTTTTTCACGAGAAAGTGCTCCGCAGGCCTCGACGATTTCATCAATTTCAAAATCGTGCTCATCTTTTGAAAACACCGTCAGAATATTTCTTTTGGTCCCAACAGATGCCAACGCACTTCTAAACTGATCCTGAAATAAAACGACAACAATAATAAAAAATGAATCAAAGAAATGGGCAAGAACCCAGTTGAGTGAATAAAGCTTGAAAGTAATTCCAAGCCAGAAAAGACCAAACAGGAATCCAAGACCCACAATCATTTGTGCGGCCTTAGTCCCTCTAACAATTAAAAGTAATTGATAAATGATAATTGCGACGATCAAGATATCGATGAAGTCTTTGATGTTGAGATGATTAAAAAATGGGCCTAGAAAAGACATACGTCTATCCTACTAAGCTGCACATAAAAATTCATCATCTTCTTTCATAAATCTTAAGCGTTCATCCTCTGAAAGGTTCAGCGACTTTAAAATCTCTGTACTCATGAGAAGTTTCTTTCTTAATGCTTCACGGCTGATGCCCATGGCCTTAGCAGCTTTCGACTTGTTTCCATTGCATCTTCTGATTTCAGAATGGATCATTTCGCGCTCGACTAAAGACATACGGTCTTTCAGTGAAATATTATGATCTGATACGAATGGCAGATCGCCAAACATTCTTTTCTTTTCTGAGAGGTCAACTAAAGGTGAAGCTGAATCTTCAATTTCGATATCAGTGATTACATGCGCCTTGGGATTGTACATTACAGCACGCTCAACACAAAGACGAAGCTCTTTAATGTTTCCCGGCCAGTCATATTTCTTCAATTTCTCCATTAATTTTGGAGCAAATGATTTAAGAAGCAGTCCTTCTTTTTTGCATTCTGCTTTTAAGAAATAATCACAAAGCATCTCGATATCATCTCCACGGCGTCGCAGAGGTTCCATGAAAACTGTTGCTTTGGAAATGTATTCATAAAGCTCGCGGTCGAATTCGCCGGCCGCAACTAAAACACCGAGGTCTCTAGTTGTAGTAGCAACGATGCGAACATCAAGAGCAAATTTTGTATCCGGAATGTGACGGGTTTTAAAAACGTCCATCAGCATTTTCTGGTTTTTCATTGAAAGGGCCCATACCTCATGTAGCTGAACTGTTCCGCCCATAGATGTAATAAGCTTGCACACACTTTCGTCCGGCCCAAAAAGCATCGTACCGACTCCATCCTGGTCTTTTGAGGCACAGTCAATTACTTCAAACGCTTTCAGTCCACGCTGTCCTTCAACGTGAAGAATTTTTGAATAAAGAGATTTACCTACACCGCGCTCTCCGTGAATTAACACTGGGGCCTCGATATCTTTCAGCTTCACGATTGTACTTCTTAGTGAAGCAACGTGAGGAACTTTTCCAATAAGCGCATTTTTTCTATCAAATGGATTTGAAAATCTTCTGACAAGTGACTTATCCGACATTGGATTAAAATTATAAAATACAGAAGAAAAAATAAGCGATAAAACTTTCATCGTCTTTTCATCTTCAGTAGAAAACCTGTCATCGTTTCTCTTATTTAAAACTTCGATAACACCTATGATTTTATCTTCGCGGTTGTGAATCGGATGACAGATAATTGATTTTGTCTCAAAACCAAATTTCATATCAAACGCTCCGTTAAAGCGTGAGCTATCATGAATTGTATCAATATTAAGTGCCACACCTGTTGTAAAAACAGACCCGGCAATTCCTACGCGGTAGTCGAATTTCAACTGCTCTTTTCTAATCCCCAGTGCACAAACAGCTTCAAGCTCATTTGTCTCCGGATTGATTAAAAATAAAGATGCTCTTTGAGCATTTAAAATACGAATCACTTCATCGAGCATTGATTCGATGAAGCCTTCTTTATCACCAAAATGTGTGATGTCTTTAAAGAGTGATAATAGAAGTGAGAAAATCTCAAAACCATCTGTCGCTTTTGTGTAGCGCTCTTTGATGGCAGAATCAATCAGGCAATTCTTCAATCTTTCAGATGAAAAACCCAAAATATAATGCTCGAGGAATTTTGCAATCCCTTTTTCTTCTTCAATTTCAATCCCGTAAATAATCTTCTGGTCATCCATCGTCTGAGAAAAAGCGCGCACGACTTTTCCTGTAAGATCCATATGGTGCTTTTTAAATTGCAATGAAATAGTAATTTCACGGCCTACAGAAATTCTTTCTGCCGTCGCAAACCCCAGACCGGTTAAACTGATATCGATCAATTTTGCATCATTAATATATTCAAGAGGTCCTTTGTCTCTCGACATCTGAACAAGAAATCTCAGATCGTCGGCCTCTTCAACAGGAATTCTGAATGATTGATAGAACTTAAATTCAGAAAAACTTGCTAACATAATAGACTCCAAACAGTAAACGTATCCACTCAAGAGTCTTATCGTTACAAATTGCTCAAAACTTGAATTTTGTGCCAACTAAAATTTGCATGTTTCGATTTACAACACGCAAGCAACAGAAATTAATAAAAACAATAGCATTTTAGTTGGGAATTAATCCGGGATTTTCTGTGGGCTCATTTTTGAAAGTTTCAGGTGCCTTGGCCACATCCTGACGAAGATTATGGACGACAAGCTTATGCATGGCCTCTCTGAAAAGACTCCAGTACTCTCCGCTCTTTCTTGGATCAGATGAAGGAAGCTCTAATGTATAAGTTGGAATGCTTCTTTCTTGACCTGCCCAGTTTCCGAGAGAGCCTGGGAAAAATGGATAGTCCTTAATGTTGTATCCAGCAGCATCCTTACTCATCTGGATTAAAAGCTCCTGGGCCTTGCTTCCATCTAGACCGTTGGTTGCTGAGTGCTGAGGGCCATCGTAATCAAGTAGTGTTAGCGGCGAATGAACAGAGACAATCTTGTCCGGATTAAAGCGCTTGATCAGGTTTACCTGGAAAATAACCTCCGGTTCACTGTTTGGTTTTTCACCAGGATTTCTTCTCTTGTCTCTTCTGAATTTTGTCAGCCACATTTTGCGTGCTTCAATCTGCCAGTCTTTAGTTGGAAAATTTCTGTTAGGATCAATCCCGCGTGCATTCATGCGTGAAGGTTTTGCCTTGAAGTATGAGTCAGGATTTACGAGAGGAGATACCAGAACAACTTTATTATGAAAATCTTTTGCATTTTGCGGATCTGCATAAGCTGCGCGTAGGTAATACATTATATCGAAGCAGAATTTTACAGGAGTAATTTCATCACCGTGTACACCGCACATAATAATCGTCACATCTTTGTCTTTAAAACTGTCTTTGTTCTCATCACTGACGTCGCCGAACACAGTCCACATTAACGGATTTCCTAAAACAGAATTTCTGTAATGGCTCCATTTGAAATCAGCGCACTCGCTTTTGTTCCAACCGTATTTTTTAAAACTCTTTTCCAGTTTTTCGCAATATAATTTTATTGCAGGTGTCATTCCGTTTTCAACAGCAGGAGCAGCCGGAGTTATCGTCTGCGCAAACAGATTTACTGAATATAAAAAGACAATACTAAATAGAATTAAGACATGACGAGATTTCATTATGGATGCTATTATACCTTTTAAAGATTTAAGATTTCAATGCAAATAAGTGAGTGTCTATGGGAAAAAACAGCATAATCATCGCGAGCCTCAACCCTGAGCTTTATTCAACCAAGCGATTGCTTGAGGAAGCACTAAAACTGAAACGCTCTCCTATTTACCTGAACCCTTATCAGCATCAATTAACGCAACAGAAGGTTAAAATTTCCGGAACTTATTTTCATCGTACGACCGGAACAAACTATGATGATTTTGATTTAGTCGTTTCAAAACATCATGAGCTTCATGGAATGAAAGTGACAAATCCGGTTGAGTGTTTAAAAACTTTTCGATCAAAAGATCTACAGTCACTTTTTTTTACCGAACATGCGCTACCCTCTATCAAGACGCTTCTTTACCGCGGCGATCTCAATGCAAAAGTAGAATCTGAGATTTCCAAATTAGGCC
The DNA here is from genome assembly GCA_014376445.1 of Bacteriovorax sp. Lineage (GTDB taxonomy): Bacteria > Bdellovibrionota > Bacteriovoracia > Bacteriovoracales > Bacteriovoracaceae > Bacteriovorax. The sequence continues at coordinate 6,913 of JACMRM010000032.1, read as the reverse complement.
GTGACAATAAATTTATTTTAAAAATGAACAGGGGTAACCAAGGCATTGGCGTAAATTACATTGAAGGCGTGAAATCGCTTCATAGTGTGCTTGAAACTTTTTACGCAATGAAAGACCAGCGCTTTTTGATCCAGCCTTATATAACCCATAAAAAAGAATGGCGCCTATTCATTGTTAAAGGCGAGATCATCGCTTGCATTGAAAAAACTCTGAACAAAGAAGACTTCCGCGGAAATGCCAAGCGCTCAAGCGGAAAATTATTAAAGAAAATTTCAGATGAACTGAAGGCCATTGCACTTAATGCCTTCAACTTCAGCGGGCTTGATTACGCAGGTCTTGATCTTCTTCAGTCTGATCAAGGTGAAATTTTGATTTTAGAAATTAACCCTATTCCAGGATTTGAGCAGGCAGAGGAGCTCTCGGGCAAAAATATTGCTCGAGAGCTTTTGACTTTATTATAAAAGATATCCAAAGATATTAGATGGAATCTTTACGATGTAGTAAAGAAGCTTTTTACCAAAGCTTGTCTGGTAGAATTCTGCATCCTTGATAGCTTTTGCAGAATCAAGGTGGATACTTTCGGCCATACGGGAGTTGATATCATTTTGAACTTGTGCCGCCAGCTCAGGATTGTTCTCACATGCAATAATCATTTCAGCGTTATAGTTAGCTGAGCGCGGGTCAACATTATAAGTTCCGATCACAGTATCTTTATTATCAAAAACAAAAGTCTTGGCATGAACACCAAAGCGCGCTTCACCAGAAAGATTTTCTACAACCTCGTACGACCTTGGTCTTTGCCCTTTAAAGATATATGAATCAAGACCTTTCTTTAACCACTCGTTAGCTATACTGTCAAAAGCTGCGTATACGTAGATAGCATCTGTTGAGTTCAAGCTGTTTGTTAAGAGCTTCACGTCCATTTTTTTATCGAAAGCACTATTCATTGCTTTTGCCAGTTCATTGTTTACGATAAAGTATGGTGAATCGATCATGATAGATTTTTGTGCATTCTGGATTTTATCAAAAATAAAATGCTTGATCACTCGGCTTTCTTTTCTGTTTTTTGTTCCGATAGACGGATATTCAGAGTGAAAACTTAACTGATCACAAGTTCCATGATATTCTTTTTTAAGTTCAACTTCACCTTTTGATCTGATTGATGCTTCAGTAGCTGAATCCAATGCATCGTTGATGAATTTTTTTGCCGCAACCACTTTGTCATTCCATTTTTTCAGGTCATAATTAAAACCATTATCATCGCGCCCTGCATCTCCACGGTTATATTTAGCATCATCCACTTCAGGCATTTTTGCTCTAGAAACATGTACACTTTTTTCAGCAGAAAATGTCTCATTGAAAGTTGTTTCGATTGATTTTACGACTTCACCTTCGATATGAAGTTCACGGTCCAGAAAGTTATAATCTTTGCTAAGGTCGAAGTACTCATCACCGATATTTCTTCCGCCAGTGATGATTTCTTTACCGTCAATCAAAAGAATTTTTCTATGGTTTCTATATTGACCCGAGAATAAATTTACTGCCGTTGTAATATTAAAGTACTTAATTTCAATTCCTTCTTTTTCAAGTTCGTGCGTATAGAATGGAGACAGATCGCTCTTCACCATAAAATAATCCAAAAGCATTCTGACTTTCACACCCTGACGTGCTTTTTTGACCAGTGCCTGAGTAAAAAGTTTTGCTGATTTATCAGTTCTATAAATGAAGTATTCGACGTCTATGGATTTCTCTGCTCTATCAATCATTTGAAGACGCTCTTCAAGGGAAGCCAGACCGTGATTTAGTAAAATAAGATCGTGAGACTTTTCGCTCTTTATACTAAAAGGATTCAATGTATCCTGAGCAAACGATCCATTGCAGAACATTGCTACTGATAATAATGAAATTGTCATAACCCATTTAGGTGCGTTCAAAGTCTTCATAAGGCCCTCGCCAATTAAGTTTTTACTCCCCCAGAATACCGTCGTTCAGACCCTCATCCGGTCCGAATTGTAAAAAGTACATGCCCTGTCAGTTACTTAGACAAAGTCACAAATGCTACCCAAGTTACTGATTCTAAATAGTTGTTTTGGTAAAAATATATTTGTTTGACTATGCATACTTTTAATTTACAATACAATCAACAAGGATGAACTATGTACGTTTGTATTTGCAAGGGTATAACGGAAAAGATGCTGATGGATCAGATCGGGCCGAACACTCGTTCACACGATCAGATCTTAAAGAACTTAGGTATCGGCGATTCATGCGGAACATGCGTGGTTGATGCTGTTAAAAAAATACTAGAGAGTCAAAACAATTTAGATTCCAAATCTAAAAGATCCGACTCATAATTAATCCAATTAGATTCACACACAGACCATTTCTGGAGATTTACAATGAAAGGAAGCCAAGCTGTCATCGACGCTTTAAATTCAGTACTAACTAAAGAGCTTACGGCCATCAATCAGTATTTCCTTCACTCAAGAATGCTTCAAAACTGGGGACTGGAAAAACTTGGACGTCTTGAATACAAAGCTTCAATCGACGAAATGAAACATGCCGACTCGCTTATTAAGCGTATTCTTTTTTTAGAAGGACTTCCTAATTTGCAAAAAATCGATCGTATCAGAATCGGTCAAACTGTTCAGGAAGTTATGGAAGCGGATTTAGAAGTTGAGAACGAAGCTGTTCCTCACTTAAAAAAATGCATCAAGTTAGCCGAGTCGGATTCTGATTATGTGACTCGCGATCTTTTTCTTCACATTCTTGAGAGTGAAGAAGAGCATGTGGACTGGTTAGAAACTCAACTATCTCTTGTAAAACAAGTAGGGATTCAAAATTATATTCAATCTCAGATCGAGATGGAGAAGAGTTCTTAGGCCATCAGGAGAAAATGTATTAATACTTTAAAGAAAAACTCATTAAACCTAGTCAGTTTCCCGGTCGGCAGTTACCAATGCAATTGCTCAATCCTCTACTCCGACATAACTCGCGAAGCGATCATAATCGACCCGGGCAATGACCACGAATTTATTTTCAGAAAAATTTCTGATTTAAATATAAAAGTAAAACAACTGATCCATACCCATGCCCACTTCGATCACATCGGAAGAAGCACTGAAATTGCGAACCAGACAGGAGCTACAATCCACTTACATAAAGGCGACCAGTTTCTTTACGACGCTCTTGCGCAACAAGGCATTTTTTTTAAACAAATTGTCGGTACACCAAAAGCAATCGATTCGTATCTTGAAGAAGGCGAAGAGTTTAGTTTTGAAGACCCTGAAATAAAAATTTTTTTAAAGACGCTTCATACACCTGGACACACACCGGGTTCGTGTTGCTTTTATACTGAATACTTTGATGAACCTCAGCTCTTTGCAGGCGATACACTTTTTCAGCGCTCAATTGGAAGATCTGATTTACCGGGTGGCGATGGAAGACTGATTATCAAATCCATTAAAGATAAACTTCTTACGCTGCCTGATGAAACCATTGTGATTGCGGGCCATGGTGGAAAGACCCGCATTTTCGAAGAGAAAAAATTCAATCCATTTCTTTGTTAAGAAATTATGTATCGGCCGGATGAACAACATCCGGAAGTTTATAAACCATAAAAATTGGGATAATTAAGAACACTGAACCGACAAAATACGGTGCAGCTGATCCGCTTTTGTAATAAATCACTGCTGCCGCTATCGGCCCGACAACTCTGGCAAGGGCCCCCATTGACCTGAAGATACCAACGCTTCTTCCTTGCTCTGCAGGTGGAGTATAAAATGTCACAAGTGTTGTTAAGCACGGCATGATCATCGAAGAACCAACCGCCAGAAAAAATAATCCCGCATAAAGCATTAGTGATGAGTAAGCGACAGCGATTAAAAGAAGTCCCGGAATTAGAGAAATCATTCCAATCATCGCCATATTTTTTTCACCAACGTCAGAAGCTTTTCTTCTGACAATCCCACCCTGAACAAAAGCTATGATGAAACCGATGTAGATGAAGATATAAGCATTCTGCATTGAAGTATAGTTTAGTCTTTCAGCTGCTAAAAATGTCAGCGTAAATTCCATTCCGGAAAAAGCTGCAAGGAAAGCAAAATATCCAAGGTTCACTGAATTGATACCGGGATAAGGAAGTGGTTTGAAAAGTTTAAAGATATTTGCACTTCTTTCTGTTTTAACAGTTCCACGTTTTTCAGGCGGAAGACTTTCTTTAAATTTCGTTGAAATCCAGACAGTATTAAAAATTGAAAGGCAAAATGCAAAGGCGGCCGGAACTGAAAATGGATTAACTCCATACGCAACAGATTCCGGGTAAATTTTTGTTAAATCAATCAGAGATAAAATACCACCAAACGCCGGTCCGACCACAAAGCCAAGTGCGAAGGCCACACCAATAATGGCCATTCCTTTTGATCTGTTTTCTTTTGTCGTGACGTCAGCAACAACAGCAGTTGCAGTAGAAATATTACCACCCATAATTCCGTCGATGATTCTTGAAATAATTAAAAGTGTGAATGATCCGGAGAAGAACCAGATAGCATACCCAAAGGCCATCCCTCCCATTGAGTATGAGAGAACAGGCTTCCTACCAATTTTATCCGACAACGCTCCCCAAAGTGGAGCAGCAATGAATTGTAGTCCTGAATAGATTGCACCAAGCATACCACCGAATAAAACTATTCCGGAAAAGGCATTCGATGAATTTGCCGCATAATGTGAAATCGACTGGATCGATCCGAAGATCGCCTGAAGAAAAACATTGTGAGAATCAACCGTTAAGTAATGTTTTGCCAGACTTGGAAACAACGGAAAAATAATACAGAACCCGACAAGATCCAAAAAGATCGTCAGAGCGACAATGAAGATCGACGATTTTGCTTCCTGTGTAAGCGGAGCTGATTTCTGCTTTAATTCTGCCTTGCTCATAACTTCAAATTCCTTATAGTCACTTTTTTGTAAAGTATAAAAATCTTTTTCTCTAGTCTCACTATCAGCTAAACACTGGTTCTCGACAAACCCCGCAAAGTCTCTGCACCATGATTCATCGTCATTCAAACAAGGAATAAAATGAATATCACCGCCATTTTCATTGGCCGTATGCTTTAACTCGACTCCCAATTCATCTAATGTCTCTAAACAGTCAGCAACAAAACTCGGTGAATAAACAGCAAGATTTTTTTCGCCATCATTAACCAGTTTCACTACTGTATTTTCTGTATAAGGAGTCAGCCATTCTTCAGAACCAAAACGTGATTGAAAAGTAATTGTCAATTTAGAATGGTCAATATTCTTCAAGCGCTCACGAATAAGAAAAAATGTTTCATAACAATGAAGATAGTAAGCATCGCCTTTCTGCACGACTCTTCTTTTTTGAATTCCATGAAACGTTAAAAGCAAGCGGTCTACTACAGTACCTTTTGTTTTAAACTGTTCAAGATACAAATCAATCTGGCGAGCGCTATTATCAATAAATGCTTTCGAAGTATGAAAATTTGTGACTATACTGATCTCTGGAATTTTTACTCTCCCCTTGATCACATGAGCAAGACCGTCAATCCCTGAGGCAATGGTCGACTCAGAATACTGCGGGAACATCGGAATAACTTTTAGTTTAGTTGCAGGATTTGGATCTTTTTCCCATGCATCCCATACCTCACTCACGCGGGGTTCAGAAAGTAAAAAAGCATGATTCACTTCCACTTTAGGAGACTTGAGATTGGTTCTCACTTTGTCCGTGAATGCCTTAGTAATGCTCAGGAGCGGAAAACTCTTCCCATCCCAAATGCGGGCGTAAAGCATAGCGGATTTCTTTGGTCTGAAGGGCAACACAAAGAGATTTAAGATAATTTTCCAGAGGATAGGATTGATATCCACCACTCGCGGGTCTCCCAGGAACTCTTTTAAAAAGGCCCGAACGTCGCCAACCTTGGGACTTTTTGGGGAACCCAATTGTACGAAAACAACTTTTGTTTTTCCTTCACTCACAGCTTTATTCCTTCGAGTTTAAATGTTATAAGGATGTATCACAATTAATCTCTAAACGACCATGGAAAGCATATGAAAAAGGCACAGAAAACGACCAAGACTTCTGCTAGACAAGCAGAATTGAAAAATTTCGCATTAGGCGAAACACATACGGAATATCCAAATACCTACGCGCCTCAAGTATTGGAAGCATTCGACAATAAAAATCCGGAAAAAGTGGCATGGACAACTCTTATCTGCACTGAGTTCACTTCCCTATGTCCAAAAACCGGCCAGCCTGACTTCGCAAAAATTTTCATCAACTACATTGCCGATAAAAAAATGGTTGAATCAAAATCGCTTAAACTATATCTTTTCAGCTTCAGAAACCACGGTGACTTTCACGAAGATTGTGTTCAAAAAATTTGTGATGATCTTACAAAATTGATGAAGCCTTACTATCTTGAAGTTATCGGTGAGTTCACTCCACGCGGTGGGATTGCGATCTTCCCTTTCACCAGCTACTCATCATCAGACAAAAGATTTGTGCAGATTAAAGAACAACGACTAATTAATTATGCTCCTGGGAAATACACCATGGAACTTTCAAAACTATACTAGGACAAGTTTATGGGAATTGGATTAACAGAAGGGATTCTTATCGCAGCGATCGCAATGCTTTTATTTGGCGGGAAGAAAATCCCTCAACTAGGAAGGACATTGGGTGAATCAATCAAAGGATTCAAAGAAGGGATGAAGCACGAGCCGAAAGATAGTGCTGATAAAATCGAAGAAAAAAGTGACAAGAAAAAATCTTAGTCACTATTACTTTTTTTGGCTAAACTCTTCCACCATTTTTAAAACCAACGCCTGGTCTCTCGGCACCAAATCTTTCATTCTAAAGCAGGCATGCACCAGTTTTTCATAGGAAACGTCAATT
>JACMRM010000284.1 GCA_014376445.1 Bacteriovorax sp. | reverse complement strand
TCGAAACACCAGATAAATAGATCAGTCAAAAAAGAAGATTTTTATCTTTATGTAGGAGGATTGGAAGAAAGAAAAAATATTTCTTTTCTCATTAATGAACTGGAAGCTGCTCAGCTTAAATTAAAAAAGCAAATTTATCTTAAATGTATTTCAAAGTTAAATTCTGCAGAAGCTTCTCTGCAAGAAAAAATTAAAAATTCTGACCTTTCAATCCAGATTTGTGAAGATTTATCTGATGATGATTTATTTGCATCTTATCAGCAGGCAAAGGCGCTCATTATACCTTCACTTGTTGAAGGCTTTGGCATTCCTTTGGTTGAAGCTATGCAAATGGGCACCCCTTTAATTGTTTCTGACATTGAAGTCTTTAAAGAAATTACAGATCAAGCAGCTTTCTTTTTTAATCCTATAAAGACAGGTGCACTTTCTGAGCTTATCATAAAAGCAGAACTAAATGAAATTTCACTTGAAAAATTTACGCAAAGTGGATTTTCAGTTGCCGGAAGATATGACTGGAAGACAATGGCGAAAGAAACAATGCAAACTTATAATGAGATTCTAAAATGATTGCAAAAAAAAATATGGAGATTGAACGTCTCCGCGCCATGGCCGTCATCGGTGTGATGCTCGCTCACTGCCATCTTCTTAAGGATATTTTTCCCAGAGTTTTCAGACATGGATGGTCGGGAGTGGATTTATTTTTTGTCATTTCTGGCTATGTTGTAAGCCTTTCTCTTTTAAGAAGTTTTCCCGCTTTTCCTGAAGAATCTACATTTTTTGAACGATTAAAGTTAAGCTTTAGACAATTAAAAAATTTTTACTACAAACGATTGGCAAGAATTCTTCCGATGGCCATTATCTGGGCAGTGATTCCACTGATATTGATCTGGCTTTCTATCCAGGAAGAATATCTGGGTCTTGAGATGATTGATCTGGCTAGAGAGTTTACCAGTATCATGACTTTTACTTATAATTATTTTTATATCTTCAATTTTGTGCCGAGGCTGCTAGGACATTATTGGAGTTTATCAGTTGAAGAACAATTTTATTTCATTCTTCCTCTATTTTTTATTTTTGTTCCTTCCAATTACAAAAGACTTAAATGGCTTTTAGTTTTATCAGTTCTTATTGCTTTTGTTTTCAGATTCATTAATGCTCCAGTCGCTATTTCAGCGGAGGATACCTGGTCATGGATCAGGTTTGCTTCACACAACAGGTTTGATGCCCTATGCATTGGCGTGATAGTTTACATTCTCAATCAAGAGATTCAATTCAAAAAATATTTTTCTCCATCTAGATTACAGGTCTGGATCATAAGCATCATCTGTTTACTTGGGATTTTGATCGTTCCGGCCATTTTCAGTGACTATCAAGATGCTGACCGGTTTAATCATTTACTCTTTGCTATTTCAGCAGCAGTTCTTGTTGTGGTCGCAACATTTGAAACTAATTACCTTTTACGACTTAAATTTATTACACCCTTATTAAATTGGATTGGCAGCCGTTCATATGGACTTTATCTTATTCACATTCCTGCAGAAATAATGGTTAATGAGTATGTGTCGAAAGGAAATCATCTTTCTGTTAATCAGATGGCAGGAATATGGATTATTTTAACAGCTTTTCTGACTGAACTAAGTTATCGCCTGTTGGAAAAGCCTATTATTTCCTGGGCGAGAAAATTTTCTGTCTAAGAATTTTTTGGGCAGGGATTTCGATATAATAATAAACTACTAGTGAAATCACCACCATTAGAATTAAATAAATGAATAGCGGACTTCCTGTGAAGCTTAATGGAATCAGATCGTTGATGCGTTCAATATAAGGCTTCATTGGCACATGAAGTATATAAAGTGCATAACTAGAACTTCCAAGAATAAGCATTGCTTTATTTCTAAGCATAAATGCCAACGGCACTTTTACGCTTATTAAAATTAAAATCATCAATGAAAAAACCGGCAGTAAAATTAAATTCGGAAAAAGTGATTGTGGTATAAAAGACTCTTGGGTAATCAACATAAGACTTCCTCCGGCAAGAACCCAAAAAATAATTCCAGACAAGTAGGTGTTTTTTCTGATTGCTTGAACTACTTTGTGATCATGAAGAAAAAGTTTTCCTAAGTAAATACCAATTAAAAATTCAAACATGCGAATTAGAGGGAAACTTCTCCAAAAAACTTCATGAATACCGGCTTCCAGATTGAATCTGAAGATTGAGGTTATTAGGTAATAAATAATAAGTGGTACCATGTAGAAAAGTATTATCCAGATAATGTTTTTTCTGGTTTTCATAATGTGCGGTAGAACAAAAGGAAAAATAAGATAGAAGAAAGCTTCTGTAGAAAGTGACCATGCAGGACTGTTCCATATAGTTGCCAGGCGTGGATGCCATGATTGAAGCATTACTAAATAGGCAACTGAGCTCGCGGCCATCTTTAGCGGCGAATGATTTTCAATGAAATAGGCCATTCCTCTTGGAAGATCTACAATCAAAGCTAAAAAGTAAATCGGATAAATTCTCGAGAAGCGGGCATAATAAAATTGAGCACTGCTTGTCTCTGACTTCATCATGCTGTCTGAATAAACATACGCAAGAATAAATCCTGATAAGACAAAAAAGAAGGTCACTCCGCAATAACCGTAGCTGATTATCGCCAATAGCCAGTTAGGGAGTTTGGTTATATCGGTACCCAGCATATTCATGTTATGAAAAAGCACAACGTGCATGGCCGCTAAAAATCTTAAGCTAGTTAATTCTTTAATTTCAATTTTTTGATTCATATTATATTTTTTTCAGGATCATATCCCTTCTTTTAAGAATCGGCTTTTCTAATCCCCAATAGAGCATTGAGGCAATTCCAAGAATAAGGAAAGTCTGCAGAATTATCTGGATTAGGCCGTAAGGAGAAAGTGAAAAGTGTTTGCCGATAAAATAACTTAAATCAAGCGCATGTCCATGAGTTAGATAAATGGAATAGCTCAAAATCGAGACAAAAGTAATTCCAGGGATTTTAACTTTTTGAAGAACAGATTTTTCAGAAAGAGAAGAGACAACAAGAAAAGCCATTCCGATTGAGATCGCACTATAGCCTAGTACAGAATTAAAGAAATGAGTTTTGTTGTAAATCAGATAAAATACGGGAAGCAGAATAATAAATGTCATAGCAAAAAGATAGTGCGTTTTATCCATTAAAACAGACCATAAACTTTTTTGAAAATGCTTAAGATAAGCCAGAAAGCTTCCAATCGCCAATCCGTCCAGTCGTGTATAGGTCGGGTAAAAGAGATGTTTGAAATATATTTCATAGCCCTGATTAACATCAGCAGCGTAGGCAAGATCGGGACGATGCCTGTTCCAGATAATCCATCGAATGATAATTTCAGATGCAAGAATCATTATTGTTAGAGTAGGAATATATTTAAACCAGTTTTTCCTGGCAATAAAAATAAGAATTAGTGGAAGGAATAAGTAAAAATGCTCTTCTACGCAAAGTGACCATGAATGAGTAAATGAGTAAATGCCACCGATATTCTGCAGGAAAAAAAGATAGCGCCAGTCATAACGGTTTAATCCTTCAAGAAAAGCACTGATAAGCAGTATTATGTAATAATTTGGAAGTGTGCGCATAAATCGTCTGACGTAAAAACTTTTCAGCCCAAATTTTCCTTTCGAAATAAGTCCCAATGACTGTCCAGTAATTAAGTATCCACTTAAAACGAAGAAAAGATCGACACCTAAATAACCAAAGTGGCTGATGATTCTAAAAATCTGCTGTGATTCAGTCTTTGGCCAGTGATAGAGCACAACTAAAATAATAGCTGTAGCACGGACAACATCGAGGCCGTAAAGACGATCCTGATTAACGCTGGTTTGTAATTTCATTATATATTCTTTCAGCTACCGCTTTATGGGAAAACTGCATGTTGTTTGTAAAATAATGATCCATTTCTTCCCCCCATCGGTCAGAGTTCATCTCTGCCCAAAGTTCAATAATTGCTTTTTTTAATGCACTTTTATTTCCTTCTTCAAATACAGTTTTTAATCCGATTTTTGAAAGCACCTCAGGAATTGCACCCGAGCTACTGCCGATCACGGGAACACCTGAGGCTACAGATTCAACAATAACTCTTCCGAATTGTTCTTTCCAGAATGGCATTGTGAGAGAAGGAAGAATGAATATATTAATTTTTTGATAAAATAAATGTGCCTGGTTATGCGGAAGAACTCCGAGATACTCGATATCTTTTCCTTTTGCGAGATCTTTGAGAGGACCGTTGCCCGCAATCACAAGTTGAACCGGAATTTTATTTTCATCGCGAAGCTCTTCAAAGGCAGCTATGAGCGATCTCAATCCCTTTTCTTCTGAAATGCGGCCGAGATAACCGATCTTTAATGTTTTGGTTAGCTTATCAGATGATCTTTTGTAAATGTCTGAGTCGAAACTGAAAGGCCAGTAAGCGGTACGATTTCTAATTTTTTTCCAGTCCAGAACACTGCAGATCGCAGAGTCACAATAAAAAAGTGTATCGTAAAAAGATGTAATAAGACGTTCAAAAGGCTGCGCAAATTTTAATTGCGGTTTGATAATATTTTGGCAAAGAGAAAGATGGGCCGGCGTTTTGGCATTTTTTGTTATCTTTTTCAGAAATCCTAATTGAAACGCAGAAAGCGACCAAGTTTCCTGAGTCACAATAATAGCGTCATACTTTTCATTTTCTAAAATTTTGTAAAGCTGAAGGATTTTATAAAAATAAAACGATCCGCTGCCTTTAAAATAAACGGGGATAGGATGAATAGTTAACTCTTGGTCAGTTGCAGACTGCTTGCAGAACTTGAGAGCATTGACCAGATTTGAATTCCATTCGCTTGGTACGACAAGATGAACGTCGACTTGCTGATCTTTTGCAAGTACAGACCAGAATTTGCGATTCGAATCCACTACAAGGCTATGACCTATAACTAAAATTTTCATATATACTTTTCTCAAATTTCATTCTCTAGGCTATAATATAAGGTATAATTGTTTTTTCTCAAAGAGGACATTGTGATTCTTAAGTTATATGTGCATGACTTTCACCAGGAGATTGGGCACACACGCGCTACAATTGATTTGCTGAATCACTTAACTGCAGTACAAAAGTCAGGCATTACTGAAATTCATATTTGCTCATTTACTGCGACAGATCCTGTCAGGCTACTTGATTTTCCCGACGCTACCATAGTTTTTGATAAGGTTCCCTTTCCAAATTTATATCCATTTATTTTTAAATCAATTTTCTTCCAGACCTGGACTGCTTTTACTTATCTTTTCAGCAGTAAAAAAGACGTAATCCATCTGAGCGTCGGGATCGCATTTTTATTTCCCGATATCGTTAATATTCAGTTTATCCATCACCACTGGGATGAGTTAAATAAACTTTATAAAAAATCAAGCCGTCATAAACGTTTTTACAAGTGGATTCTTTTTAAATATTTCAACGTTCTGGAAAGATTGATTTATACAAAATCAGGATTGAAATTTATTGTTTTGTCGAAGTTTTCAAAAGATTACCTGATAAAAAAATTCTCTCTAAAAGAAACAAATGTTCTTTTGACCTATTCAAATGTTAACATGAAATCTTTTTTTGTCATTGATGCTCCAAAAGATTCCATCGTTAGAGATCTTGGTGATGAGGGCCTGTGTTTAAACGGTATTGATTTTTCTCGTCCTGTTTTTTTATTCGTGGGAGCTTTTGAACGCAAAGGACTGGATGTTGCAATGGGGCTGCTTGAAAAAAATCCTGGCCTACAGTTTATTGTTATAGGAAAATCTGAATCAGGAGCAAAAGAAATATTAAAGTCTGAATCGCTGAAGATATTTTATGTACCATTTACTAAAAAAATTAACTTCTACTATAACCTGGCGGATTATTTTATTTTTCCTACACGTTATGAACCTTTTGGTCTGGTAATTCTTGAAGCGGCAATTACGGGGCTTCATATACTTGTGCCGAAACATAATGTAGGAGCTAGTGAGCTTCTTTACGATGATGCGAATACAACCTTTCTTGATGAAACAAGCTTTGATTTTTCACAGATTAAAACTTTCAGCATAAATGAAAAAAATATAATTTCGAAGGATCGAAAGGATTTTTTTCAAAAAATTTCATGGGAAAAAAGCGCATCTTTATTTTATGAAAAGATGCTCCAGGCGACAGAAGAAAATCATGGATAAACCCCAGTTTCATAAAACGTCTGTCTTATTTACCAGAGCTTATTGGCTTACGATGATTCTTGTCGTTGTTTACTTTATCTTTAATTACCTTGGCTCTCCCTATGTTCTTCAGACTTATGTCGCCATCACCGCCATTGTTACAGTCGGCGCTGTCATCTTTGAATATGAAGACACACTTGTCCTGATATTTGTACACTTTTTTATTGAAGGGCAGGGGCGTGTTGTTTTCGGCTACAATCCACTCGCGCGGATCATGTTCGATTTGATAATCGTTATCTTTATTGCAAAATATATTATTAAAAATAAAAAGATATTTCCTGAGAAAAATTTCCCGAACTTATTGCGATTTTTTATTCTTGCCCACTTCATTGTGTTTACTATTTCGCTCTTTAACGTAAAAGGGGCCGGTGTCTGGGTTAATATTCCGATGATCAAAGTTTATATTCTTCCCTTTTTAACATTTTTTATCATGCTGGATTCGCCTCTTGATTTTTCTAGTAAAGCTTTCCGACGACTGGTGCTCACTGTCAGTGTGTTGACAATTGGAAATGGTATTATCTCCGCATACCAGTACACTCAAAATACTCCACTGATTCTTTCTATTTCTACACATTATGGAGAAATTTTAAGATTTAACAGTTTCACTAAATTTACGTTTCGACCCTACGGAACAACTTATGCAGCCGGCGGTATTTCAACATATTTGCCTTTAACCCTGGGACTTTTTTTTCTTGCGCCTATCAGTTCGGTTGAATTTCTTCTGGTTATTGCCTCAAGTATTGTTATGCTGGTTTTGTGCCAGGTACGAACAGCGATGATTCAATATGTTTTAATGTTCACACAATTTTCTTATATCTATTTGCGGGCTTCCAAATTAAATTTTAAAAGTTCAATGACTATGGTTGCAGCTTTCATTGCTTTCTTTTTTATTCTTCAGGGCACTTATTCTTTTTTATCACAAGGTGTAGAACAGCGTTTTGTTGATATGACTCTTGGGCGATTCACAACAATTTTTGAAACGAAGACCTATGAAAAATCCAGATTGGGTGTCAGCGATCTTACCCGTGCAGTAATTGATAAGGTCAGTGAAAACCCTATTGGTCTTGGACCTGGAAGAACTCATGCTGTAACGGAATTGATGGGACAGACAATTGATAATGATCCTGTCTACAATCTGGATTACAGCTGGAGCTATGATAATCTTTGGGCAACCATCGCACTTGAATTTGGAGTGGCCGGAATTTTTTACGCGGGAATTATTATTCTGATGCCTTGTTATCTGTTCAGCATGATGGTGAATGCGTTTAGGCGAAAAAAGAAACAGCATTTTAAAGTCATAGCTATTGCTTTTATCACAGTTTTTACCATTGTACTGGCCAACTGGGGAGGTGTAGGAATTCCTTACAATCCTGTTTCATTCATGTTCTGGTTCTGGTGCGCGATGGGTTTTCAGGGACACAGGCTCTCAATGGAGACGCCACCAGGTTTTGATGCCGCTAAAAAAGCCAATGTACTTTGAAGTGATAAGCTGAAGTGTGAATTTTTTTGGACATAAAATAATATCACTGACATTTTTTAAGAGTCCAGGCAGCTGAACATTTCCGATTGCAAGCGCATAGAAAAGAAAAATACATTTTTTACTAAACGATAAATTCTTAAGCATGACGTAACAAAGGTTATGAGTATTATTTTTTGCAGCTTTCACATAGTCATGATGTGAGTGATTGCTGTCATGATTGACGACTAGATCAGGAGAAAAATAGATCATTCCATTTTTATTCCTAACTTTCATGCAAAGGTCCAGCTCCCATTGTGAACCGTTTCCAAGATGACCTTCTGCTCCTGCCAGATTTTCATCAAGTAAATCCACCATTGAGCGTTTGAAAATCATATTGACACCTTTCAGTACCTCTACAGTGCGCAATGTTCCCAATGCTTTTCTATGATGATTGCCAATAATTTTTCCATACCATGTCAGCTTGCCGACTACTTCAGCAGGGAAGTCAGTATATGTCCATGGCTCTGAAACAATAATATCTGATCCGCCAAAAGCAGCCGCTTCAGAATGAGATAAAAAAAAGTCATCAATCTTTTTTAACCAGTCCGAAGGAGCGTAGCCATCATCATCTATAAAAGCGATAAGATCATTTTTGATTGTTCTGAGTCCTGCATTTTCGGCAGCAATGACGCCGATTTTTTCAGTGTACACTTCTCTTAATACAGGCATTAATTCTTTGAATTTTTTTATAATCTCAAGGGAAGAAGTGTCTTCTTTTCTAATGACTACGACAACTTCATCAGCACTTCTTGACTGCCTGGAAATATGCTGAAGACATAATGTAAGTTTATCTGCCCTCTTCCATGTCGGAATAAGAACTGTAATCGTATTTTTTTTAGAGTTGTTCATATATCTTTAAAATTTTTACGATCATTATTTCATTTGTATATTTTTCCGCTATAAGTTTCCGGCCATTTTCACGGATGTCTGAATAGGTTTTAAAGTTGTTAATCAGATCACACATAAAAATTTCCAGCTCATCGATAGAGCTTTTTGCAAAGTCAAAAGATAAACCTGTTTTTTTGTTTGTTAAAATTTGTGTTCCACCGCCGTAGCTAGGCCCGACAGCAAGCAGCCCGTAACTCATGGCCTCTGCTAAGACTAGTCCGAATCCTTCGCCATAAAGTGAAGACTGAACCAGAATATCATTTGAATTATAAATTACAGACATCTCATTTTGAAACGGGATGAACTCAACAACGGCACCAAGTTTCGTGGCTAAAATTTTTAATTTATCAGCGTAGATTTTTTCATGTGGATAATTGGTCTCACCGATAATATTCAATTTAATTTTATTTAAAATTAGTGAGTCCTTATCTTTGAGCTGAATGAGTGCTTTTATAACTCGATCAAATCCTTTGAGCGGTGAGAGCCTGCCTATAAGAGCAAAACGTAGCAGTGAACTCTTTACGGGGTTCAGATGAGCAGGTTTTTCTATTCCTAAAGGGATAATTTCTTTGCGGGCAGGAAATTGTAATTTGTTTGAGCTATTGTGGAGTAATAAAAGATATTCGCTATTAAAAAAAATAGCGTCGACAGGAAAAAGGCTAGCGAATTTGTCAAGTATTCCATTCACAGGTCCATGTTGAAACCACACACGCTTTATGTTCATTCCAAAGCTGGCAAGTGACATAACCAGGTGGCCATAGGCCATCGTTGAATGAATAAGTTCTATCTTTTCATTTTTAATAATTTTTCTGATTTCCCTGAGCGCCTTAAGTAACCTGATCGGGCTTGATAAACGAAAAGAGTTTTTTAAAATGAAGTGGGGAATTTTTTTTGAAGCTAGTTGCTGAGAAGCCAGGCCATAATTAAAGAAAAGGGTATGAACGTGACTTTCATTTTGAAAGTGAAGACTGGCGATCTGAATTAAAATTTTTTCTGCTCCCCCAATATACCCATTTGGCGAAACATAAAGTGTTTTTTTCATTTATAGAGATTATATATGAAAACTATGAAGCTTGTGATTTTTCTTCTTGAGTATAGTCATCGTTATGAGGTGTATCCACAAAATGAATCTGAAAATCATTGAGAGCATTCCCCGAGATAATCTTAACCTTACTTTTTAAGCTTAATTGAAAAAGAGAATTTAAATTAATAGGGATAAGATCTTTCGTTACCCAGTGCTTCTGGCCGAACTTCAGAAGAACGAGGCTCAGAATCATCGTCGTAGCAACGACGCCTAAAAGACTTCCCACACTGTAAATCATAAAAACACCAATTGAGCAGAGACTAAGTTGAGCCGTCAGATAATAATTTGTGATAAGTGTGCTTGAAAGTTTATAGTGATCTTTAAGAATATGATGAATATGCAGCCGATCTCCCTTAAAAGGTGATCTTTTATTTAGGAATCTTCTTATGAAGCTAACTGCAAGCTCCATTGCCGGTATCAATAAAGGAAGTACTGCATAAGTGCTTGCCTTCAGCGGCTGATTAGTTTGAGTCAATGTGAGAAAAGACAAGTTAGAGAGGATGATTGCAGACATTGCAAGTGAGCCCGCTCCGATTTCTCCAAGATAAACTTTAGCAGGGGGACGATTTAGAAAATAAAAAGGAATTAAAACTGCCAGAAGGCTTAGCGCGAAATAAGCAAGAGTAGGCGACCAAATTACTGTCGCTAATAAAACAAAATACACAAGTGTCCCGGCAAATATTTTAAAGGCCATGGTATCAAGACCATCTAAAAGGTTTGTTCCATTTATAGTTGCCATAATCATAAAAAAATTGAATAAAAATGAAAGTGAAGAATTTTGAGGATATAGTGTGTGGGCTGTTGCCAATGAGAAAGTCAGTGAAATAAACAGCTGACCGGCCAGCTTGAAGATTGGCCTTATTTCAAAACGATCATCAAAGTAACCGTAAAATAGAACGCCTGTATAAAGAACAAGCGAGGAAAACAGTACAGTTTGTTCCTGCACAGTCGTCGTTGTTTTATTCGCCAGCCAAACTACTATGGCCATCATTAATATATTAATTGGAAGTCCGCCGAGTTGAAGAGCTTTATTATGTGATTTATTTGCAGGGATGTAAAAAAAATACCTAATAGATTGATAGCTTGATTTTTTTGCCAAAAAAAGAAGTGCAAAGCCCACAGCTGACAATGTACATAAAAGCATCATCGGAGTGTGGAAAGAAAGAATAAATTTTGAAGTATTTAAAAGCCAATTCATATGTATAATCATAGTTAAATTAAAGTTCGGATGCAGATAAAATTTTCTTTGGTAAATATTGCCGAAAGATTTACAAGCCTGAGGATTCACATTGGAAAGCAAGAAAGTATGTATTATTTGTCCACATTTTCCCACCATGGGTTACCCATGTGGTGCTGCAGATTTCGTTGATAATTTATCGACAAAGCTTTCGCAACATCATCAAGTATCCTTAATCACATCGAATACAAACTCAATAAAAAAAGACAATATCCAAGTCAAAATTTTTGACGGGAAATGGAATTTTTTTAAAGTAAAAGAAATAGCCGAATGGATTAAAGCAGAAAATTTTGATGTGGTAGACATACAGTATGAGTCTTTTATGTATGCTAATAGCGGAGTGATTCTTCTGCTTCCATTATTGCTTCCAAGAAAAATTAAAAAAATCCTTACTTTGCACTCAGAGCATCTTCCTAAATTAAGCCAAAAGTTCTGGCGATTGATTCAATATACTTTATTTCAGGAAGTCATTTTTTACTCTGAACATTTCATGAAAAAAGCTTTGGTGACTTATTCGAGAATGCAGCCCAAGTTTCACCTGGCACCTTTTCCAAGCAATATCACTCAGCTTGAAATTACACCGCTGAAAAAGATTTTAACTCAAAGTTTTAAAGGCCATGACCCTTCGCTAATTTATATGAGTTACTTTGGTCATTTTTCATCGAATAGAGGAATCGAGGATATTTTAAATGCCATGAAAGAAATTAATTCTGATAAACTGAGACTGATTCTCATCGGTCAGTTTACTCCGGATAAAAACTCCTATCATAGAGAGCTCAATCTTCTTATTAAGAATATGGGCCTAGAAAAAGTTGTTACTTTTACTGAACGACTTGATGAAAAAGAAGTCTCGGCCATCCTTCAGATTTCTGATCTTGGAATTCTTCCATTTTCGGAAGGTGCTTCATTTAAAAACGGCTCGCTTGCTGCCTATGTCTCTCATCAAATTCCGGTAATAACTTCAAAAAGTGAAACAACAGAAAAAACTCTGCTGGAAAATAAAGGAATAAAATTTTACGACTATAAAAATCCTGTTGGTATGACCAGCATTTTATCAGACATCGTCAGCAATCCTTCACAGCTAGAAGGAATGAAAGATCAAATTAAGCTCCTTAACGAAAATTATTCATGGGATAGTTATATTAAAGGCCGCATGAACTTATATGAGAAAAGTATATGATTGAAGTTTTAAAATCTAAAGAACAGATTAGAGAAGCACGAGCTGAGTTAAAGGAAGCTGGAGTAGACAGTAGCACTAAGTTTGCTCGCAGAGTTTATCAAGCACTTTATTGGCTTAGATTCAGAAAGCCTGCCGAGCAGGTCGCTGTTAATAAATCATGGGATGTACTTACCATTCTTAAAACAATTCAAAAGATGAAGCCGGATAAAAATACGGCCATCTATGATATGGGCTCATATAATTGCGAAATTCCTCTGGCGCTCTGGTGGAGTGGCTATCGCAATATTATGGCCGCAGATTTTAATCCAATTGGAAGAGCGATCAACTGGTATGGAAACAAGATTCAGTTCCGCCAGGAAAATTTCTACAAATCAACCGTTGCTTCTCAAAGTCTTGATGTCATCACGGCCCTATCAGTGATCGAGCATGGTTTTGAACAGGTAAATTTTTTTAAGGTATGTCATGGACTTTTAAAACCTGATGGACTTGTGCTTATTACGACAGACTTTCACGCTGAAAAAATAAAAATTGATCCAAATTTCAAGATTTTCAACTTGAGCTATATGATCTTTTCCAATGAAGAAATCCTAAAACTGGTTGAAGAAGCTAAAAGCAACGGATTTGAACTCATCTCAAGTGAATTAAAAAATGGATGGACCAATAGCGAATACCCGATAGATTTTTTAGGTCATCAGATGTCTTTCGTATTTTTGGGCTTTAAGAAAAAATGAAATTAAACCGTGCCCGTACTCCTATAATTAATCTTGGTTCTAGCGGTATTAAAAATATTATCACAATGCTGCTGGGGCTTTTCACTACGCCGTATCTCATCAGGCACATTGGTGA
This sequence comes from Bacteriovorax sp., assembly GCA_014376445.1. GTDB lineage: Bacteria > Bdellovibrionota > Bacteriovoracia > Bacteriovoracales > Bacteriovoracaceae > Bacteriovorax. The sequence continues at coordinate 22,113 of JACMRM010000284.1, read as the reverse complement.
CAGCAACTTTGGACTTTATAAAACACTCATTGATTTTTTTGGTCACTTTTCAATACTTGAATTCGGTCTTTATAGTACCCTCTTAGGATTTTTAGTTAAAGAAGTTCATACTAAAAATGGAAAAGCTTTTTCAATTGTTAAGTGGGGAGTGAAATCCTATAAAAAGGTAGCTTTAACCAGTTTTATTGTTTCAATTTTTTTTTCTATCTGGTTTTATCATCGTTTTGCTTTATCAGATAACCGCGGTGACCTGATAATCTCATTAGTGTTATGCCAGGCATTTTTTATTGTTCTTCCGATGCTGCCTTATAAAGCTTATCTGGAAGCCAACCATAAAAATTATATTGTGAACTGGCTTCAGATGCTAAATTCCCTGATCTTTACCTTGAGTGCTGTTGCGATTGCTTATTTTCATTCGAGCCTTACAGGGCAGGTTGTGGCAACCGTGATAGCATCATACATTAACTTCAAACTTCTTAAGTATTTTGCAAATATTAATGTTGAAACGGCAAGCGAAGAATTTCATAAAGATCTTTCAAGTAATAAATTGAGAGTGGCCTATTTCTTCAATGAATTATCAGGAAGAGTATGCCTGATGTGCGACAACCTGATCATTGCACTTTTTCTCGGGCCTAAGTTTGTCGTTCCATTCTTTGTTACTCAAAAGCTACCGCAGCTAGTTCAAACTCAGCTTCTTAATATTGGAAATTCTACATGGTCGACATTAGGAGCTATCTATCATTCGAATGATATGCCTCTCTTCAATAAAAGACTTATAGAGCTTACGAAAATCACTTCTGTTTTTGGATCAGCATTTTTACTATGTATTTATATTTTTAATCATGCTTTCATCAGTCTCTGGACAGGTGAGGGAGAGTATGCAGGTCGCCTTTTTACTCTGATTGCTTGCCTGAATGCATTTTTTCTTCCTATTCTTGCTTTATGGGGATGGTGCTTTAACTTTTCTCAGCTGGTTGATAAAATTTCTAAGGCGATGTGGGTTCAGGCCGGAACCAACATTATATTAAGTGTCCTTTTAACAAAATATTTTGGTGCAATCGGACCGATTACCGGAACCCTTATTACCTATATTTTTGTTACGACATTCTGGCTTAGTTTTTTACTGAGAAGGCACTTTAATACTTCTCTTCTACGATTGCACTTGAGTTGGATTCTTCCGCTGGCATTTGCAGGATTTGCTGGTAAGTTACTTGAAATGAATGGAGGTCTCATTGAGGTCCATGGTTGGTTTCAATTTGCATTCAAAGGCGGGGTTGTAGGAGTCATCTTCCTCTCTTTGTCAGTTGCCATTTTTTTCAGCAAGAGTGAGAAAAGAGAAATGATTGAAAGAATTCAAAAATTATTTGCAAAGAAAGGTGCAAAATTGTGAGCAATATAGATTCTTTGTTAAACAAGAGATGCAAGGATAGCAAGGGCACTTCTGCTGAGCATTTGTATTCAGAGATTGAAGCTTTATTAAAATTGCATTTAAATTATTCTGCCACGATTCTGGATCTTGGCGCTGGTATAGGAAATTTAAAAAAATTTCTAGCAAAAAATAATTCCTACAAGATCGAAGAAGCAGACTATACATTTTCAGAAAAAAGAGAAATGTTTCATCAGTTGAATCTCAATGAGCTTTTTGATTTGCAGAAAAAGTTTGATGCTATAACAGTTGTTGAAGTGTTGCACTTTATGGAAAATCCGCGTCACTTGATGAGACAGGCAAGTCTGCATCTTGGTGATTCTGGATATGTTATTGTGAGTATTCCAAATCTTCATTCATTGACGAGCCTTTTAAGTTTAATTTTCAGAGGTGTGCATTCTGCTTTTGCAGGAAAAAATTACCCTGCTCACATCACGCCTCTGCATAAAATAGATATACTGAGAATTCTTGGTGAACTGCAGATGAAAAATATCCAGGTCTATCCAAGCCAGCTAGGAAGAATGCCAGGGCTAAAATGCTACTGGCAAAGGCTATTTCCTGGTAGTCGTAATCTTTTTATCAATGGAGTATTTTCTGACAATCTTATCTTCATCGCAAAAAAATAAGACCGAACATTACCAGGATAGTCGGGTTTAAGAGACCTTTTATTTTCAAGATGAAAAATTCAATATCTGGTAAACTAAAAGCAATGAAACGAGCCATTTTTTTTATCTTTTTGTTAATCTGCTTTTTGAATAAGTTTTTGGCCCATAAGGTATCGCCGGAAGCAAAACCTAATTATTTTTATTTTGAATCAGTAAATTTAAAGCAGCATATTATTTCAACGAATGCGATTTCAAGGCCTGGTATTTTTATGCTGGGAAGTTCAGGAACTGCAGGGAGTAATATCCCTGAAGATACAACGACCGCTGATTACTTTAACAAATTTCAAAATAATTATTACGCTTACAATCTTGCTTCCTTACAGGCAACAATTGTAGATTCTGTCATTATGCTCAATAAAGGCATGAATTATAAAAAACCTAAATATGTCATTTTAGGGATCAGCCCAGATCTCTTTTCAGATAGTAGCGGAAGTTTTATGGCCATGTACGAAGCTAGTAATCTACAGGGTCTACTTCCTGAGGATATTGTTAAGAATGTTCAGCTTGAGCGAAAAAGAAAATTGGTGGGAAAAACTTACTTAGAAATATACTCAACGAATGTTCTTCCTAATGTGGTTATCACAGCAATCAGATCAAAAATCTATAATTTCAGAAAGATTTTATACGGCGATATTATGGATAAAAATATCGGTGGTCAAAAAGTGCTTTCGATGGATTCGGTCCTTAAACGAAAAGATCCTTATCGCTTAATACGTAAACTGAATCAAACATGCCAAGATAACAATATAAAACTGATCGTGTTTCTTGAGCCTCAGCTTTGGGTAGAGAAATTTTATAATGTAAATGACTTCAATAGATACCGTTCAGAGGTCAAGGATCTTCTCGCGAATGAGAATATTGAGTTTTTTGATTACGTTAATCTAGTACCAAGCGATGCACGTTACTTCCACGACTTTATTCACTTGACACCTGAGGGGTATGAAATTCTCGGGAAGCAACTGAGCATGGATTTTAACTTGAAGATAAACACTCAGGCGGTTAAGCATGATTGATTATCAGACGTTTTATTATTTATACTTTGTTCTATTCTCGGTTGCGCTCTTGTACGCCGGGCAGAAAATTACCAGCAAAAAAAATGTAATTTTTGTGATAAATATTCTTTTTCATGTGCTGTATTTTTATTTTAATAAAAAGCAGTTTGCCTCTTTTCAGTTAATTCTTCTGACCGGATATTTTGCTGCAAAATGGTTGTCTGAAAAAGAAGAAAGAAAAAATCTGTCCGCATTCCTAGTGAGTTTTACTGCCCTAGTTTTTATTGAGTTAAAGTACTCAGCACTGCAGTTTACGGTCTTAAGGGGGATTGCTCCGACGATTGCTTTCATCGGTTTATCATTCGTGACATTCAGGCTGATATCTTTGTTTGTAGATTTAAAACGCAAAGCCATTAAACGCGAAATCACTTTTATTGATTATTACAATTATATTACTTTTTTTCCATCATACTTAAGCGGACCTCTCGATAAATATGGACACTTTGTTTCTGAAACAGAAAAAGAAAATGAACCCGACATAAAAGAGCTTCTGGAGAATATTTATAGAATTGTTCTTGGAACTTTTAAAAAAATAGTTATTGCTGATTTCCTTGCGAATCTTTCAATTGATAGTATGTATACACCAGATGTCTTGCTGCTACCTTTTTATAAAGTTATGATCTCTATGTATATTTACAGCATGGTTCTTTATTTTGATTTCTCAGGCTATTCAGATGTGGCAGTAGGAGTAGGTGGGCTGTTTGGCATTAAGGTTCCTGAAAACTTTAATAGTCCATTCAGCTCGAAAAATATTCAGGAATTCTGGAATCGCTGGCATATAAGCTTTATGCACTGGCTGCGTGATTATGTTTATTACCCATTACAGATGTTCTTGCTTAAAACAGTAAAAATTAAAAATACCGTTCTAGTTGCTTCATTGGGATTTTTTGTCACTTTCCTCATTGCAGGTTTATGGCATGGAAGTTCAAAACATTATTTTTATTACGGACTTTATCACGGTATTTGCTACAGCATCTATCTGATCTGGAGGCATTTTCTTTTGAAAAAAGGTACACTTGCCTTCAAAACATTTTATAATAAATCGAATGGCATTAAAATCTTGTCTGTGGTGATAACATATCATTATTTTATTTTAGGCCTTTTCTTTTTTACAGATAAATATCATTATTTTTTAAACCTTTTAGGGATTAAATAGATGCTTAAAGAATTTGGATATCTCAAAATTGCATTCATGATTATTATGCTGATAATGATTATTATAACAGGCGAAAGTCATTTTGGCTTTCAATATGAGTTTTAGGAGTTTTAATGGAGCATAGTTTAGCGAAACTTCAAAAAATATTTTCAGACATTCTCGAGATTAATCCTGAGCAGGTCACTGAAAGAAGCACCATGGATAATCTGGATGAATGGGACTCGATGAAGCACCTGGAGCTTGTGATGTCCATCGAATCTGAATTTAATGTATCTTTTGAAGTGCATGAGATTGTAGAACTTAATACAGTCGAAAAAATTATCGAAATACTGGAAGAAAAAATAGCTTGATTAAAGGATAGAAATTATGACCGATAAAAAATTACTTTCTATAAAACTTCAGTCACCTCTCGATGAACACGCTAAAGAGAGTATGGACAATAATCTTCCTTACCTTTCAACTTCGATCACGAGTTATCAAATTACTTCAGACTTCATCCATCTGGAAGTAAAGCCTGGAACAGATACAACTGCACTTGAGCAGTCAGTTCACGAGCTGCTTAAAAAAATAAAGCCTTTAAAGAGCATTCCTGTGAAAGTTTTATTTGACCAAAGTTCAGCTTCCTTTCTGGAGAAAGGGGATGTCTTTTCAGCACTGGTAGATAAGGGGGATGTTATTATTCTCCAGGAAGGGTTTGTGGCCCTGAAAGGACTTCCTCTACATATGTTTATGGTTCTTGATGATCAGCTGAAAAAATTTGCTAAAACACAGTATGCCGAACCTATACTGCTTCCGGTAACAGTTCATTTTGATGACTTGACTCCTGCCCATTACTTTCAGAGAACTCCCCAGCACGCGAATTTTATTTCTCCCTTAGAGGAAGAGGCAAAAAATATATCTGATTTTTCAAAACTCGTTGACGGTAAAAATAAGAATGAAGAAACTTCATTGAAGCCTTATTTAAAAGAGCCCAAATGCATCTGTCGGTCAGCAGTTTGTCTGAACTGTTATCCAACTTTAAGAAACGCTGTCTTTAAAAATGACCAGTCTCTGGTTTATACGGCCGAAGGAAGAGTTTTCAGACACGAATATAAAAAAGTGACCAGTCTTGAAAGACTTTTTGAATTTTCATGCAGAGAAATCATTTATTTTGGTTCAAAAGATTTTGTTAAGACAAAACTTTTAGAATGCGAGAATTGGTTTAAAAATTTCCTTACAGAATTCAAGCTTAACAGCTCTATTAAGGCAGCTTCGGATCCATTCTTTCAGGAGAATGCGAGGGCGTTACAGTTCTATCAAGTTGCAGAAGACAGCAAGTTTGAAATCAGAGTCATGAACCCGTTTTCTGGTAATGATGTTTCAATCGGTTCTATGAATTTTCATGGTTTTCATTTTTCGAAGGCCTTCAATATCACTTTTGAAAATAAAGAGTTTGTTTTCAGCGGCTGTGTTGGTTTCGGTCTGGAGAGAACAATATTTACTGTCCTCGCTCAGTACGGAATTGAGACGAAAAAATGGCCGGAAAATTTAAAAGCATTCTTTGAGATTGTTTAGAGATTTTTAAGTTGTCCCAGAATTTTTTCCTGAAAATATTGAAACTTGAGATGGGAGCTGTAAAAATTAAAGCATCCTTGCGACAATTCACCCAGAAGATTTTTATTTGAATTCAATTCTTCGAACTGCTCAAGTAAAGCTTTTTTATCATTGATAGGGTAGGTGAGACCTGTGTGCTTATGATTTACGAGGAATGTAACTCCTGTATTTATTTGAGTAGCAAGAACCGGCAGGCCTGCCTGGAAAGCTTCTACGATGGTCATACCGAAAGCTTCAGCACGGCTATTGGAAGAAACTACCAATATATCGCTTTCAAGCAGAAGTTTATTTTTTTGTTCATCACTGATGTCGCCAAGAAGTTTTACGTTTGAAGGAAGATTTTCATTCAGCTTACTAAAAAGCGGGCCTCCACCTACAATTGTTAACTGGAGATTAGTGCCTTTTACAGCATCAATAAGAAATTCAAATCCTTTATAAGGAACAAGCCGTCCGATACTTAATAGTTTACCTTTAAAATTACTTCGCAAAATAAAGGGATTTATTTCTTCCACACAAAATGGAATAACTTTTACTTTATCTGGTTTGACTTCACCTAATACAGGAGATGTCAGCTGCAGATTTTTGCTCGATGAAATGAAGGAGTCGTACGCGCCTTCAAATGCCAGGAAGTATTTCTGGTACAATTTACCGATAAATTTTTTATTCAGAATATCACTGTGGTAAATCCCGATGACTTTTACATTATATTTTTTTAAAAAGCCTTTATGAAAACTGATCACTTCATGCATAAAAGGATTTGGAAGATGTACATATATGACATCAATTTTCTTTTCACTGATAAGCTTTTTAAATTTTAAGAAAAAAAGAAAACTGAGAGGTGCTGACATAAAGTGCAGGTTCTCTTTTACTTCTATGATTTCTTCACCAAGTTTGCCTGTTCTGACTGAATTATTTTTTGAGAAGGCGACGACTGTAACTTTATGGTGTGCCTGAACCAAAGCTTTCGTTACTTGTTTTGCAACAAGCTCGATGCCTCCATTAACAGGATCATAATATTTTGAAAGCTGGAGAATATTCATTTAACTATCTGTCTCTTCTGATTTCTCTGTAAAGCAGGATACCGCTTAAAATTGAAATGCCGATTGAAATGAGAGAAGTGTAGTATGCGCGATTTTCAATGAAGCGGTCTTGTTGAATAAAAACAATATCACCGGGCTTAACTGCAAATTTTTGTGTTTCTTCAGTTCCACCATCGCTTACATCAAATTCATATTTATGAGTGACACCATTTTCAAGGCGTGTCAGGTAAATGCTGTCCAGCCTTGCGCCCGGAAGTGGGCCGCCAGTTAAAGACAATGCCTTAACAAAAGGAGTTTCAGTAGGGATGAAGTGCAATCCTGGTTTTTGCATGTAACCCCAGAAGTGAACAGGCATCAAAACTTTATTTTTTGAAGGAGTAGAATAATAAACTGCTCCACCTTGTTTCGTCATATCTTTTAGATCTGATGGCAACGCCATTTCTTGAAGGTTGTAAGTCGGCTGCGTAATTTCTTCAGATTCCTTAGCTTTTTCTGCAGCAGAGGCCACGGTCAAATAGCTTTGAAAAAACAGAGAAAATATCACAAAAAAATGAATTGGGAGTTTGTATAGTTTTAACATGGGATAATAGTATGATGGAAAATTTTCTTTATCAAGAGCGTGGGGGAATAATCAGTAATCAAAGTCAGGAGTCTTTCCAATAATTGCAAGATCTTGGAAGCACTTTTTGATTTCGTGTTCTTCATATAACCGATCGTCTAAGAAATAGCGAAATAACACTGTGAAGAAGTAAATTGAAAATGAAAATAAAAATGCGAATAGAATATTTTTAATTGCTGAGCTGCGATTGAACTCATCTAATTGCGTATTATATTTTTCGAATAATAGATCTGGTGTGATAGTTGCGATCATCAGCTTAATTGAAATAAGTTTTGATTCGAGTAGTTTGATATACTCCATATCTTGTCTTAATAAGGATGAACTAGATTCTAAGGCCAAGTTTTTCTGAATAGTCTTTTCCAGTTCAGCACTCAGCGATTTAATTTCAATTTGCTCTTTCGCAAGCTTCTTTTTTAAAACCTGTGATTCAAAGTCCAGGTAATTTTTATTGCTTAACTGTGCTGACTGAAAATTGTCATCATCAGTTAATTGCTTTGGGTTTTTTGTAGAAAAATTGAGTTCTTTTTCAAGATTCTTTAATTCTGCTTGCAATTGCATTAAGATCACTTCATCTGTTTGTGAACGCTCAGATGGAGAGATCGAAGATAGGGTTGCAATGTTTTGTCTTAACTCATCTGCTTTTAAAATTTTATTTTTAAATTTTTCTGCATTAAGTGCATAACGGTTATCACTGGTTGCGTTAGCCAGATTGCGGGTTGGATTCGATTCTTTAAGTTTTAAATCCATAGTTAAAAGTACAGACAGGTCCTGACCGGCCATATTCTGTAAAGCTGTGATCTTTTCTTTCAGTTCAGTCATTTTCATTTCATTAGATTTGAACTGCCCAAGAGCTTCAACTCCACCGTGTCCCGCCATTTCCTCACGACTTTTTTGGATCATCTCTTCAGCATGTTGTGACTGCTGGATATACACAGTCTGAGTGGCCTTCAGTCTTGATTTTGTAATTGAATCGATCATGAAGCGCGCAAGTTTTTGTGTAGTCATCGGATCAAGGGATGTCACAGAAAAAGTAAAACGCCCTTCAGTCTGCCCTTTTTTTACATCATAAAAACGGTTGATAACATTTGTAACGATATCAACTTCACAGTCCTTACTTCCGCCGCAAGAACCAAAAATCTGCTTCCATTTTCTAAAAGATGAAGCATTGATTGGGGTGAAGTTCATTTGTTGGAAATCTGATGATGCTACAATTTCCTGAGCGATCAAATGCTGGAACTCATAGCTTGCAATGAGAGCAGCAAGCTCTTCATAAGAAATTGCAGATTGTCCGTCAAGCATCATTGATTGTGCAATACCTGAAGTAACCCCGGTACCTGGTTTACTGGCGAGCTTCGCTTCAAGGTTAAGACTATAAATAGTGAATTGAGTTTTTTGAAACATAAACATGCAGCCAATAAATAAAATCGGAAATAGAGGCATCAACCAACGGTAACGAAGGATCTGTTTCCATAAAAATGGAAAGTTTAAAAAAGTGACTTCGTCTAAGACGGCACTAAGTTTTCTCAACTTTTCTCCATGGCGCTAAAAACCGTAAGAAGCTTTTTTTCTTTATAGATTTTTGGGTCGTATAATCAAGCATCAATCCCTTAATATTTACTCCGTAATTCGTAAAAAACTCCTGGAGCTCAATAATTTCAGACTGAGATGAAAGAGTTTGTGAAACAATAATTGAAAGTGAGTCAAAATAAAGTGCAATCGGATAATATAGATTGTTGTTCGCTTTGAATGCGCTGATTTCAGGTGTGTCCCAGAGCACCAGATCGTAATTGCGGATGAACTGGCTGATAGCATGTTCATATTCGTAATTTGGAACTCCGGCAGGGGCCATTTTAAAAATTGAATCAAAAGAGACAAAATCGAAGTGATGATAAAATCTTTTTACTTTCATCTGATTTGCGTTTGTCATACTAAGTTCAAGATCCGTATCTAAAGATTTGTTGATCAATTCTTTGAATACACCTTCGCCCATTTCATTGGTAACAATGGCAATTTTCATAGGCATTGCGTGGTCAAAGAAACTTGCAAGAGCAAGAATTGTTCTTTGTTGTGACTGCTTGTATCCTGTAGAGGTAATGGCAAAACTTTTAAAGCCTTCTCGGAAATCTTTTAGAAATGAATTTCCTATCTGATAAAACTCGTGATGATTTGTCACTTTATAAAAATATTTCGCCAAAGGGCGATTGTTATTTTGTGAATTAGTAAACTCACCCTGAAGTCTTAGTTTGCTTGCCTGTTTTTCTGATGATTCAGAAACTTCTTCATTGCCCGTAATAATTGGTTTAAATCCCAAGCTGTTCATCATCTAGTTTCCCCTAAGTTGTCTGAAAATAATGCACCTTTGATCTTAATGTTATAAGAAGAAAAATAATTCATTAATTTACCTACCTTACTAAATGAAGATTTGTTAGATGCCATAATGAAGCTCACGCTGTTAGCAATTTTATAAACTGGAAGATAAAATTCCAGGTGAGGTGATTTTTTTTCCAATACTTCCGGAAGATCGCACAGGATACAGTCGAAATGACCGCTTAATAATGCAACGATCTGCTCATAGTCTGTTTCCGAGTTTTGCATGCAGGCCCTTGCGATACAATCAAGATCTACAAAGTTTATACCTTCAAGTGTATGAATATCGAGATCAATTCCATCTGCAAGCTGAAGACTTTTATCTTCAGATTCTGAAAGAATAGTTTTGAAATAAGAATTGTCACTGGCAGTAGTAATGACCAAAATTTGAGCGGTATCAAAATAATTGATAAAGCTTGCAATACCTAAGATCGTTTTCTGCTGATCCACTTTTGCTTTAAGTCCTGTGAAAAGGAAAAGGCGCTCGCCGTTCTTAAAATCCTGATAGAATGAATCACCGACCTGATAAAAGCTCTTGTGATCTTTTGCTTTAAAAAAATATTTATTCTTAAGACGAATCTCTTTTTTTACATATGTTAGAGTCTGCTTTTCAACGATTTGTGTTGTTTCAACAACAATATCATTTTGAACTATTGGAAGAGTATTGACAGCATCAAGAGGGTTAACATCGTCATGGAAAGTTGTCTGACTTCCTGCAACTGTATAGGTTTCATCATTCGTTGTTTCGAAGGTGATCTTTGCAGCTTCTGTAACTTTGATTTTATCAACAGTAATGCTGCTGATTTCAATTGTCGCCGGTAATCTTCTTAGTTTTTTGCTCTCAGTAATTGAATGTTGCTCAGACTTCAGTTCATAGCTGGTAGAGTTGTACATAATCTTAAGAACTTTATCTGCTGCCTCAACAACATTGAAGCTCTGATTGTCCTGATTATCATTATCTTGATTTAAATAAATTTTTTCTTTGTTAACCAGGTTCTTCATGCGACCCCCAGTAAATGTTCCATGCCTGCTTTTACATTTGATTCAATTTCAAATGATTTTTTATAAGCGTTGTCAGCAATATTTTTACGGAGCTCCGGATTCATTACCAGATTTTTAATCTGCAGAAATAGCCCTGCATAGTCATACTTGAAGAATGTAAGTCCATTCATTCCTTGTTCGATCAATTCATTTGCGCCGCCCATTGCTGTTGAGATGACAGGGACGTTAGAGCGAAAAGCTTCAAGAATTACTCTTCCAAACGGTTCTTTTTGAAGAGAAGGGTGAATCAAAAGGTCAATTTGTTTAAAAATCTGATCAGGTGTCTGATTATATTTAATGTTTAATAACGAGCTTGGAAATTTTGCCATCAGTTCCTGAAGTTCGTTGCTGTAAGTAAGATGATCACCAGCTGTCTGGTAAATTTCACTCGAGAAAATATCAATATTCTTGATTCCGAGCTCTTTGAGCTCTTTTTCATAAAGATGGGCCATTAACAGCACCTGGTGGATACCTTTCCATGAGGCCATCATTGAAACAACACCGATTGTTTCGATATTTGCAGAAAATGTCTGTTCAGGCATTTCTCCGACAATATTATAAATTACGTCAACGTGTTCAACTCCGATTTCTTTTAATGAATCACTGACCGATTTTGAATTGGCAGCAATGCAAAGGCGAGAACCAAATTTTTTCGACATAAAGTTCATGAAATCTTTAAATGCCATTTTTTGTGAAGGATAATCTCTAAAGTGCCAGATGATTTTTCCTTTATACCCGGCCATGAATGCCCAGATTAATGTCCAGATTGCAATTTTGTTTCCATTGCAATAAAGAACTTCGCTATCTTTTAATGGGGCCATGTCTTTAAAATAGAGTGGAGCGCTTAATAAAGAAACAGCAGCAACGGCTATTCTTAAGAATTTTCCCTGCTGGCTGAGGCTGTAGAATGCTTTCGGCATGCGATAATAGCTGGCAGATGTATTTAATTTTTTTCCTACAAGTGCTAGAACTTTGTCGCTGCTTTTTGAAAGTTTTGGAATGAAGATGCTTAATGAAATCTTTTCCTGAACCAGTCCAAGCTGTTCAATAATGCTTCTCTCTGCTCCGCCGAGTGCATTGGTATTTAGAAGTAGTGCAACTTTCATGCTGCTACCTCACAGATAGAACCAAAAATTCTTCCCCATTCAGAAAGACGGTGAGAACTGGTTGTATGGTCAAAGCATTTCTTTGAAACACGTTCGTAGTCTTTTAAAATTTTGTTGTCGAAGATATCACTCAATTCCTGCGTATTGATGTGGTTCATAACCCATCCAGTCTCATTTTCATGAACACTGTCAGTTAAACCACCCGATCTCATTACAATACTTGGTGCAGAATAGACGGCAGACTCAAGTACAGTCAGCCCGAATCCTTCCATGAAGCCATTTGTCGGATCATATGAAGAAAGAAGAAGATTGAAGTGTGCGTCTGCATACGCTTTATTTTTATCTTCTTCACTTTGTGAATTAAGGTTTACGATGCTGATCTTTGAAGAAGTATAGTGAGCATCCTTTGGAAGAGTCAGCTGGACTTTTTTATTTAATTTGTCCTGCGCCATCTCACAAAGCTTCACACAGCCGGCAAGGTTCTTATGCTTTACATCGCGAGCGATGCATACAAACTTAATTACTTCAGCACTGTTAAGATCTTTCGAAATGAAAGCACTTGAAGCAGTATCAATACCATTATGGTAAACGACATCACGTCCATAATTCGTCTTGTAAGAAAATTTCGTCATAAGGTTGAATGTGAATTCAGAAATAAAAAGATTAGTCTGACATGATTCCAGGTGAGCAATCATTTTTGCACGAAGTGCTTTTTTAACTATGCGTTTCCACCATATAGGTGATGAGAACATCACTTCACTTCCGTGAATAATGTTAATCATTTTTCCCTGAAGCTTTTTTTTGAAGTAACCAAAAAGAAAGTGAACATTGATGATCAGTTTATATTTTTCTAAATTTTGATTTGGGTAAGAAATTATTTCGGATTGAGAACTCCAATGAAAAACTTCATACTTTATTCCTAAAGCATTCAGCACTTTTTCAAGGTCGAGAGTCAGTGTTGTTAAACCACCGAGTCTGGGTAAATAATCTGGCGTAGTGATCAAAATCATCCTTGGTCCTCAATAAAGATTGTAACAAGCATTAGCTCTTTATTTTTATAAATAGTGGTTGGGAAAATAATTCCCTTAATTGAGAATTCAGCTTTAGAATCAATAGATTAAAGAATCAAAACGAAATTAATTCTAATGGGATTATGAAGTTTTTTGCATAGTTTTATACATGACTAGTCTATAAGAATTGATAAGTCTTACAAACTTTAAGTAAATAAATTAAAAGATTTATTTATGAAAAGCGTATAAGTAAACTTTTACTTGATCATCAATTTCTACACCGACAAAATTATGAGGTTTTAAATTGAGTTCCTTCTGGCTTAATGTAAAAACGGATAGAGCATTTAGTTTTTCATCCAGAATTATTTTTATAATTTTTGTGAACCCTGCCTTTGACAGCATGAATTCTCCGCTACCTGTACACTCAAATCCTTTTTTAAACGGAGTACATGCTGCATTTGTTAGTTTCATTTTTAGAAATGTCGGAGCATTTCGATTTTCTTTTGATAAAAAATTATTTTTATAAACCTCATAATTGTTAAAGTAGATCGTAGAAAGGATTGTGCTCGTATCAACAACAGCTACAATAGTCAGGCGCTGAGGTTTTGTATCTTTGAAATTTATATCAAGAGTTTTGAAATTTCGAGTCTTACCTTGCATACTCATTTTTGAAATATTGGTATCGGCCCTAAAAGAAAGCTCGCCTGTGTAAGTAGAGTCTGCAGAAAAAGCTACTCGCGCGTACATTGCCAAAATTATCATGCAAACAATTCTTGTTTCGAAGCCCATTTTATTGGTACTTTTTAAGGCTTTCTTTAAACATATTTTGTTACTTTTCACTCGATGTATTCTGCCATTTAGTTTAATTTTTTAATAAGATTTTACTCCGAATTTCATTGTATCCTTTTAATTAATGTTATTTATTTTTGCTGATTATTACTAAGTTATCCAAGCAATCTTTGGATAAGCTTCATGAGAACCCTATGATCCTAGAGCTTTAAGTGAAGCAAAAACCTTTTTTTAAGGTCGGGCATTTAAAGTTAATAAGTAAGTCATACGAAAAGCAAATTATAATCAAGAGAGCCCAAAATAGTCTGTTATGGAGCATTAATGACCAGTGTGCATGTAAAAATCGGTGAAATTTTCGTAGGCAGCGAACGGGATGTCATGACTCTTAATCTAGGAACAGACCTCGGATTAGTTTTTGTTTGGAAGAAAAAAAAGCTTTGGGGAGTGGCCCATTGCTTACTACCAGAATCGCCAACAGGGCTTCAGATTATAAGCGGCAGGTTTGTTAGTCAGGCGGTTCCTTCGATGATCGAGGTGATGAATCTCACGCAAGAAACAATCCATGAAATTGAAGTGCATGTCATAGGTGCAGGCGGTGATATTAAGAATTCTGTCGCGAGAAAAAATATTGAAGCAGCTGAAAGGTATCTTGAAACTTTCGGTTTTAGAATTACTTCTGTAGATGTAGGCGGAGAGTATTCACGATATGTGGTCGTTGATTGTGCTGGCGAGACGGTTCATGTTGTGAAGCTGGATCAAGTCGTATGAGTATGATTAATCAGTTATTTTCTGTAGTTTCCAATCTTTAAATCAGTGAATATTTATTTATTGGAAAGCTTATGCATTTTTTTATTCTTGGATTAGGGAAAGGGTTTTATGACTCAACTGCAATTAATAGTTCTTTAATAAGTAGTGTGCAGGGGATTATTCTCGATTTAAGTTATTCACTTTTCTATATGTATATAACTAAGCTGAAAAAAACCCTGTTAACTATTTCTTTGTAAACTGCTTTGGCCCTCAATTCACATTGACATTTTTCCTAATTAATTTAAAATTAACTAGGAATACAAATGAACTTTGAAGCTGAATTTATAGATAATGTCCGGTTCATACGCCGTGCTTATTACGCTATTACTAACCAATCCCGAGTCAAAAAAAAATTAGTAAAGGTCCAGGAAAAATTACCTGATTGTTTTCCTTTGGCCATTGTTAACTTCTCTATTGATTATGAATTGTTCTGGGGCAATGCCTTTGATCATGGAACATCCATGTCAGAGGAGAAACGTATTCATCAAGCAAGCATCGCCAGAAGCAATTCATTTAGCTTTTATGCCCTGTTGGAAGAAGTCAAAATGAATTGCACCTGGTCTGTTGTTGGCAAGCTTATGGACCCCGACAAGGCACCTTCTTTAGAATTGCAATTTTCTCCTCCATGGTCTGACATCAATTGGTATCAAAAACCCGATGCAGATATTACAACCTATGAAGCTTATGAGTTCATAAAACTTCTAGCGACGAGTCCTTATCTTGAAATTCTCTCTCATGGATTTGCTCATATCGATTATGCTGATCTTAGTGTGACAAAACAGATGGCCAGCGAAGACTTAAAAATCGCGAAAGAGCTTCTGCATGAATTTGCTTCAACTGAAAAAGCATTTTTTTATCCTTGTAATAAAGTGAAATACGAAGAAGTGGCTTACGCACTGGGCTATCGCGTTACACGCGGTTCAGATAATCACTGGCATATTTCTAAAAATGAATTGATCAAGACTCCGATCGGTTTCTGGATCAGTCCGGCAATGCTTAGCCTGAATGATGCCAAAAGATTAGTGGATATAGGAATAAAAAATAAAAGTTTTATTCACCCTTGGATGCATTTAATTGAGCTTAACATGAAGGCCGATGACCTTGAACGTTTTTACCGGCCGCTGTTTCTCTACATACAGGCCCAGGAGAAAGCAGGAAATCTGGAAATCATCACTTTTGGCAATATTGAAAAAAGAATTTCAAATATGAATGATAATTAGTTCATGCACTCGTTTCCTATTGATTCAATTAAAGACGAAATTTTAAATGCGCTTGAAGAAAAAGATTTTCTTATTATCAAATCCACTCCCGGTTCAGGTAAAACTACACGCGTGCCTCTTTTTCTAAGAGAAAAATTCAGGAAAAAAATCTATATCCTCGAGCCGCGAAAGCTAGCTGCTAAACTTGCTTCAAACTTTGTAGCTAAAAGTATGGGAGAAGCTCCCGGACAGTCAGTGGGGCATATCTTCAAATATGAAAGGGTCGTCTCGGATAAAACCCAGATTATCTTTTTAACTGAAGGAACATTCCTGAGAATTCTTGCGACCGATCCGGAATTAAAAGATTGTGATGTCATCATTCTGGATGAGTTTCATGAAAGACATTATTACACCGATGTGGCCTTGAGTTTTCTTCTTAAAATAAAAGAAACAAATAAGAAACTAAAAATTATTATCATGTCGGCTACGATTGACTTAAAAGAACTTGATTCTTTACTGCTTGATAAAGCTATAACGGTTGAACTCAATCAGTCAAAGCACTCACTACAGATTGAGTATCTTCCGAATGACACGCTTGTTTTAAAAGATACCTTGGAGCGGAAAATTTATAATGCACTTTTTAAAGCCGCTGCAAGGCCAGGACATATTCTAGTATTTCTTCCGGGCATGTTTGAAATTCAAAAAGCAGAGGAGATTGCAAGAAATAATTTTGATCATGAAATTGTCATTCTCCACGGTGAAGTCGCAGGAGTTACTATCGATGACAGTTTTTATGATCTCACAAAAAAGAAAATTATTCTTTCTACTAATATTGCAGAAAGTTCCGTAACGATTCCTGGAGTGAGAACGGTTATAGATGCTGGCCTCCATAAAAGCAACAAGCTGAATCCCGTCACCAGGCTTCCTGTCATTGAATTAAAAAAGATCAGCCAGTCTTCTGCCATTCAGCGCGCCAACCGATCTTCAAGGGAAGACAATGGTTATGCTTACCGGCTATATTCTGAATTTGATTATCAGAGCAGGGATCAATTCGATGTTCCAGAAATCAATAGAGTGGATTTAAGTGAACTGATGATTACAGTCGCTGATGTTTTCAATAAAGGCATTGAGCATTTTACTTTTCTGGCTCCGCTTAATGCTGGAGAAGTTGATAAATCAAAAAAATATCTCGAACAGATCGGATTATTTGAAAATGGCCAGCCAACAACACTTGCCAAAAGACTTTCCCGTTTTCCATTTCATCCGAGGATTTCTAAAATTCTTGATGAAGCTTCGAAAGGTAATGATGAATCCTTTAATCATGTTGTCAGCTATCTTGCAGAATTGGTTGAGCCGAGATCTCCTTCACGTTTTAGAAATCTTGTGAAATCTTTTTTCAAAGCAGCATCGAATGGCACTTCAATAGATCTGGAAAAAATTATTCTCTTTGGCTATATTGATCAACTTGCCAGGCTCAAAGGGCAGCAACTGGTTCATATGAACGGTGAGGTCTATACAATTTCATCGCGCTTAATGGGTGACATTGATCCTAATCATCCACTGTGGATTATTCTCGATCTGGATAACAGAAATCAAGTTACTAGACTTCTGCCGATTGAAGAAGAGTGGCTCTATGATCTCCCGGCCTTTCCTATTGAAGAAGTAGAAAAAATTGATTTTGATGTGGAAACCCTGAAACTTTCAGTTGAGCGCCTGACAAAAGTTGGAGCAATCGTTCTTTCCAAAGAAAAAATCAATTCGAAGGAGATTTCATCTAATGCCTTGGAGTTTGTTGCCAAAAAATTACTTAGTGCTTTTAAAGATAAAATGGAAAGCAATTCATTCAAGCGACTTTATCTGTTGGAGAAATACACTGAAAAAAAAATATCGGATTACCCGCTTATTGAATGGTTCAAAACTCAGGTGCAGTATTTATTAGGTGATAGTCAGTATAGTCTCGATGTTATTTTAAACGTCTATGCTGAAGAAATTTTTTCATACCTTAATTCAGATCAGTTGTATGATCTGGAACGTGATCTTCCAATATTCTTGCAGCTCAATGATAAAAGAAAAGTTGAAATTAATTATGATGCCACCAATGGCATTCATTGCGAGTCTTACATTCAGGATTTTTATGGACTGACAGATGTGCCGAGTATTTTAAAAGGCAAAGAGAAAATTAAAATTCACCTCATCGGTCCTCACAAGAGAGCGCTCCAGGTTACCCAGGATCTTATGAGTTTCTGGGACAAAGCCTATAAAGAGCTGCATGGAGAAATGAAACGTGATTACCCAAGGCACTACTGGCCTCTAGATCCAAAAAATTCAAAACCAGTTTTATTATTAAAAAATGTAAAATAATTCAGGGGAAAAAACCTAACATCTCAAATGACATTTAAAGTTCAAATTAATATTTTTTAATCTCCTGCAATAACTCATAATGGCAACTGGCCCAAATAAGGTCTGCAAAAAATTAATAAGCTGGTGCTAAACTGCACCTATTTGCATTGGTACATTTCTTTGTTAAAGTTTTCGTGTTTCTTAAAGAGTCGGCTCCTGGGGTATAAATTGAAAAATACAGCTTTTGTTTTAATCATCATTTTTTTTATGGCACAAACAGCTTTCGCTGCGAAACTTACGACTTCCAAAGAAGTTGTCGATTTAAGCCTGATAGATCAAACCGGGAATCCATGCGAAAATTTTTTTCAATACGCCTGCGGTAACTGGCTGAAGTCTACGCCAATCCCCGGAGATAAAAGTGCACTTTATCGTTTTTCAGAAATTGATGAGAACACTTTAGTTATCCTGAAAAATATTCTGCAAAATTATCAAACGGGAAATAATTCTCCTGTTCAGGCAGAGTCAGATAAACTTGGAAAATTTTATTCAGCTTGTTTAAATACATCAGGCAACGAAGTCACTGCGAAGAAAGGAGTGGATGATCTTCTGGAAAAAATTCACCTGCTGCAAAGTAAAAAAAACTTTATGTTACTTCTGGCTTCACTTCACAGACAAGGTATCAATCCATTTTTTGGAATCTATTCTATGCAGAACCCGGGAGATGCAACCCGCATGATCGCCACTATTGATCAGGGCGGATTAGGGCTTCCGGAAAAAGGCTATTACACAGATCAAGAAAACAGTAAAATCAGAGCAGAGTATAAAAAACATATTAAACAGTCTCTTCTTATTACAGGCATCAGAACTGAAGATGCAGTTATTCTGACGAATAAAATTTTTAAGCTTGAAAATGCAATTGCTAAAATTAGTTTATCTGCTCAGGATCAGCAGGATCCGATCAAGACTTATAATCCTATCGGAAAAATGGCGCTTCAAAAAATATCTCCTGCGATGGACTGGAACCAGTACTTTAAAAGCATTAATTTCACAACCTCTGATGTTTTAAACGTTGTGGGCCCGGATTATTTTCTAAAACTCGCTTCACTCATTAACAGAACATCGTTATCAGATTTAAAAGCCTATATGGTATGGGATGCAATCCGTGAAACATCAAGGTTTTCCACAATTGCTCTTCAGAATGAACATTTTAATTTTTATGGAAAAATCATGAATGGCACAACTGAACGCGAGCCGCATTGGAAACAGTGTATTGCTTCAGTCGACAATTCAATGGGGGAAGCTCTTGGTGAATCATTCATTAAAGTGGCCTTCGGACAAAATTCAAAAGATATGGCCGACACCCTGGTTTTCAACGTAAAAGATTCTCTTAAAGAAATGATCACTAAACTTGACTGGATGGATGATCAGACAAAAGTCGGTGCGCTTAAAAAAATCGGAAAATTAAATCAGAAAATCGGCTTTCCTGATCACTTTAGAAGTTATGAGAATTTAGAAGTCACAGATGATTCATGGTTCATGAACACGCTGGCATCAAACGTTATGCAGTTTGATGAGACTATTAAAAAAGCAAACCTGCCGGTGAATCGTACGATCTGGGGAATGACTCCTCCGACAGATAATGCTTATTATGATCCAACAATGAACGAAATTGTTTTCCCTGCAGGAATTCTTCAAGCTCCATTATTTAATGCGAACTCAAGCCTTGCGGCCAACTACGGATCAACAGGAGCTACTATTGGTCACGAGATGACTCACGGTTTTGACGATTCAGGAAGCCAGTACGATGAACTGGGAAATTTAAAAAACTGGTGGTCTAAAGAATCTGCTGATGTTTATAAAAAGAAAGCTCAATGTCTTATTGATCAATATAGTTCTTATAAAACAGATGAAGGTATTGCTCTTGACGGAAAATTGTCACTGGGAGAAAACATTGCAGACCTTGGAGGATTAAAACTCGCACTAGCTGCTTTTTATAAAACGAATCTAAATATTCCTGAAGACGATATGAAAACTTTCTTTATTGCTTATGGACAGTCGTGGTGCGGAAAGATGACGAAGGAAGCGGAGAGAACTGTGATTAATACCGATGTGCATTCGTTACCTAAATTCAGAGTAAACGGAGTCATTTCGAATCTTCCGGAATTTGCGAAAGCATTTCAGTGCAGTGAAGGACAGGCGATGGCGCCTAAGAATCGTTGTTCGATTTGGTAATTACATCTAATCGAAGGAGGGCTTCATCATGAAGCCCGTTTACTAAATTTTTAGTTGCACTCAGATCCATTTGGAAAGTCAGTAGATTCTTCACAGATAAATGTCATTTTATCACCTTGCTTTAAACCAAGTTGTTCAGCGGCTTCATCCGAAATTAAAGTCATCTTCCTGATCTAAAAGTGAAATGCCATAGAATCCCCCCATCGGATAATTTCCTTTGTAATCGAATTCAGGAGTCGCAGAAGCGCTATTGCCTTGCCGGTGAAGGTGTTGCTTACCTGACAAATTTTATGGTGAAAGAAGAAATTACGAAAGGAAAACTTTTTGAAATTCCTGTAGAACATATTCATGAATTTCATCTTTGGTTAGCACGACCGAAAGGTAAACAGCTTAGCCTTAACTCTCGTACATTTTTAAAACATCTTGTACATGATATGGAATTTTAAAATGTATAAAGATAAAAATTTTTATGTTCCGAAGCTTATTACTCATTTCGAAATTAAATTTTCAGGCCAGAAATGATCAGGATTTTCCTCATCCTTCCAATAGTCTTTAACCTCAACACCATTTTGAAAAAGTTTTTTCTGCTGACGGTCCCAAGTCTTATTAGAGTCGGGGTATTCACATATTTCATTCGGATCTTTATTCGAAAGGGCCAAAAATTGAAAAGGCAATTGGGTGTGATTATAAAACTGGTGAGCTACTCCGGCCTTGAAAACGATCAGGTCACCTTCCTTCATTTCAAAAAACTCGTTATCTTGCCTGACCATGGCAGATCCTTTGAATGCAATAAATAGTTCTTCTTCGTAATGGTGAAGATGGTATGGGCATGAAAATGTACCAGGCCTAAGAATTTCCATGTGAAAGCCTAATTTTTGGGTTTTCCATAAAGTTGATAATTCAGCGGATGAGCTTGAGTATTTTCCTTGTTCAAATTTTTCAAAATTTAATTGAGTTTGATCGAGTAGGTTGACAATACATTTCATTTTTTAATCCATTCTATGTTATTAGAAAGATTATAGACTTTTTACCTGGCATATAGGAATTAAAAAATATTAATTAGAACTACATTATATTTTAATCTAGCAGGTATAGCATGAGATATGCCAAGGATGATCGAGGTGTTTAGGAGTTCATGTCATGAAAATAAACTTTTTTAAAAGTGATCCATGAAGATTTTAAAGAGAGAAAATAAGTTTTAAAAAATGAGATTTCTAATCGGGATAGTTTACCCGATAAAGAAAAAGTCCATTAGGCCCTGCAACCTTCCATAATTGGTTTGGGTTTGCAGGGCCATTCAATAAAGTCATGAATTCATCTGTCGATATTTTTCCGCTCCCAACCATCCATAGTGCGCTCACAATATGTCTTATGATTTGTTTCAAAAACCCATTGGCTTCAATTTTAAACTGATAACAACTATGGAGGTCTCCGGGAATTGGAAACAGAACCTGGCCTGTAAAAATATCATGCGGGTTCACAACAGATAGCTCACAAGTCGAAATAGTTCTGATAGTGCTTTTTACATTGCTACCGCTCGAATAGAAGTTAAAAAAATCATGAGTACCGGTCAAAGCGCGAACACAAATTATCATAGCTCCGAGATCAAGAGGATTTGAAATATTGGCAATGAATCTCATTTCAACTTTTGCAACTTGCTTTTTGTTAGTA
>JACMRM010000283.1 GCA_014376445.1 Bacteriovorax sp. | reverse complement strand
ATCGGGCTTCAAAAGAGTGTGATCAATACTTCTTGAAATGGTGTCTAGAATTGTATTGGTTTCCATGTTGCTCCTTGCATTCTCAAATCATTAAATGAGAGACTTCTAGTATGATTAAATCACGGTGGTTTTACCATCCATTATTTGTTTTTATTTTTTCGCTTGTTGCACTTGCGACCTCGTTATTTCTTTATATCCGCTCGTATTTGCGGGTCAACGAGGCGCTTCAAGAAGTCGTGCTGAAATACAACCTCAATTCTAAGCAGATTTTCCAGGGCGAAACCTGGGTTTTAATTCTGACGCTTTCACTTCTTGTCACTGTCATCATTGCGGGACTTTTGATTATTTATATTTATTATCAAAAAATGATTCAGCTGTATCGTCTTCAGCAGAATTTTATCAATGGATTTACTCATGAGCTGAAAACGCCGATTGCTTCTCTTCAATTATTTCTAGAAACTTTTTCACGCCACGAACTTGAACGTCTCGAGCAGCTTCGTTACCTCGATTACATGAAGCGCGATACGAAGCGTTTATCAGATAACGTAAACCGCATTCTGCAGTTAAGTCGTCTCGAAGACCGCGACGTAAAAGCAGAATTTAAAGATGAAGATATTGTTTCAATCATCAACCAATTTATTAAAAATACCCCTCATCTTTTTGATGAAGGGAGAGTAATTTTTGAAACAGACCTGGAAAGTTATTTCATGCAGGCGGATTTTGGATTGTTTGAAATGATTCTCATGAATCTTGTAACCAACGCTTTCATCTACAATAATTCCCGCGAAAAAATTGTACGCATAAAACTTGAAGTCATAAAAAATAATGTAGTGCTTGAAATCCGCGACAACGGGGTCGGACTGGATAAACACGAATTAAAAAAAGTTTTTAAAAAGTTCTATCAGGTTGGAAAATCGACAAAGGGTAGTGGTCTGGGTCTTTACATTGTCCAGTCAATTGCTAAACTCCACAGAGGAGAAATCAGTGCTGAAAGTGCTGGTCCCGGAAATGGAGCAACCTTCAGGATTATTTTTAAAGGAAGTCATTAATACTATGGCCATCAGTGCAAAAAATACTGGCAAAAAAATTTTAGTTATCGACGATGAAAAGCACATTGCTGAAGCGATTAAATTAAACCTTAGAATGTTAGGTCATGATGTTCTTCATGCTATAAATGGCCTCGAAGGATTGAAGTTTTACAGTGAGTACGGTCCTCAACTTGTCATAGTCGATTTGATGATGCCAGAGATCGATGGCTTTGGTGTCATCACTGAAATCAGAAAGCGCGATGCTAAAATTCCTATTTTAGTCATCTCAGCGAAAGAGCAGGTTAAAGAAAAAATAAAATGCTTAAGTCTAGGTGTTGATGATTATTTATCAAAGCCGTTTGATCTCGACGAATTTTTACTCCGGGTCGATAGGCTGTTGACGAGAATGGAGTGGAATACTGGAGCTTCAGAAGATAAAACTAAAATTGAAGATAAGGAAATGGAGTCTCTCGGTGATCATTTTGATTTTGCTGATCACTCTGTCGATTTCAAAAACCTGAAAGCACAAAGTTTTAAAACATCTAATCTTCAAACTTTTGATCTCACTCTTCAGGAAATAAAAATCCTGAAAGTTTTTTTTGCTCATCCAAATCTTCCGATGACACGCGAAGAAATTCTCGAGAAAGCGCTGGGCTATGACCGAGGTGTGAGTACGCGAACTTTAGATAATTTCATTGTGCGCTTTAGAAAATATTTTGAGAGCGATCCCAAAGACCCTAAGTTCTTTAAAAGTGTACGCTCGGTCGGCTATCTTTTTGACAGACAAGGTGATCTAAACTAATCTTTGCAGACTAATTTATAAGGGAGTTTAAATGGGTCTTCTCACTGGGAAAAAAGCCTTAATTCTAGGCGTTGCAAATGACATGTCAATCGCATGGGGTATCGCTAAAGCACTTAAAGCTGAAGGCGCTCAGGTAGCATTATCTTACTTAAATGAAAATTTACAAAAACGCGTAGACCCACTGGCCGCAGAAGTCGGCGCTGATTTTACATTCGAAATGGATGTAACAAATAATGATCATTACTTACGCTTACAAAAACTTGTTGAAGAAAAATGGGGAAAATTTGATATTCTTATTCACTCATTAGCGTTTGGTGACAAAGCAGATTTGAAAGGACGCTTCGTTGAAACATCACGCGAAGGTTTTAAAATGGCCTGCGATATTTCAGCTTTCTCATTAATAGGATTATGTAATTCACTAAAAGGAAATATGAATGATGACGGTTCAGTTATCGCCATGACATATCATGGATCTACAAAAGTTCTTAAAGGTTATAACGTCATGGGTGTTGCAAAAGCTGCACTGGAAGCTTCAACAAGATATCTTGCTGACGATCTAGGGCCGCAAAACATTCGTGTAAATTGTATTTCTGCAGGCCCAATCAGAACGCTGGCAGCAAGTGCTGTTCCAGGATTAAAAGACTTCTTAAAAGTGATTGAAGAAAAAGCACCACTAAGAAAAAATGTTACTCAAGACGATGTTGGCGGAAGTGCTGTTTATTTAGCATCTCGTTTATCTCATGGTGTAACTGGTCAGGTAATTTATGTTGATTCAGGTATCAACATCATGGCCTAATAGAATTCAAAATTTTATACCACTTTGCTTAAAAAGAAGGTGGCACGATACCCGAACGGTAATCGTGAATTAAGATTTATATTGTATAATACTCGCCATTTTATTTATCAAATACTTTTAATTAGCCTATAATTTTCTAATGTGTGATTTCAAAATATTTATAATCCTAATTTTCTTTGTGGCAAATTCAGCCTTTGCCTCGGCACCAATCGGTTCATGCATCCGCGACCCCCATTCTGTAATGTTGCAAAGTGAATGGAAACATTATTTAGTACTCAAAACAAAGAAGGCACGAATCAATAGCAGTGTGCTTGCGAAAAAAATTCTGATGGACGCAGAAAGTATGCGCCTACTCCAGGCCATTTCTGAAGTTGAAAAGTTAATGATAATTCTTGATGAATTGGAAAATAAGTTTTTGAAAAAATCTTTTATCGACACTAGATTTAACGACATGATCTCAAACCCTGATTTCATTTCTAAATTGGAAACGAAGCAGATGGATGCAGAAATAAAAAAATCTGAATTGCCTTTTAAAGATAATCCTTATTTTTATGAATTGCTGGAAAAAAGCCGGGACGAAATAAAAAAATCAGAAATAAAAGAGGCACTAAATTTATTTCGTGCATATGATCTTGGAATTCTCGAAAAGTCATACAGACAAAGTGCCAGACAAGCACTTCATATGATCAGAAAAAAAGGCGCCACACCTGAAATTGTGCGCTCATGGATAAAAGACCCACCTTTCCTAAAAAATATTCCATTGCCTCCCGTAAAAATGGGACCGTTTGCGGTTACCTACCGTGAGCTTCTTACAAAATCTCTTGTGAATTTTGTGCTTGTACGAAATGTAGAACTAACCGAGGCTAAAATAAAATATCCTAAAATAGAGCAGGCAGAAGTTGATGAAATGAATTTGATGGTTCCACCTGTAGAAAAAAATTCATTTGATGAATACATTTCAAAAATTAACGACAGGGACACCGCCGCGATCGATGGCGTTGCCAGAACTCTTTGGGGCGAGGCCACGAGTTGTCAGCTACAGGGTCTAGCACAGTTTGAAGCTATCGGTAGAATCATTGCTGATCGAAGTCTTGCTGTTTGTCGGGCGATCGCTGAACAGAATCAACTTGAAACTAAAAATATTGTGGTCAGAGAAAAAAACTGGACAACTTTTTTAGGAAACTGGTCAGGGATAAATAGTCCTGCACCTGGAATGCAGAATAAAGCGTACGTGAAGCTCAAAGGTCTCAGTGATTTTGGCAGAAAAGAAAATATTAAAATGCATTGTGCTGCACAGGTCATTTCTAAAAAAAATCAATTTTCTGTTTGGGATTCTTATACGCTAAAAAGATTTCGTACAGGTCAGCTTCATAAAAATATACCAAATGTACAATATGAAATTCAAGGTCCTCAGGCCGTGAATGATGACAAAGCCCTGATGAGAATTTTATGCCCTGAGTTTCAAAATGAAGAGCAGAAAAAAATATGGGCGCTTGCTGTTACTTATGCGACTGAAATAGTTAAGACACCAAATACTATGATGCAAAGAATTTCCTGGCCAAAAAAAGAAGAAGTTTATTTTTACACTCACGAAGCAGGCCTGCCGTTTGCCAAAGAAGTGATGATTGATCATGTGGTGGTTGATGGTAAGAAATTAGTGGTGAAGAAAAAAATACGTGGTTTATGCAATCAATTTAGATTATTTATACCCAAGACCAAAAATCTTTATGAATAGAATATGCAAGCAGTTCGAAATTCCCCCAAATCTTTTGACAGTTACTCGCAATTTTCTCTCTAATTTATCAATAATCTTGCTATTGCTAAAAAACCTTTGGCCATGAGGACCTCAAAAAGTGCTATAATAAACCTATAACTCAGTAGTAACGACATTGCTGAAAAAGGATTTATTATGAGTGATTGCTGCTCCCACGACCATAGTGATGATTTAGAATTTGATCCAAGCAATAAAGCTTTTAAAAGAGTTTTATGGATCTCATTAATTCTTAACTTTGGTATGTTTTTTGTCGAAGTGATTTACGGTGTTCTTTCAAACTCACTTTCACTTCGTGCTGATGCTATAGATTTTTTAGGCGACGGCGCAAACTATTTTGTCACACTTTTTATTTTAAATTCGGCCTTAAAAACTAAAGCTAAATTTTCATCAGCAAAAGCAATTTTTATGTTGGTTTTCGGAGCCTGGATTTTAGTTGAAGCAGTAATGAGATTTTTTTCTCACAGCGTACCAAATTCATTTACTATGAGCTGGGTTGGTGCCATGGCCTTAGCTGTAAACGGTTTATGCGCCTTTTTATTATTCAAATTCAAAGACGGCGACTCCAACATGCAGTCCGTCTGGCTTTGCTCACGTAACGACGCTATCGGAAACGTCGCCGTTATCGTGGCATCAGGAGGTGTTTACTGGTGGGGAACGCAGTGGCCCGACCTGGTTGTCGCAATTTTTATGGCCTCACTTGCAGTCCATTCAGGTGCTCAAATTCTCCGCTCAGCTAGGAATGAATTGACTCATGGCCATCACAAGGGTAAATCTCATGGTCATGTAAATAAGCATGACCATTAATCAATAGAAATTTTTTTATGGCAAAAAAACAATTACAATCCGGTCTAAAACTTACAGGCATCGCACCCAATATTTTACTCACTCATGTTATCAACACAGCACCATTTCTATTTAATGGTGAACTTGATACGACTGGAAAAAATCGTGCGTACTTGGCAAAACTTGTTTTCTACAAAAAAAATCTTAATCTTTTAAAAAATATCGACCTCGCAGAATATTTCAATATCTGCATGGCCGCTCACTGGACGACTGCTGGAACATTTGTTCCAACTGACGTTGATAACCAAATCAGAAAAGGTTTGTGGGAACACACAGATATCAAAAAAAATATCGAGCGTATGGCGAAGATCACGATTGATTCGTGGACTTGGGATTACGAGCAGGTCACGAATAGAAAATCTTATAATCCAGAGCGTGGGCAAGTGATGAGTACGCATGAAGGGACTTGGTTGTCTGTCGCGATTGGTGGATACAATGCTCTTGTGAAAAATAAACAGACTGAACTTGCTCAGCAGATGGCCGATGTTATTCTTGCTGAAACTGATAAAGAAGAAAAACTTTTGCTTGAGCTTCGTGAGAAAAAGGATCATGTAAATTTTCTTCGTTCTACTGCTTTGATGGCACACAACTTTGGTGACCTTGATCGAGTGATTGATCAGTGGGAAATGCCTGAGGAAGATGCTTTTAGAAAACGCATTTATAAATTGGGTCACAGACTTAACGATGCTCAAAATCCGATTCTGGTTTATGCAGGACAAGTTAATAAAGCTTTTTTATCAGTAGAAAATCATCGCCATATGTCGATGAGACAACCGAAGTGTTTAAGACGCTCAAATAAATTTTTAATTCCAGTCGGGCCGTTTATGGACAAGTGGGGAAGAGATTTAGGGGAGTCGAAACTTTTAACGAACGATGAGAAAGGTGAAATCGTTTGCTCATTCTTGGAAGGGTTCAATCGTCAGGATACAGCTTTAGGTTACGTACGCGCATTTCATGGGATGATGAGTGTTCTTCCTAGTGGGCTTGATACGCTTGAGCAAAACATCCCATACGATGTTATAAGCGAGATTCGCAATTCTAGATTCGGACAATTAGCTAAATTTTCTGAGGAGGAAATGATTGTAAGTTATAAAAAAGGCCTTGAAGAATTCGTTTGTCCGGTCACTGGCATGAAATTCTAACAGAATCTTGTATTTTATTTTTTTTAATTTCAGCTATAACTTTTTTTTCAATTTAAAAGGAGTCATTAATGAAATTACTTTTAGCTATTCTTGGTTTAACTCTAACTTTATCTGTTCATGCCAATTCAATTAATTCTGTTTTTACAAAAAATTAAAAAATTCCAGCGGAACTTCAACAACGTTTTTTAAATTACGTAAACCTTCACTGTAAAAATATTGTTTCAAACTACGGTTTAAGCGAAATAGAAACATCTGTGCACGCAGATAGAATTGATCAAGGTGTAGTAGATTATTTTTACATGATAACTTTTTCATCTCTACACTACTTCGATGGTGCCCTCCCAACGACAACTTACATCAGCATAAAAAGTGCTATGTATCGTTTTCAAATTGGCGATAACTTAGAAGTGTTGAGCTACATTGTCTCTTTTTCTTAATTAATAAATAAAATTATTATGAATATACTCAACAGTCTTCTTAACATTCACCTCAGGCGTCTGTTGTAAAACCCCATGCCCCAATCCACAGATCCAACGATCAAGATTTTTCAAATCTTTTAACGGCGTCCAAAACTGCTCTAGTTTAGATTCAACAAGAGGCCAGTCATAGTGCAAATAACTCGGATCAAAATTCCCTTGAATCATATAATCATTTCCAAGCAACGATAGCGCATCTCTAAGCGACATTCTCCAATCAATCCCCAGAACATCAATATTCTTATCCTGAATTTCCTGCAGATAATTTATATGTGTTAATTTCGAGTAATAAACAATCTTTTTCGTCGGATGAAGCTTTTTAAACTCACTAGTTACTTTGCGAAGAACCGGAAGAATAAATTCTTTAAAATCAACAAATGTTAATTCCCCAACGGCCGTATCAAATAAGCAAACAGCATCTGCACCTCCTTCAGCTTGAACCGACATTTCAGTTAAAAGTTCGGGTAGAAGTAATTCACAAAAACCTTGCCATCTTCCATCGTAAAACCCTTTTTTAGAGTTCGTTAAATTCCCCGAATGCGATCCTTCAACTGCATAAGTATAAAGCGTCCACGGAGCTCCCACGAATCCTAATAGCGATTTAGTCTGAGGGAGTTCAGCGCGAAGAAGCTGAGTCGCTTCTTTCTGAAAATTATAATAGCTTCTCGAATCCTGAATCAGTTTTAATTTTTTAACATCTGATGGTTCTTCAAGCTTAAATTTTAAAATAGGTCCCGGATTATAAGTTAACCCCAATCCAATTTGCTCAAGAGGGAAGAGTAAATCAGAAAATAAAATCGCCGCATCGAAATTAAAATCGCGAATCGGTCCCATCGTAATTTCACACGCCATTTTAGGATTTTTACACATGCTCATAAAGTCAGAATCTTTTTTAATATTCTGATAGTGAGAGTGGTATCTTCCTGCCTGTCTCATGAACCACACAGGCACTTGAGTTTTGTTATCAGCAGTTTTTAGTCGATCGTTAAATAATCCCATGTCGAATTCCTATAATGTCGTTAATTTATAACCAATACTTCTTATACTTTGAATTTCCAAGTTTTTTGAAGAATCACTCTCACACCACTTACGCAGCTTCACGATGTAGTTATCAACCGTTCTATTTGAGGGAAATTTATCTTCTCCCCAAATTTTCTCGATGATCTCTTCGCGATCAACCGCTTCATTTTTTTTAGTGTAGAGAAGTTCTAAAATCGCACATTCCTTTTGAGAAAGCCCGATCACTAATCCATCAGCATCTTGAACTTCATACCTTTTAAACCAGATTTTAAGCGGTCCATGAGTGATTTCTTCAGGAAGCTTGCTAATTTCACTATGCGAAATAAGGATACGCTTCAACCGAAGAGTCAGCTCCTTCAAAGCAAACGGTTTCGTAATATAATCATCAGCTCCAATTTCAAGGCCCTCAACTTTCGTTTCTGGATCATTGAGCGCAGACAAAAAGAGCAGAACAAAATCTTTTCGTAATTTTCTAAACTCGCGGGCAAGGTCCAATCCATTTCCATCGGGCAACCCGATATCCATTAGAATGATGTTCGGTTTTTCGCTTTTAAAAAGCTCACGCGCTGTACGAGCATCTTTCGCCCAGGCACAACCGTGACCTAAACCTTTTAAGTACTCTGAGAGAGTAATTCCTAAATTTTCTTCATCCTCTACAATCAAAATATTAAGCATTCAAATCCTCACTTTTTTTAAAGAGAAGATCGAACTGAAGTCCCGGCCCAGACTGAGAAATATATAAACTTCCATTCATTTTATCCAAAAGCTTCTGACTTAAATAAAGCCCAATACCAGATCCTCGACGAGAGTTATGCTTATAAAAAAGTGTGCCCAGTTTTTTTACGTCACCTTTGAAAACACCTTGATCTTCATAAGTCAGGCGAACTCGGTATCCTTCATTGATGACAGCGATTTTAATCTTCCGGCTTCCCGAATGAATGCGTGTATTTTCTAAGAGATTTTTCATAATAAGCTCGAGTGCAAACTCGTCAGCTTCAATATTCACACCAGTTTCAGAAGCAGAAATCTCAACTTCATGCTCAGGGACCCATGTTTTTGAAAGTTTCTTGATAAAAGGTATCAGCGGTAATGTCGTCAGATTTAATTCACCACCACGCTCAATACGTGACAATTGAAGAATTTTATCCATCTGTGTTTCCAGTTTTGCCGTATCATCAATTAATCTTTCGATCAAATTATCGAGCGCTGGATCTTTTTTTGATTCTAAAATCTCGTTGATTACTTCGCCTTGCAGACGGATGGAGGCAAGAGGCGTTTTCAGCTCATGTGTAAGGCTTGCGAAAAAATCTTGCAGTGATTTCGTTTTTCTCTGATCTTTCATGAAAAGAATCAAAAGCGAAACCGACAGAAGTATAAGAAGCACAAGAAAACTCCCACCTTCCCATGAAATCATTTTAGTAATACGAGAACGATCAGAGTGCATGATAAAACTTTCAAAGTTCACCATGACATAAACCCACCAGGCCCCAATCATCAGTAAAACTGCCGCCCACAACAACGAAAGTGTGAAGAGCAGTTTTGATGAATGGTTAAATGGATTTTTAAAGTTCATTATAATTTGAAATCCAATCTTTTCGCCATATCGGCCACAACAGTATCATCATGAGCTAAACTCACAAATCCCACTTCGTAAGCATTCGGAGCTAAGTAAATCCCGCGATCAAGAAGCACTTCAAAAAGCTTGTTAAAGTTTTCTGTCAGGTTCGCTGGAATTTCAGAAATCTTTGTTACATTTTCTTTAGGAACAATCCAGAATAGTGAAGAGTATGTCGTCACCTGAAACATTGCGAACTGACCGTTGTTATAAGTTTTCATCCAGCTCAAAAGTAAATTTGTAATTTTCTTCGTCTGTTCTTCAATCTTTGTATAATTGGCCGGAGTCATCTCTTTTAGTGTTGCGAGTCCTCCAACCATTGCCAGAGGATTAGCAGAAAGAGTTCCCGCCTGATAAACTTTTCCAATCGGAGCTAAATGCTCCATGATGAATCTCGAAGCACCAACCGCTCCAACAGGAAGACCACCGCCAATAATTTTTCCGAGTGTAACGATGTCAGGATTAATCCCAGTGACTTCTGCCATTCCACCAAAAGCAACTCTAAATCCAGAAATAACTTCATCAAAAATAAGCAGTGCTTTATTGTCAGTACAAATCTGTCTTAAAAATTGCAAAAACTCTTTCGGCTGAACCATCAGTCCATTGTTTGCCGGAAGAGGTTCAATAATGATTGCAGCGATCTGATCTTTGTGATCGATAAAACATTGTTTTAATCCTGCCACATCACCAAGCTCTAGAATTAATGTATCGTGAGCAACACCTTCTGGAATACCTGCAGACGAGGCTTCAGCAACACCTGCCAGCCCAGACCCAGCTTTAATCAGCATCGAGTCAACATGCCCATGGTAACAACCATTAAATTTAATAATTTTAGATCGTGAAGTTACTCCACGAGCAAGACGAAGTGCTGTCATAACCGCTTCAGTCCCAGAGTTCACAAATCGAAGCTGCTCAACATGCGGCAGGCGAGAAAGTAAATATTCAACCAACTCAAGCGAGTAGGGTTCACAAGCACCATAACTCCATCCACGAGTTAATCCTTCTTGAAGAGCACGCTCTACTTTTGGATTTCTATGCCCTAAAATCATCGGTCCAAAACTCATACAGAAATCGATATATTTTTTATCTTCAACATCTGTAATGTAAGCACCGTCTGCACTTTTAAAAAATCTTGGAGTTGTATGAAGTCCTTTAAAACTTCTTACCGGTGAATGAACTCCACCAGGCACAAGTCTCTTCGATTTTGTAAATAAATCAGTCTGAATATTGCTCATAGTATTTTCCTAGGACTGAGTCCATGATTTAAATTCTGAAGCATCGGCCATTGGATAAACTTCAATATTATTTGATTTAAATAAGTCGTATGTTTTTCCAACACCACACGCATGGATCTTATTTTTAATTTCTGGAAAGTGGTATAGGTAGGCATTGTATTGGAAGAAGCTCGTCCAATAAAAAACTTCAGTAGTTTTTATGTCCACTTTAAATTCATCAGAAACCGTAGGACTAATTTCTCGCTTGTAACAAGCAATCACTTCCGCATCTTTTAATGTGCTTTTTGCTTCATCATTAGATAAAACAATAATAGGTGCTTTCGTATCTATCATTAAGGCCATTGCACAAGACGAACGAAGATTTTTAATCTCATCATCACCAATAGCATCTGCCGTAGCGTTTACCCAATAACCAAGGGCCGCTAAATCTTTCATTGTTTTTGTTCCAGCAGCCCATAATGTTTTGGGATTGCTTCCACTGACAGCGTCCAGACAATATTTGCTGGTAATATATATATGCAGACCTTGATCTAGCGTCACAGCTAAATTCTTTTTGCAAATCAGCTGGTCATTGGCAGGATTTCCATTGAATACTTTTGGTGCGACAAAAAAAGCGGGGAGACTTCTGCCTTCAAGCTCCACGTAAGACACAACTTTTTCTTCAAGAACACCTTGATGATTGTGTAAAAAAAATTCACCTTTTTCAGTTGCAAGCTTACGAACATTAATTCCTACAGCAAGGTGACATCCGCCACCGTAACCATTAAATGCTTTTCTCTCACGTGCGACTTCTTCTTTAGTTTTCGCATCAGTCATTAAGTTTAATTTTCTTTGAAGCTCGCCACCATCGTTGCGGTCTAGTTTCGTTTCAATCGCCAAGGCCCCTTGCGAAGCAGACGAAGGAAAAATTGACTGTGGAAGAACCATAAAATTAATTCCATCCAGCAATCTTTTTAATTCTTCCAAC
Organism: Bacteriovorax sp.; assembly: GCA_014376445.1. Lineage (GTDB taxonomy): Bacteria > Bdellovibrionota > Bacteriovoracia > Bacteriovoracales > Bacteriovoracaceae > Bacteriovorax. The sequence goes on along the minus strand of JACMRM010000283.1, from coordinate 6,532 downwards.
GACTTTTCTGTCTGGGCAAGTCTTTCAATTCCTGGAAGAGCTAAAACAATCGCATCGTATTCACCATCACGAAGTTTCTGGATACGTGTATTCACATTTCCACGAAGCATCTTAGTTTTCACAACGGCATTTTTTCCTTTCGGTAAAAACTCAGAAAGATTTTTCTCAAGGTTTACAATCCTTCTGGGAGAAGAAGTCCCAACGACGAATTCAATACGTTCTTTAATTCTTGGAATCGTCTCATTTTTAATCAACAAAATATCGTGAGCATAAGTTCTTTTCGTGATGGCCGCAAGAGTGATTCCTTCCGGTCGAACAGAGCCTAGATCTTTATACGAGTGAACCACCAGATCAACATCACCTTTTAAAAGCGCCTCATCTAATTCTTTCGTAAAAAAATTATTTCCTTCCATCTGCCATAGTGGCTGAGAAGTCTGGATATCACCTTGAGTCTTGATAACTACAAGTTCAAAAGTATCACCAGAAAGAATTTCTAATTGGTCTCTAACTTGTCCGCATTGAGTAAGTGCTAGTAGGCTTCCGCGGGTTCCGATTTTATAGTGAATAGGCAAACTTTAACTCCTCCCAATCAAATGGTGTGCTCGTAAGAATCGGTCTTTCGCGCTTTTCTGCGTGAAGAGCAATGGCAGTCTTTGCTCTGTGAACCTTTTCCATCTTTTCAATATTGAGTTTTGCACTTTGTCTGAAAATATCTTCCAGCCTTAGTACCCCGTCTTTCTCTGTGAGATTAGTTTCTATCACAGAGGGAGAGCCTAGATCAATAAAGAGCTTCATTTGTCGAGATAGAGGACTTGTAAAAAATTGTGAAAAGAAAATGTCGTCGAAAAGAACATCGCCTACACCAATAGTGTTAACGATAAATGGAAATTTTGTATATGTGCCTTTTGCGCTCCATGGAATAGATTCCAGGTCGTAAGTAGAACTCAATTCTTGAACTCGCGAGTCATTTCTCGCAGAGATAAAAACATTGTGCTTTTTCTTAAGCAATTTAATTAAATCCTCAGCAAGAGCTCCAGATCCTAAAACCAAAACATCGCCATCATTCATGGCCGTATGGATAAGTTTGCGGGCGATTCCAGCGTAAGTCAGCTGTCCGATTTCTGTTAAGTGATCAGTGCGGACTTTTTTATTATCTTGAAATAATTTTTCTAAAATATTCATGACAAACGTATTTTTTGCTGGAGCTTTTGTAAATTCCTGGTAAGCATCTTTGAACTGGCCGACAACTTCATACTCAGCAACGACTTCAGAGCGCAGCCCACAAATCGTTTCTAGTAAAAAAGCGTAAGCGTGACGGCCTTCGAAAATATCTGTGATGACTTCTTCTCTTAAAGCGTCGTCTCTTATGTGTAAAAAGGGAGCTTCACCGATACCCATAATGAGTGTACGCTGACACGTCTTCAATACGAACACTTCGCCATCCGATGGATTCGCATGAGAGTTGGTTTTTAAATTGATGACGGTTAAATTTTTAATCATAAGTCTTAATAAGTTATAACGGTCAAAACCATCGAAATTGTCATAAAACTGTCATAAAATTATAGATTTTATATTTTTTTTCTTATTTAAACGACTGTGCTAAAGTTCAGTTAATGAACATCTTTCAATCGATATTTTCGCCTTTTAAGGTCGCTTTTTTGGCCTTTGACAAAAAAGTCGAAGGCGGAATCAGCTTTTTCGTAAGGCATTATGGCAAAAGCCGCTTTATGGTTGCCATGAGCAAGAAGGCCCAGTACTTGGGAATCGAAAAGCTCTGGTACAAAGGACCAAAGGCCTTCGTCTATTTTTTCATTTTTTATTTACTGCGCGACACCATTCTTTACATATTACTTCCGATATTTTTTGCCCGCATCGCTACAAATTAAAATTTTGCCAGCTCCCCCCGCAATGTTCTATTCTTAAATGTACGTTTATTTTTAAGCTTTGCACTCCATAGGGGAAGTCATGGAACTAATGTTTGGTCCTAAAGAAATTTTGAATAGAGGAATTGGTTTAACATTCGATGATGTTTTATTAGTCCCAAGATACTCAGAAGTCTCATCGAGAAAACACCCGGTACTTAAAACTAAAATAACAAAAAATTATGAAATTGATCTGCCGGTCATTACGGCAAATATGGATACGATCACTGAAGTTGAAATGGCCTGCGCGATGGCAAGCCTTGGCGGAATCGGATCTCTTCACCGTTTCATGAACGAAGAAGAGCAAGTGGCGATGGTAAAAAAAATCCAGGCCTACTTAAAAGAAAAAAATCTTACAACACCAATTGCAGCTTCAATCGGTGTAAAAGAAGAAGGAATGAAGCGCGCTGATATGCTGATTAACGCCGGCGTACAAATCATCACACTCGATATCGCACACGGCGATTCAATCATGATGCTTGAAACATTAGATTACTTAAAAAAGAAATATCCAAACGTCGATGTTATTGCAGGAAACGTTGCAACTGCCGACGGTGTAAAACGTATGATCGAACGCGGAGCAGACGCTGTAAAAGTTGGTATCGGCCCGGGGTCTATGTGTACAACAAGAATCATTACGGGCCATGGAGTTCCTCAGTTAACTGCAATCGCACTTGCAGTTAGTGTTGCAAGCAAACACAATATTCCTGTCATCGCTGACGGCGGATTAAAAAATTCAGGCGATATTGTAAAAGCATTATCTGCCGGCGCAAGTTCAGTTATGGTTGGGTCACTCGTTTCAGGAACTCTTGAAACTCCAGGCGATTTAAAAGGTGGGATGAAACAGTATAGAGGAATGGCCTCAAAAGCTGCACAAGTTTCATGGAGAGGTGATATGCCTCAAGGGATGGCCGCTGAAGGTGAATCTACAATGATTCCTTCAAAAGGACCTGTCTCTCATGTGATCAACGAACTCATGGGTGGCCTTCGCTCAGGTATGACTTACATTGGTGTCGATAACATCAAAGCTATGCAGGACACAACGCTATTCATGCAGATGACAGCATCGGGAATGAGTGAATCTAAACCGCACGGGGTTCGCTAATGTCTGATCTCAAGAAGCTCTCGAATCTCGCAAAGCTCAGCGGCTTTTTCGGGGGAATTCCAAGTTTCTTCGATAACTTTAAAGAGATGGAAGAAATCGTTCTTAGTTATCCCAAACTAAAAGAGCGCATCGGAAAAAAAGAAGACGAAAAAGACAAAGCACTAAAAAATTTAAAAGAAATCAGAGCTGAATTGTCTCTGCCTTTTTTAAAAGGCTTCGAGAAATTTTTAGATGCTTCACTTTCACAGCTATATGATGGAATTAATTTTAACGATAACGGTCAGAACTTAAAAGACCTGTCGAAACAAAATAATATAGTCCTGGTTCCCAATCATCAGTCGCACGCTGACTACCTGGTGATGAACTATGTTTATTTTAAAAAATACCAGTCACCATTATTCGTTGCCGGCGGAAACAATTTAAATATTTTTCCCATCGGCCCTTTGTTTAGACGTTCAGGATGTTTTTTCATCAGAAGAACTTTCGCCAACGACATTCTTTATAAACTGACTCTGGAAGCTTACCTGTATTATATGTTGACGAAAGGAAATCCGATTGAGTTTTTTTTCGAAGGTGGCCGCTCGAGAACCGGAAAACTTCTTCCGCCGCGCTACGGCCTATACCAGATGATTATCGAAGCTCATAATGCGATTCCTTCAAGCAAGCGTCTGCCACTTAAATTCATTCCGGTCTCAATCGTCCACGAATACGTTCCTGAGCAAAAGTCTCTCGCACGCGAACTCGACGGTGGAAAAAAGAAAAAAGAAAGCGTCGGCCAGCTGCTAGGTCTGGTTAAACTTTTATCCTACCAGTTCGGAAATGTGCATATCAATATCGGCAATGCTGTAGAGATGCCGCCGGTTGATCAGGAAAATATCAAAGCTCAAACTCAAAAACTGGCCTTTGAATGTTTTTTCGAAGTTGGAAAAAATATGCGTGTGACGCCGACGTCACTGATCGCGATCATTCTTCTCGACGAACCGACAGGTGCACTCAAATGGGAGGAAATTCTCACGAAGGCACGTCATATTATCACTTACTGTCAGAAATTTAATGTGCCGATCACTGATTCATTGAAACTGGAAAACCTGGAAAAATCTCTCGAGAGGGCGATCGATATTTTAATCGGAAATAAAAAAGTAGAAGCGATTGGGAACCCGAACGGAAAACATGTTTTTTATTCGATTAAGGAAGACTCGAGAAAAGAAATTCTTTATTTCAAAAACACCGTCCTACATCACTTTTTAGTTCCATGGATCGTCAACATGGGATGGGTGAATCTATTCTCCGGCCATATCGCAAACGTAGACGACCTGAAAAAATTTTTCATCGCTCAAAGAAAGCAGCTTCAACATGAGTTTTATCTTCCAACGGTAAAAGAATTTTTAAATGAAACCCTTGCTATCGTTTCAGATGCTGTCAGCAGAGATGTCACGACACTTGAAGAGTGCATGGAGCTGTCTCATAAAGAGCTTTATTTAATACTGGCGAAAGTAAGTCTTTTTTCGCGTGCCTGTAATTATCTTCTCGAAGCGTATTACGTCTGCGGCCTGACTTTAACTGCTTTATCGAAAGAGTATAAAGAAGGATTTAAGATGGACACTTTCCTGAAAAAATATAAAGAAGTTTTCGAGTCTGAGCGAAAACTAAAACGTATTATCAAGTACGCTGAAAGTTATTCAGTCCCGCTTTCGAAATCCAGTCTTCAGTATTTTATCCACACGGGAATCGTTGCAAGCAATAGCGGCTACTATACCGTTGCCGATGTGCAGAAACTGAACGACCTTCTGGTTAAAGTTGAATCAGACCTCACTGGCCAGCTCAGTATCAATCTGCTCAACTAAGATGATGGACTTCAAGTTGAAAAAAATTTCCTGGCTCAGAAGGCGTTTTATCAGAAGCGCCTCTCTTCACAACCTGAACGACTGGCCTGATGCCTACGAAGACTTAAAAGAGCAAATCCTGACCTCATCGGCCTTCCAGCTGGTCGGTCACAAAAAGATTATTGAGATTAGCTCAACAACCAGTGTGGGCCATGTCCTGTTGGAGGTTGTCGGCGTCCCGAAACCTGGATTTGACTCAAAAGATCTCGAACCTCAAGACGTTTTGGTTTTTGACTATCCTGAAACTGGCTTCAATGTAGACTTTTTGACACTGAACCAGGTGGTGAAAGGGCTTATGAGGGGAATTCCAGGCCCGATTTCTGACACCTACCATATTGTTTTCGACGGATTAAATTTATCGCTTCATTTTTTTATTTAAAAAGATTATATTCAAGCGTGCTACTAGTAATAGAGGATTTTTTAAATAACTAAAAAGTCTCATTCAAGAGGTAAATTATTAAAGACAATCAGAACCCGAATCCAGGCGCCTTTCAAAGACCTTCTTTCAATTCAAACAAAAACAGCGGACCAAGAGTTAACGAACAAATCAGAATTCCTGAGTGTCGTCTTCTTGGTGATGATGGCCATGCCTACGGTGTTGTTTCCATGAGTGAAGCCAGAAGAATTTCAGACGAAGCTGGACTCGATTTAGTTGAAGTGTCTCCGACAGCTCAGCCTCCAGTTGTTAAATTAATCGACTTCGGAAAATACAAATACGAGCTTCAGAAAAAAGCTCAAGAAGCGAAGAAAAAACAAGTCGTCATCCAGTTAAAAGAAATCCAGTTAAAGCCCAATATTGATATCGGGGATTTAAATACAAAGTTAAATCACTGCCAAAAGTTCATTGAGCAAGGCGATAAAATCAAAATCGTTATGCAGTTCCGTGGACGTGAAATGTCATACCGCGATGCCGGAATGGAAAAATTCAAATTAATCATGGCCCAGATCACTGAGATGGGAGCTATTGTTGAGGCGGACCCTAAAATGATGGGAAACAGAATCATTGCTATTTTAGCTTCTACGAAAAAACCGCCTGTTAAAAAGGCTTCAAGCGAAGATGAGAAAGCCCCAGCTGCAGAAAAAGCGAAAAAGGACTAATAAAGTCTTTTACAAGGTATGAATTTATTGATATTTATACCTCCTTTAAAACGCATTAAATGCATTAAATTTTAATATAGACCGTTAGAAATAGCGATTTTGGGAGTATTCCATGCCAAAAATGAAAACAAGAAAATCAGCAGCTAAGAGATATAGCGTGACTGGAACAGGTAAAGTGAAAAGAAACAAGTGTGGACTTCGCCACAAACTTGAACACAAAAGCACTAAAGTAAAAAACAGAGCAGGAGGCCCTGCACTTGTTCACCAATCTGAGCACGAAAAAGTTAGAAGAATGTTACCGTACGCTTTCTAGTCCTAGAAATATACGACACGGTACGAATAAATAAATCGACAGAGGTCCGGGCTTAAGTGTACAGAAGATATAAAGCTACCCCCAGGCATCGTTAAGGAGTGAAAAAATGGCACGCGTAAGAAGAGGATTTAAAGCTAGAAGAAGAAGAAACAAAGTTTTGAAAATGGCGAAAGGTTTCAGCTTTGACCGTCGTACAAAATATAAGCACACT
>JACMRM010000282.1 GCA_014376445.1 Bacteriovorax sp. | reverse complement strand
TCCTGATTTTCTTTAAAAAGAGGATCTTTTGAAGGCGTGTAAACAGGAGTGAATCTATGTGGACGATCAACCTGACTGGCTTGTTTTCTTTCTTCTGCTTTTTCTGCAGCGATAGCTTCTTTATCAGCGGCCTTTCTTGTAATAACCCCTGATTCATTCGGCGTATCTTTCTTTACTGGTTTTGAAACAACTCTTAAACCACCAGATGCTTCCTGAGCTTCAGGAGCTGCAGTCTCAATGTCCGGTGATGAATCAACATCGTCGTCTTCATCTTCAACAGGAGCTGAATATGATGTCTCGTCTACTTCATCATCATCAGACAGATGCATATCATTTTCATTTTCTTCCGCTTCATCTTCGTCAGTCTTGCGACGGATAACCGTAGCTTTCTTTTTTACAGTCGAAGCTTTTTTAGTAATCTTCTTTTCAACTTCAGAGTTATCAGCTGGTGCCGCCGCTTTTTTCTCTACAGTCTTTTTCGCAACAGGGGTTGAAGCTGATGCCGCTACTTTTTTTCTTACGACTTTTTTCTTAGCAGTTGCATCTTCTTTGACTTCGTCTTTTTTGACGGCGGCAAGGTACGCTTCAACATCAGCATCAGACAATTCTGTCATGTGATTTCGAACAACGACACCTTTCGCTTTTAGCGCTTCGACCAAGTCGAGAGGCGCCATATCTAATTCTTTTGCCAGTTCAAAAACTTTTCTAGGCATTATTAACTCCGTTTACTCTTCTACTTACTTCAATTTAAAGGCCGCTAATTCTTCTCTAAGACGTCTTTCGGCATCAGAGAACTTATCTTTTTCGTCAACCGGACCATCCTTATGCTTATCGAGAAGACCTTTATAAGCTGGAATAGCAGAAGCTGAAACCAATTCTTCTTCATCGTCCTCAAGGTTAATTGTCCCTTGCTCTATAGCGTCGTGAGTATCTTTTAGAATTTGAGTTGCATCTGCAGTGTTCCCGCTAAGGATTCCTGCAAGTGTTTCAGCTTCTGTTGCTGCAAGATCAGCAATCGACATAATTCCGTTTTGAACCATCATTTGAGCGCGTGCATCTGAAACAGAAACAATTTGCATAAGGCTCGTAACCGCTTTTTTGATTTTTTCTTGAAGCTTAGTTTTCGAGATTATGTTGATTTTGTATCCAGTTAACATCGCAGCTAAACGAACGTTTTGCCCGCGTCTTCCGATAGCTAATGATAATTGATCTTCTTCAACAACAACGTCCATTGAAAAATTGGAGTGATCAACCTGAATGTTTGAAATTTCAGAAGGAGCAAGTGCTGCTCTTGCGAATGTTTCAATATCCGAGTTCCAACGAACGATATCAATTTTTTCACCTTGAAGTTCATTAACAACGTTTTGTACGCGAGATCCCTTCATACCGACACAAGCACCAACCGGATCTATATCGCGATCAGATGTGAATACAGCGATTTTCGCGCGTTGTCCCGGCTCTCTGGCTGCAGATTTAATTTCGATGTTTCCATCAAGAATTTCCGGCACTTCAACTTCAAATAATTTTACAAGGTACATTGGCGATGTTCTTGATAAACGAATTTCCGGCCCTCTGTTTGTCATTACAACTTCAGATAAGTAGGCCTGGATTCTGTCACCAGTTTTAAAGTTTTCGCCAGGAATGATTTCTTTGCGGGATAAAATCGCATCAGACTTTCCGAGGTCGACGATAACATTTCCTCTTTCATAACGACGAGCGATCCCCGTTACTAATTCTCCTTCTCTGTGTTTGAAATCAGAAAATAGAATTTCTCTTTCTGCGTCTCTTACTTTTTGGAAAATAATCTGACGAGCTGTTTGCACGTCAACTCTTGTAAAGCTTGGGTTTTCAATTCTGATCCCTAACTGGTCACCAACTTCAACTTCGCTGTCTAGGTTTCTAGCTTCATTGATTGTGATTTCAATAATAGGATCTTTTACTGCTTCAACAACGTTTTTGTATTGATAAATTTCAATTTCATCTTCAGTGTCATTGTAACGAGTTTCGTATTCACCTTGAATACCATATTTCTTTCTAGCTGTTACAAGGAATGCCTGCTCAATAGCGCGGACAACAACGCGCTTATCAATTCCGCGGTCTTTTCCAAGTGTTTCGATCATTCTGCCTAATTCTGAAAAATTCATTTGAACCTTCCTCTCTCTTTTGTTTTTTATTAAAGGTTAACTATATTTTAAATTCCGTAACTCTTATTCATTTTCTTATTCATCTTCGTCTACTTCAACTTCCGGCGCTTCAATTTCGCCTTCACTATCAGCATTCATTGGTTTTACTTTGCTGATATCCGTTTCCAAATTTGCTCTCTTGATCTGCTCATATGGAATTTCAATTTTCACACCACCTTTAGCATCTACAATAAGACCTGTATCTGTCGCATTTTCTAAAAGCACTTTTAGTTTTAAGTTATTGCGAAGAACTTTCGGAAAATCAGGATACTTTTCTTCATCAATTTTTTTCAAAAGATGAAGCATAACTTCTTCGCCTTCAACACTTTGAAAATGCTCGATTTTCGTCAGCACTCTATAAAGTCCCGGTGAAGAAACTTCTAAAGTAAAGTTATCAGGAATCCACGTTTCAGTTTCCATGTATGGATTAAAACCGCGGTCGATATTAACACAGTCTTCAAGCACTGCCGATTTCGTTTTTGGGTTTTGAATATAGACAACTAGATTTCCCGATGAAGCATTCCACTCCATCTCGTATAATTCTAAATTGTTTTCGTTAACAATTTTCTGAGTTAATTCTAAAAGTTTTAATTCCATTCCCTGGCGAGGGCCTTTGAGAACCATTTTTTATCCCATAAAAAAAAAAAGGGCGGAATAAAAATCCACCCTTAATATTTTGTACATTTAATACTACATTTCGGAGGTAATGCAATTTCATAAGCTTTTTCAAGAATTCTTGAAACCTGGGCAAATAAAAAGTCATTACGGGGTTACTATAACGAAAAATTCTATCAAATGCAAACATTTAGCTCTTACACATTTAGCGTCATGATCAGAGCAGTGGTGCCGGAACTATAAAATTGCTTTTTTTGATGAATGATTTTGAATCCTAAACTTTCATATAAATTGATCGCATGACTGTTGTGTTCTTCAACTTCGAGGAAAAAAGATTTTATGTTGCGTTCTTTCAAAACCATAATCGATGCAGATAAAAGATTTTTTCCGATCCCCACCCCTCGAACGTTGGGGCCAACCACAATCTTAAGAAGATGTGCAAAGGAATCTGCGCTCGTAATGTCAAAAAGAGCGAAACCTAAAATGACATCGTCCTCTTCTGCTATCAAAAGTAAGCGCTGCCCCACAGAAAAAAAAACTTTATACCATGCCTCTTTACTCCACGGTGTTGGAAAATGGTCTCGATCCATTTCAAACAAAATGAAAAGGGCCGAGGCATTTAAATCCTCGGCCCTTAAAATTACTTTATATTTTTGAGTCATCTAAAAAATTAAACTGGAGAACTTAAATCAACGTTTCCGATTGAGCGTTCTGAGTTTGTTTTTACTTCCATATGGAATCTGATTTTTGCCAGAGGGTTAAATGTATAACCATCTTTTCCACGGATGATGTACTTGCGTTTTGAATCTGCATCAGTTGGCTCGATCAATTTTCTTAAACGGGAAACAGATGTGTAGATTAGTTTATCGTGGATTAATGGATTGTATTCATCTTTCCAGATCATCTTCGCAAGTTGCTCTTTATCGAAGTATATTCCAGGATTTTTGGAAAGAAGGAAAAGAATTTCAAGAAGAACGAATCTGTGTTTAAAATCGATTGTTCCTAATGATCTTTCAACAATTTTTCTGTTTGTGCGATCTAAATATAAATCTACAGTTGAATCATTAACATCATCAATTTCTGCTTCGATTAAATGATTTAATCTTCTAAAAATTGTTGTATCGATCGACTCCTGAGCAAGGTGGAACATGTTTAGAGCTTCGTCGAAGTTTCCTGCTTTTTTTAGTGCAGTTGCTTTTCCAAAAAGGATGTAACCGTATAGGTTCCAGCATTTTTTTGATTGAAGATATTCGTTTGCCAGCTTGTAATAGTTTAGCGCTTTATCATTCTCATTCATTTCAATGAAAATTTTCGCGTAATACGTATACATAGCACCTGAAAGGTAGAATTTTTTAATGATTTTTAGAAGATCGTTTAACTGGTCAAGGTATCTTAAGGATAATTCTAAATCTTTTCTGTAGAACGCGTTTGTCGCCAGGGAAAGAAGGCATTTAGAGAGAAGTTCCGGTTCATTTTCTTCTGAAGATTTTTTATAGGCCAGTTCAAAGTTTGTCTTAGCTTCTTCAAATGATCCCGAATAATTTTTTACAACACCTAAGTTATAAAAGAATTCAGAAGTCAAAGTTGGAAGAGCACGAGAAAGTGCATCCATTAACTTTTCGCTTTCGCCGATATATTTTTGTGCTTTCGCATCTTCTAATTTTTCTGACGCTATACGAATAAGAAATCCATATGTCTTAAGTACTGAAAACCCGTCTTTTATTGGATCGGCAAATGTAAGAGCTTTCACAAAAGACTCTTCAGCGCAAACCAGATCTGCCTTATCGTAATAGACTTTTCCAAGCTGATAATAAGAGCGTGCAACTTCTGTTTTAGTCACGACTTGATCAAGCTTTACATCATCTTGTAGAAGACCGATGTAGGGTGTGATTTCATTGGTATTTGTTCCAACTGATAATCCTAAATCCTGACTTGTAACCATGAGGTTTTCTCCGTTTATAAAACACTTTTTTGCTCTCATTTAAGCGCTGGCCACAAGGTCATATCACGCGACTCTTTCAGCGTCAAAAGCCCATTGTAAGATTTTTTCAACTGTAAGATTCAAGTCGTTGATTTGTATAGTTTTGGTTGGTATTATAGCAGTGTAAAAAAGTAATTATAGCCCTCATATTTTGGAGAAATGGCAATGGCCAAATACGATCTGGACACTATTCGTCACTCAACTGCACACTTAATGGCCCAGGCAGTGGCCCGTGTTTATAAAGGCCACAACCCGCAATTCGGGATCGGTCCGGTTATTGAAAACGGTTTTTACTACGACATCGACCTCGAGATTAAAATCGGCGATGAAGATTTAGAAAAAATCGAAAAGGCCATGCAGGAAATTATCGACGAAAAACTGGTGATCACTAGACAGGTCATGTCACGCGATGAATCAGTGGAATTCTGGAAACAAAAAAATCAACCGCTAAAAGTTGAAGTGGTTTCAGGCATTCCTGCTGACCAGGAAATTTCTTTATACACTCAGGGGGACTTCACTGACCTTTGTCGTGGGCCTCACGTTGAGAACACAGGTCATCTTCCAAAATTTTTCAAGCTTCTACACACTGCCGGTGCTTACTGGAAAGGTGATTCAAACAATAAAATGCTTCAACGTATTTACGCTGTAAGTTTCACAACAAAAAAACAATTAGAAGATCATTTAATTTTTTTAGAAGAAGCAAAAAAGCGCGACCATCGAAAAATTGGTAAAGAGATGGAGCTGTTTCACTTCGAATCAGTCGCACCTGCATCACCTTTTTTCATGCCGAAAGGAACAACTGTTTACAATGAACTTGTTCAATTCATGAGACGCATTTACGTGAAGTACGGCTACGATGAAGTTATCACACCGATGCTTCTTGACTCTGAACTATGGCATACATCAGGGCATTACGAGCATTACAAAGATAATATGTATTTTTCTCAGGTGGATAAACGAGAGTTCGCACTAAAGCCTATGAACTGTCCATGTCACATGCTTATGTTTAAACATTACAAATACTCATACAGAGATTTGCCGATGCGATACGCTGATTTTGGTCGTCTTCACCGTTACGAAAGTGCGGGAGCTGTAGCAGGTCTTACTCGTGTAAGATCGTTTTGCCAGGATGATGCGCACATTTTTATTTCACTTGATGGAATTCAAGATGAAATTATTAAGCTAATGGAAATGTTTTTTATTTGTTACGACCATTTTGGATTCAAACAAATTAAAATTGGTTTATCGACTCGACCGGAATCAAAGGCCGGCGATGATGCGACTTGGGATGTAGCTGAAGCTGCTCTAAAAGGTGCACTGGATAAAACCGGCCACGCTTATCATATAAATGTTGGCGACGGAGCTTTCTACGGGCCGAAAATTGATATTCAAATTGCGGACGCTATCGGCAGATGGCACCAGCTTGGAACAATCCAGCTGGACTTCCAGCTTCCAGAGCGCTTTGACTTAAAATATACGAATGAAGAAGGCAAAGACGTTCGTCCGGTTGTTATACACAGGGCCCTACTGGGTTCTCTGGAGAGATTCATCGGTGTTTACCTTGAGCATATTTTTGGAGTTTTCCCTTTCTGGCTTTCTCCGGAGCAGGTTGTAATCGTTCCAGTTTCAACAGAAAAGCATTTGGCATTTTGTAAGTCATTGGCACTGGAGCTTCGTGAACTGGGCTTCAGGGTGAAGGTTGATGAGAGAAACGAGACAATGGGTTACAAAACTCGTCAGATTCAGCAGTCAAAAGTCCCCTATATGTTAGTTATCGGTGACAAAGAGATGGAAAACCTTTCTGCGAGTATCCGCGGTTACAGCGAAGCGTCTGCCCGTGTGCTTTCCATTTTGGAATTAAAAGAACATTTTACTAAGCTAAATTTGGATAGAGTTCCAGAAAAACTAAGATAGAATAATAGTTAGGATACAGACATTATAAACCTAAGGATAGGGTGAAAAATGAGCAAGAAAAACGTACTTCTTCTCTGTGGAGGGAGTGGGACTGAACATGAAGTTTCGTTGGTTTCAGCAAAGTTTATTGAAAAAAATCTTAGAGAGATCGGTCTCTACAATGTTGTTGTTGTCGAAATCGGTGCACCAAGAACAAACGATAAAACTTTTCGCATTTTAAATGTTGATGGATCTCACGGCGAAACTGTAGAAATTAATTTTAAAAGACAACTTGTAGGTAAGTACGTTATTGCTGATCTTAACTACGTCGTTCCTTGTATACATGGCCCTCCTGGAGAGACTGGTGAAATTCAAACTTATTTAGAGTTGATCTCACTTCCCTACTTTGGCTGCGGTCCGGAAGCATCATTAGTTTGCTTCAACAAAGTGACTTCTAAACTTTGGTTTAATGCGATCGATATTCCGAATACTCCCTTTGAATTTTTAACAAGCATCGAAGATGCTCCTAAAGCACATAAGCTTTTCGACCAGTATGGAAAAGTTTTTGTAAAGGCCGCTTCACAAGGCTCGAGTGTTGGATGTTATCCGGTGTCTACAAAATCTGATTTAGATAATGCACTTAAAAATGCTTTTACATTTTCTGATTATGTTTTGGTTGAAAAAATGGTAAATGCTCGCGAGCTGGAAATTTCAACTTATGAATTTGAAGGAAAGGTTCATGCCAGTGTCCCTGGTGAAATTAACTGTCCTTCAGCTTTTTATTCTTACGAAGAAAAATATAATCCAAACAGCAAGACGACAACTGAGATTGTTGCACCTGGATTATCAGCTGATGTTGTTTCAAAGATGCGTGACTATGCCATTAAATCTTTTAAGGCACTGAAGCTTCGCCATCAATCGCGCATTGATTTTTTCTATACTAACGATGGAAAAATTTATCTTAACGAGATCAATACATTTCCGGGTGCTACGCCGATTTCGATGTTCCCCAAAATGATGGAAAATAACGGACATTCATATTTAAAATTTATCAGTGATATTATTGCAAAAGATATCCTTTAGTCGAGGCCAGTATGAAATTACCTTTAATTAATAAAAATGATTCTGAATATGGTGGTGATATTTTAAAAAAATATTATGCTGACAATATGATCCCTGCTGAGAAAAAAACTTATCTCACGAAACTTCGCCATTCAATCGGACCTTACATGGGAATTGAATCAAGCGATGGGACAACACACTATATGCTGGATGCAGCTTCACAGATCGCGACGCTTGGACATGGATTCAATCCAGCTGTATTTTTTGGAGCAGCTGAATTTCTAGAGAGCTGGATAAACGATGCTACAACTAAAGAATTTAAAGATACAAAAGCAGCCTACATTAATTTTTTCAATAGAAAGTTAGGCTGGAAAAAAACTCACATGACAATTACACATTCGGGAGCGGAAGCTAACGAGACGGCGCTTGGATACTGCTACCTCACGCGTATGAATCCTGAAGCAAATAAAGTTTTGGCGTTCGAAGGATCATTCCACGGACGTATGATGGTAACGCTGGCAGCGACATGGAACAAAAGCAAGCGTGAGCCCTTCGAATGGAAAAACTATCTAGCTGAGTATGTAAAGTACCCTGAACTTGAAGACAGCAAAATTAATGTGCGTTTTCCTGAATTATGGAGAGAGACATGGAATGAAGCTTCATTGAAGATTTTTTTAATTCCTTCGATATGGAACTCAGACCCGATGGTCAAAAAAGAAGTTGAAGTCTTGCAAAGTGTGCGTGCTCAGCTTTTATCAAAAAAGATTTTTGCAATTTTAGTCGAGCCTATGCAATGTGAAGGTGGAGACTGTTATTCTTCTGACAGGTTCCATACGGCCCTTCTTTTAATGGCAAAAACATTTAATGTACCCGTCATTCATGACGAAGTTCAAACTGGCTTTCACCTTGGACGCGAATTCTTCTGGCACCGTCAGTTGAATATGAAAGGTGTGAACGGTGAACAGATCAATCCTGATTACGTTGTGTGTGCAAAAAAAGCACAGGTGGGAATTGTTTTATCTCATAAGGAAACAAAAAATATTTTTAAAGGAGAAGAGTTTTCTGTTGCTTCAACTCTTAGAGGGTATGCACATGCGATAAGCCTTGATCAGTGTCAGGCGCGCATCCTTGATATTGAAAAGCATGTTGTTCCTAGAGCAAACGCACTTATCAAAAAACACTCTCAGCATATAAGACGCCTTCGTGCCAATGGCCTAGCTTTTGCTTTTGACGTTATTGATCCAGCGATGATGAATAAATTTGTCGATTTAAGATTCAAGCACGGACTTCTTTATTACCCGGCAGGAAGCCAAACGTTGCGCTTTAGGCTCTCAACGGCTTTCGGTGCAAAGGATATGGATTTTCTTTTCGACAGACTCGATGCTATTTGCCGCGAGCTTTTTTTAAATGAGCATACTTCCCATCCCACTCATGTCGATACAGATGCTCACACTGCAGATGATCAGTATGAATGGCACCAGCTATTAATCCAGACAAAACTTTCACGTGCACTTGGGCAGAAACTTGATATCAAACATGTCTTCGATAAAGTGAACTCTCTTTTAAGCAAAAGTGTTGAAGTAGCACAAGTTGAGTTGATGGAAATCAATGCTTCAAACTTTCTTACTTACCGTCAAGAAATCATCAATATGCAGAAAGCTGTATATGAACCTGCTCGCCAGACTGATATTGAAAAATTTGAACATACAGTTTTAGATAAAAGTTCATTGTGTCTCGGACTATTGAATAAAAAGAAAAAATTAATGGGTCTGGCCTTTGCTGGTCCACTTCATCTTTATCCTTTAGAGCGCGGTGTTCGCATGGATCCGCATTATCATGATCACGATACACTTTATATGTTAGATGTGACAATTGATCCGACTCTGCGCCACTCTGGTTTAGGGAGATCATTAAAGTATGCTCTTTCTGCAATGGCAATTGTTAAAGGGATTAAGCGTATTCAGGGAAGGAACAGGGACCGTCTTGCTGGCGCAATGATCAATATTAATCTTTCATTAGGCTCTGTTGAACAGACTTACATTCGTGAAGACTACCCTGACTTTGAACCGCACAGAGATGTTTTCTATTACACGACAAAGGCAGACTGGAAAAAACCTGACATTCATTTAAGCCGCGCCATTAACATCCCGCTTTCAATAAGAAGCCTCGATAAAACTTATATCGATTTACAGCTTCCTTATCTGGTCAACAAAGTTTGTCTTTCAAATTTTGTCAGTGAACCATTTTTAAAAGGCGTTAAAGATTTTCTTTCTGTTCTTCCGGAAGATCTTCGCCACGGATATACAACCTCAGGGCAGTCTGAATGTGTGGATAAAGTAACGAAGGCCATTTGGGTAAAATCTGAAGCTTCTGTACGAGAGAGAAATGCCAACAAAATGATGACATTTAAAAATCATTATTTTGGAAATGGATCAATGCTCGCGAGAAGCTTAAGTTATGAAAACGATCCATACTTTAGAGTCACTCGCCTTCCAATGCCTAATGAAAATGATTTTAGAGATATCTTAAAATCTTGTGAAAAAGAATTCGCAACCGGCGAGTACCTCGCTGTGTGGGTAGAGCCAATGCTCCAAAAAACGATGGAAAAGATGCCATATGAATTCCTTCGCGGACTTCGCGAACTGGCAACTCAGTACAAAGTCGCTTTAGTTTATAACGAAACAGCTGCTCAATTTTTTAGATATTCTAATAAGCAGTTTACAGCTTCTTGCTTCCCGGAAATTACACCGGATGCAGGGATGATGTATTTCTCCGGACAATCCGGAATCGCCTATGCTTCGACAAAATACTTCTTTGAGTCTCCGCTCATGATGATTAGTACTTGGGATGGTGATGAATTCCATTTCCTGACCTTCTATCACGCATTCAAAAATATAATGGCAAATGTTGAAGACTATAAGACAACTGCGAAGGCCTTCCACGACAAATTGATTGATAAACTTTCTCAATACGATATCGATGTGATTAAACTCGATAATGGTTTCGGCCATTTCAAAGGATCAATTCCGAGCTCAATAAAAAAAATGTTTGTTCAACAAAATGGATTGTATCTGGTGTGCCCAAGCTACGATGCTATGAAGGAGTATTTAGAATCATGAATACAAACTGCATGTTCCCTTATATTCAGTATCAATCGGGCAAAACCAGCTACGAATGGGGACTTTCACATGGTGAAGAATTTAGAACCGCCATTGGAGAATTAACTGAGATCAGACGCAATCTGATGCTGGCGAAAAATCCCAAGCTTGCAGCAAAACTTGATGACCTAGCGATGGAGCAATTTGAATTTTCCAGAAAATTTGCACCCAATCTCGCTCGCGAGATTGAAGGAATTGCAAAAGGTGCAGGTTTATCAATTCCTGATCTGGTTGTACTAAATAACTATACTGATTTTAGGGATATTATTCTTCCTGAAGAAGGATGTTCGACTGTTCATATTCAGACTCCGGCCCAGGTTCTTTCCGGCCAGACATGGGATATGCATAAATCTGCAAAAAATTATATGTGCCTTATTCACGTGCCTAAAACAAATGAGCATACATCACAGCTTGTCTTATCACTGGTAGGTTGTGTCGGCCTTATGGGTGTGACAACTGATAATACACTTATCGGTGTTAACAACATCAATACAACGAATGCAAAAACCGGATTGATCTGGCCGGTTCTTGTCCGTAAAGCTCTTGAGCAAAAAAGCTTAGGTCTCATGAGATCAGCTTTATTAAATGCTCCAGTGACGTCAGGACATAACTACATCATCGCTTCTCCGGAAGGCGGCGAGCATTTAGAAATTACTCCGACTGTTTCAGAAAAAGTTTCTGCTCTTCAACAGGGACAGGTGGGAAGTATTTTTCATACGAATCACTGCGTGGGATTTGAAGTTGAAAAGCTGGAAGATAAGACATCGATGAGTTCGACGACATTTAACCGCTGGAAGCTGCTTTCAGATAAAACTTATAAAGTGACAGACATCGAAGACTTTAAAAATCTTTTAACTGATCACGATGAATTCCCCAAATCAATCTGCTCGCATTTTGAAAATGGTGCTCAAGACCCTTCATTCACATGCGGCGGCGGAGTCAGCGATTTAAAACGCGGACATCATATTTTCTGGCGTGGATGCCCTGCTCACGATTCTGACTATCGTGAGTTTGAATTCCTGCTCGATGGATATGATTTTAAAAAGGTAAAATAATATGAGTACACTTCCCTATTATATTTCCTGGGTAAAACAAAAAGGTGCAACGACTTTTAATATCTCTTCAGTAGATGGTGTAAAAGTCTTTACAGATTCAGGCCTTGAACTTTTTGACATGACCTCCATCAGCTACCAGGCTCACTTCGGACACAATCATCCAACTATCATTAAACATATGAAGGCCCAGTTGGATACGATTCCGATGAGCTCACCTAAGGGAGTTTACCCGGGAAAAAACGAAGCGACATATGAGCTTCTGCAGTACATGGGAAAACTTGAAGGAAAAATTTTTTATACAAGCGGCGGCGCTGAGACTGTCGAGAATGCTCTTAAAATCGCTCGCGATATAACAAAAAAGAAAGTTGTTCTGGCCCGTAAAAATTCTTATCATGGGGCGACTCTGGGTGCTCTGGTTGCCACTGGCGACTGGAGACATGATTCGCATCAATTGCCGGAAGACTGGGTTGTCCGTATTCCTGAACCAAACGAACCGGATGCTCTGAAAAAAACACGTGAAATCATCGAAAAAGTTGGCGGTAATAATATTGCGGCCATCATCATTGAAACTGTGACAGGCGGAAACGGAGTGTTCTACGGCGACCAGGTATGGTGGGATGGTTTATCTGCTCTTTGCAAAGAATTTAAAATGCTTTTAATCATGGATGAAGTTGTCTGTGGATTTGGAAGAACGGGAAAACCGTTCGGATACATGCACTACAATGTTCACCCGGATATGATTTGTCTTGCAAAAGGAATCACTGGCGGAATGGTTCCATTCGGCGCTCTCTGGACAAGTGCTGCAATTGCTGAACACTACGAAGATAATATTTTGTCCTGCGGCCTTACAAATTATGCCCACCCATTGGGTATGGCCGCCATGAAAGGTGTTCTGGAAATTGTTAAAGATCAAAAATTCACTTTTAATTTAATCAATGTTGAAAAAGTATTTGCTGAAGCTCTGGAAAATTTAAAAACACTAAAAAATGTTAAAGCAATCAGAGTCAAAGGAATGCTTGCGGCTGTTGACTTGACTGAATCAGTCGATGGAAAAAAGTTTTTTGATAAAGGTCTATATCTTGTATCTCAAACAAAAAGAATTATCTTAGCTCCTCCATTAATTATCAATGAAGAAGAATTAAAAACAGCAATGAAAGCTGTCTATGATGTTTTAAAAGAAGCTAATTAAGGAATATCCAATGAAAAGAAATTCTCCTAAAGTTTTTGAAGATGCTGCGTCTGCACTTCACGATATTAAATCGGGAGTCACTTTGATGAGCGGTGGTTTCGGCCTTTGCGGTATTGCAGAAAACTGCATTGATGCCCTGACTTTAATTGATGTAAAAGATTTAACAGTCATCTCAAATAATATTGGAAACTCTGGAAGAGGATTAGTTAAAATCCTAATTCAAGACAAAATTAAAAAAGCATATTGTTCATATGTCGGTGGAAATCCCGACCTGGAAAAGCGTCTGCTTTCAAAAGAAGTTGAAGTAGAACTGGTTCCTCAGGGAACTTTCTCTGAGAGAATCCGCGCGGCCGGAATGGGCATCAGGGCCTTTTACACTCCCACCGGATACGGGACGCTCATTGCCGAAGGAAAAGACGTTAAGATGTTCGACCGCCCCTGCATTCTTGAAACTGCGCTGTATGCCGATTTCGCTATCATCAAAGCACAAAAAGGCGATACATACGGAAATCTTTGGTTCAAAGAAACAGCAAGAAATTTTTCTCCATTGATGGCCATGGCCGCAAAAATTACTATTGTTGAAGTGGAAGAGCTGGTGGAACTCGGAGAAATTCCTCCTGAAGATATTCATCTACCCGGTCTTTTTGTTCAGAGAATTTTTCAGGGAAAAAATTATAAAAATGATATTGAATTTTTAGTAACGGATGGTGAATAAAATGAGTTGGACAAATTTTGATATGGCCGATGAAGTTATTACATTTTTTAAACCTTATAGTTCAGTCAATCTTGGGATCGGAATGCCTACAGTGATTGCTGAAAGAATGCCAAAAAATTTAAATGTGATGATCCATTCTGAAAATGGAGTCCTTGGTGTAAGTGGAAGGCCTGCAAAAAATTCAGTCTCTCCGACTTTAATCAATGCAGGCAAAGAAACTGTCCAAATCGGCGCCGGTGCAAGTTTCTTTGACAGCTCCATGAGCTTTGGTATGATCCGTGGCGGACACATTGATTACTGCGTTTTAGGTGGTATGGAAGTTGATATTGAAAGGGGCCTTGCAAACTGGATGATTCCCGGAAAAAAAATCACAGGTATGGGTGGGGCCATGGATCTCGTCAATGGTTCAAAACAAGTCATCATCATGATGAATCACTTCAGTAAAGATGGAACCGCCAAACTTTTAAAAAAATGCATCCTTCCCTTAACTGGAAAAGAAGTTGTCGATATCGTCGTCACAGAAATGGGCGTCTTTAAACCTACCGGCACATCGTTTAAAATCCTAAAACTCTCTCCCGGTGTAAGTTCTTTTGATTTAAAAATGGATTCCTCACTTCTCAGTAATTAAATGTAAGTTGTAAAAGTCTTCCTCTAAATGGCATGATTTATGAAAAATCAAAGGATGATTTATGTTTAAAATGCTCTTAATTTTTGTTGCAGCATTCTCGATGACATCTGCATTTGCTCTTACTAATTCAGTGGTAGCTGAGTCACCTGACTGGTCTCCAGTCGTTCTTATCAAAAGCGAAGCCCCAGACTCTCATGGCGATTCAACTGCGGGTTATTGTAATGCTACTTTCATCGGCAAAAATATGATGATTACGGCCGCTCACTGTATTGTTCTTTCCTATATTTCAAAAGATTATTTATTCACTATCCAGACCGGTTACTATAAATACGTCACGCGTCCTTCTGATGGAGCGACAGTTCGTATTGGGTACGTGAAGAAAGATACTTTCGATAAACACGTCAACATTGAACTTCCAAAGATACTGGTTGATAAAATTGCGAGACAGGGTGAAAAAGCAGAACTTGGACCGACTGATGATTTTGCTATCCTCTGGTGGAACGAGAATACTCCAGAGATTAAAGATATGAAGTATGCTGAAGTCGCCACTCCAGCTGAACACGCTCTCGTTTCAAAAAATATGAGCGCATACCCAATGAGAGCCGTAACGATTAATTTTTTCAATGAAATGAGCACTGATACAAAACGTATGGCAGACCTAAACAGCTATAAGTGGAATAACGGTTATATATATTCGCAATCCAATTCACGCGTAGAAGAAGGCGACAGCGGATCTCCTTTGTTTGTAAAAATTAACAACACAATGAAAATTTTCGCAGTTGTAAAAGGCAAAGCCTCTACAATTTTTAGCAACTGGGATGTTTATCCGGCAGTAAATAATAATATATGTGATTTAAATAAAAGAATGCCGACAGATATGAAGATTAAAAGTTGTAACTAGAATTTGATTTGGATTTTTAGATTTTGGACATAAAAAAGGGGCCCCCTGCAAAGGCCCCATTTTTTTTGGCATCCTGCCACTAGTAAAGCGACATCCTGTCCCTTACACTTATGATTATAACCTCATTTGATTTTTTTGTTGTAAAATATTTTCGAGGGTAAAGTTTTCCACAAACGTCATTTGGGTTATCATTGGTAATGTCACCCAATACAAAAATGTTTTATCAACTTTCAGCAGGATTGCGCTCATTATGAACCGCCTATACACCTTGTTTAAATCACTTCTAAAGGCCCAAAAGGACTATAAAATCCAGTCTTTTACGTTTTTCATTCCTTCACCTCCAGCACGTGCTACAGGCTACAGGGAAAAACAGTTTGATAAGCTTTTTTATGAATTTATCAATCGTGGTTATAAGATTATAAATTTCACGACTCAGGCATCTTCTTCCGGAGGAAATCACT
>JACMRM010000281.1 GCA_014376445.1 Bacteriovorax sp. | reverse complement strand
CCGCTAGCGAGTGCTTCTGCCGGAGACATTCCATAATCTTCATCATGATAAAGACTGAGGCTTATAAATATGTCAGCTGCTGCTTTAATTTTACGAAGCTCTTCTTTTTTTTGTATTCCCCAAAATTTAACTAATCTGGCAACTTCTGGGTCCAGACTTGCTAACACTTTTTGCATTTTGCTGTACATGAAACCATCGTGATTTTTTACACCCATAAATGTCGCGCCGATATCATCAAAAGCTCCTACAATCCATAGATGAACGTTATGTCTTGAAGCTTTAACAATATGAGTAAATTCACGAACCAAAACATCGACATTTTTTTGTAAGCTAATTCTTCCAGTGTAAAGAACAACCCCTTCCAGCGGCTTAATATCCATCTGATGTCTAAAGGCTTTTCGTTCGATAGGGTTAAAATAATATTCTTTCTCATTTACTGGAAAAAGATATTGTTCAGTACATTTATCTTCAAGAAGAAAAAAATTAATTAGTTTTTTTTGAGCTTCAGATGCCGCAATAAACTTAACTGGATGTCCCTTATACTTAAAGTTTAAATTAGCCCATTCTTTTGCAAAATATGTAAAGTCTCCATACATATGAAATACCAGCGGTGGCATTGAGCGAATGGAAATAAAAAGTGATAAGGAATTCAATATCCTTACCGGATGAGGTAGGTGATCTATAAACACTAAACTATCAGGCTTATAATTTTTTATCTTATTTGCCAGCGACAATATGTAAGCCTTATCTTCGTTTATTTCTTCTTTAATGAAAGTTTCAGGTAATTCGAAATATTCGATTTCAAAAAAATTTTTATTTTCTTCATAAGCTAATACAAGATTTGGAGAAATTACCTTACAGCTTCCCCATGTAGACTGTTTAGATGATTTAATAATTAGTAATTTTTTCATCTAATTTCTGCCTGCGTTTGCAAAATTTCTTCTGTGACATAAGACTTGCCTTTAGAATACATTTCTAAATAATGTGGAAATAGTTCTTCGAAATTAGTTTTTCTTCTTCTGTCATACTCAGAAAAAAATTTGAACAAATCAGATAACTGCATTTTTTTAAAATTGGCTTCGACTCCTAGAGCAGCAAATCCAACAAGCCTTTCCATCTTATTTAATTCATAATCGTTAAATCCAATACCTTGGCTATTTTTAAAATTGTCAGCGTTAGCTTTCATAAAATTTAAATCCGACTTCATTCTATCAAGAAGATTTTCATCCACGAGATTTGCACACATAAAATGAGGATCTTTTAAATAAGAGATATCAAGAATAATTCTTGAATCGTGTGGATTATTTGGATTAGTGTATTTGTTTTTAATATCTAATATAAATTCCAAAAGCCCACGAAATTCAGTAACTGAAAGTAAATTGTAGGTGCACATAAATGCAATTTTTATATCAGGAACAGAATCTAAGACATGAAACAAATTCGATTTAAATAATTCTAAATCCAGTCCGAAACGAATGTACTCTGCTTGCGGTCCCCATGTATCAAGACTCGTATAAAGTGTAATATCTTTTAAGTGCTCTGATTGTTGAATTTTTTTAATACTTTTTACTGCTTTATCTACAAACTTTTGATCAACACCAAGGTTTGTGTTGATAGCAAGACTCAAATTTTTATTTGGGTGAGTGGCCACATATTCAAGAACTTTAAATGTATCAGGAACAAGAAGCGGTTCTCCGCCAGTAATTCTTAGGACTTTTAAATCATTATAAAGTGAAGGCCACCATTCCCAAAAAGTTTTTACATATGGATTATTTTCAGAATCCTGTATGGGCATTTTATCTTCTCTTGGATAAGCATGGTGAGCAGATTGAGTATTGTAATTTCCGAATTGTTTTAATTCCTTCATCCAACTGCTGGAGATATGTGGAAGACAATATGAACATTTAAAATTACATGAGTTGCTGAAACTTACTTCAAGATATTTAGGATTAACATTCTCTTGTCCACCTGCTCTCAGTGCTTCATTAAAATACGGTTTTGCCCAAGCATCATTGCTTTTAATATGTCTATCGCTGTAATGCTGACCTGGAGTATCCTCAATTTTCCAGCAGTACTCGCATTCCTTAGGACGAATTCCTTCTAACATTAATTTTCTTATATTTTTCTTAAAAGCCGTATTGTGTAAGGCGCTTGGATCTGATTTAAGCTCTTCAAGAGTTGGTTGATGGGTATTAGGATGATGGCATGAGTGATTATTTCCATTTTGCAAATGGAGGGTTACCTGATACCACTTCGCTAAACAAAAAGATGCCGACACAGAGTCGAGTTTCTTTTTTGTCTCGCTGTATTCATCCATGATCGAATCGTTACTCATAATTACCTCTTACTTCGATTCACAAAAGTATTGATTTCCGATAGGATCAATAAAAATAAAATCACTTTTATTTTTATTCCCATTTTCAATCTCTACATAGTTAATGAACTCTTTGCCTTTCAAGGGTGCCATTTGCTCTGTTAAATCCATGAATTCTTTCTTCTCAATATCAAACTTTAGCAAAGTTATATAATATTCCTGTAGAGTAAATTCCTGAAGGCCTCGAGCCTTAAGCAACAAAACTCCATCATTACCTTTGCTGTCTTTGTCTATTTTAACCAGACCCATTCTTGATATCCACGCACCATGTGTTTCAAACACAGGAGGCATCTTCTCATTGAAAAAAAATTCACAATCATTACTCTGCTCATAGAATTCTACGTAACCATCATTAACTTTTGCATCATGATAAAGTGCTAAAATTCCCTCTGGTGAAGCATCTTGATTAAAATTCACAGTTTTCATTTCTAAGCAGCACCAATCATCACCCATTCTTCTTTTAGGAAAATTTTTAATATCCTTATCTAAAAAATAGCCCTGACCATTATTTCTCAGGATGATTTCAGATTCGGATTGAAAATCATTTCCGAGTGATCCAAGCGCAAGATGTAGTCTGCCTTCAGAGTCTTTAAACTTTGTTCCTGATAGTGGAATATATTTTCTATCATTAATAAGCTTTGGCATTCTCTCTTTAGCAGAAATCATCTTCTGGCCTAGATCATTCTTTAAGAAAAGTGAAACAGTTAAATCTCTATAAAAAAGATTAAATACCATTAACTCTGGGTACCCATCTCCATCCCAATCTCCGGAACAGCCTCCGAAGACAAATGATTGCGGATAAGGTAAAAAATCATTATTTTCTTTAAATTTATTGTCATTCCCTTCAAAAAAATAAATCCTTCCACCCGGAAAAGGATCTGTATCATATCCATGATCAAAAACCACAATATCCAGATCATGCGAGTTTCTAAAGTGATCCTGGAAATAATTTCTCGCATGAACAAAGCCATGAGAGAAATCATGAAAATTTTCAACATAGACATTCTTATTTAAGTTTTTATCAAATTTATAAGTAAAGCAGGGTAGGGCATTTACCGAAAGTGGAAATTTGAGGGTCGGAATAAGTACTGTCCCCTCTCCATCTTTATGAGTTTTTACTTTAAAAAGATCATGCAAACTATTTGAAGGGACATCACCCTCAACAAAATAAAATTTGAACTTTTCAGTTTCTCCAATGAATAACTTTTCATTAGACTTAAAAATCATTCATCTTCTCTGGGGATATTTAACAATTCTGCATAATCTAAATTATTAGAGATATGAGAGCACATCTGGCAAAAACCAAACTCTGAATCTTTTAAGTGAAACTTTCTTTTATGTATATGAAGAAACTTTGCTCTCCATGAGTAATAGCTGGCAGAGTGCCAAATTTCATCGAAACTGGATTCATTAATATTTCCCATATTAAACGGTGAAATACAGCATGCTTTAATACTTCCATCTACTTCAATGCGAGCATATGTAAATGCAATCGTACACGGAATCTTTTGGTACAAATCGCCTGGAACATTTCCGTTTATAACACCTGTTTTAAAGGTGGCATCTTCAACATCTTTAGGTTCTAAAATATCTAACTCGTCCATAAAACCTCAAAATTATGCAAAAATTATTTTTTCAATATATTCTTTGAACAATAATTTAACTTTTAACTCTTCTGCTTTTGCAAGCACCCTGCTCATTATAATTTTGAACTCATCATAGTCTTCGAATGGAATTGTAAATTTTTTATGAATTGGCCCATGCACTTCAAGTGGCTTCAGCCATACAGCTACTCCAAGCTCAGCTGCAAGCTCAATCATCTTGACTGCTTCTTTATAATTATAAAGATTAATAATTTGCAGCATGACTATATCAACGCCATATCCATCTCGATTTCTTAGCATGGCGCTGTACCGTATGTTAGAAATAACTTTATCAAAAACTTCTTTAGTCTGACGTGGGCGAACTAACTTATATACTTCTGCAGTTGCCGCTGAAATATTCACGATGAATCTAAATTTTTTTTCGCCTCTTCCGAGCCGATGCAGCAAGTCTAGATCCGCAATGCTAGGGTATTCGTAGTTGCTTAGCACTTCCATGTCCATACCTCGGCTACGCCATCTCGTGATAATATCTAGCCAATTAGGATGCGTGAGCGGATCTCCCGCGCCTCCAAACTGAACTTCCCTGACAGTAAAAGGAAGACTTTTTAGAACTTCGATTGCCTTCTCGTGAGACATTTGTTTGTTCATGAAATTTTTCATACTGTCACTCAGCTTATTGCCTTCTGAGTTCTTTTTTGTTTCTTCGATAAAGTCAGGCCCCCACAATCCGCAAAATACACACGAGTGTGTGCACTTATTTGAGAGATCGAGATGAACTGTAGATATTCCTGAAAAGGTATTAAGGGTTTTCTTATTCCATTCATCCCAACAAGGATTATCAAATGTAAAATAGATATTTTTTTTAAATCCTCTGATTCTCAAATATTCAAAAGCTTCTTTTACTCTCAGAACTTCCTGGGCATTTGGACTATCGCTAACGCGAAGAAAAAGAAATGGGAGATTAAAGCGTTGGAAAAATTCCCAAATTGTTGGACCGAGCATGTGGTCAGAGAAAAATGCAAGTTCAGGAATTACAGAACCCTGATATTTTACCTGCCGTACAATCATCTCGAATTTTTTCACCGCTTCTACATCAACATTTGAAAAAATTGTATGAGTTTCAGAATCACTGTTTTTCTCTTTTAAGTTAATAGTAAACCCAAACCACTTTGCCTTTTTTGCATCAAAAAGTGTATCTGGATCCAGTCCTTTGAAAGTATCAGCAACAGATATATAAAGTACTTCAGTCATCTCCGATAATTTATCAACTTGAGCCGCTACCTGCTCATCGGTAATCGAATGAACGATTGAAGGAAGACGAACATATAAGAATTCATTTTTATAAACTGAAAATTTTTCAGTTATTTCTTGATATAATGAGATTGATTGCATGGAGAAAATGGTAGCAACTAATTAACGTATCGACAAACCCCAAGTTTAAATCATTGGTGGAAAGGTTAAAAAAAATCAAATTTTCTAAATGTGGCATCACATTCACATCTTTTAGTTATTTGACTCAATGGATAAGCTATAAAAAAACATTCAGGTTGAGTTTTTTTATTCCAACTTTCTGATAAAAAGGTCATTCATTAGTGAATCTAAAAGCAGGTATCCTTTACTAGTAAGTGAGAGGTGCCCATTATGAATCTCTACCATGCCTTCCTGTGCCCATTTTTGACTCACCTCTTTCCATCCCTGATTTTTTGCAATTTTGTCTTCTAGATTAATTCCCATTGCGCGAAGAGAGGTATAGAGCTTTTCCAGCAGAAACTCT
>JACMRM010000280.1 GCA_014376445.1 Bacteriovorax sp. | reverse complement strand
TGACGAAACACGGATTGATGGACATCTCTATGGTAGATGAAAGCAATTCAAGTGAACTTTTGAGATAGGAATAATCATGACTTTAAAAGTAATGACGATCGTTGGTACCAGACCAGAAATTATCAAGCTAAGCCGAATCGCTGCCTTGATGGAAACTTATTTTACTCATACTCTTGTTCACACAGGACAAAATTATGACTACGAATTGAATGAAGTGTTCTTCAAAGATTTGGGTGTTAAAAAACCTGACTACTTTCTTGAAGCAGCAAAAGATACTGCTGCTCAAACGATTGCTGCCGTTATCGCGAAGTCAGATGAACTTATGCAAAAGGTGAAGCCTGATGCTGTATTACTTTATGGTGATACGAACAGCTGCCTTGCGGTTATTTCCGCTAAACGTCTTCAGATTCCAATCTTCCACATGGAAGCTGGAAACAGATGTTTCGATCAGAGAGTTCCGGAAGAAATTAACAGAAAGATCGTCGATCATTTATCAGATTTAAATATGGTTCACTGTGAGCATTCCCGTCGTTACCTGATAGCAGAAGGACTACGTCCAGAGCTAATCATTAAGACTGGAAGCCCGATGAAAGAAGTTTTAAATTACTATGCTAAGGACATCAATACTTGTGATGTACTTACAAGATTAAATTTAAAAGCTAAAGATTATTTCATCGTGAGCGCACACAGAGAAGAAAACGTTGATTATGAACAAAACTTCAGCGACCTCTTAAGTTCACTAAATGCTGTTGCAGAAAAATTCAATAAACGTGTAATCGTTTCCACTCACCCTAGAACAAGAAAAAAACTGGAATCACTTGGACCAAAAGAATTCAATTCAAAAGTTGAATTCATGAAGCCAATGGGATTCTTTGATTACAATAAACTTCAGCAGGACGCTTACTGTGTAATCTCAGACAGCGGCACAATCACTGAAGAGTCTACAATCTTAAAATTCCCTGCCATCATGATCAGACAGGCCCATGAACGTCCTGAAGGGATGGATGTCGGTGCTGTGATTATGTCTGGATTAAAATCAGAAAGAGTCATCGATTCAATCAATATGGTTGTGTCTCAGTTTGAAAAATTTAAAACACTTGATGTTGAAGATTATACTTCAGACAGAGTTTCTGACCAGGTCGTAAAACTTATCCAGAGTTATACGGATTACATCAACAGAGTTGTGTGGCGTAAAAAAGTTTAATGAAAATTCTTGTCGTCTCTCAGTATTTTTGGCCGGAAAATTTCAAAATCAATGACCTCTGTGAAGGTCTGATTGAACGCGGCCATGAAGTCACAGTGTACGCAGGAATGCCGAATTATCCAGAGGGGAAACTCTTTAACGGGTATTCTTTTTTCAAGGGCCCTTATGTTGAATACAAGGGAAAAGTTAAGATCATTCGCTGTCCTCTAATCACTAGGGGAAAAAACAAAGGCTTCAGACTTGCCTTAAATTATATTTCATTTTGTCTTCTCTCAACTTTCCTCGCACCATTTTTAGTAAGAGGAAAATACGATAAAATTTTTGCTTACCAACTTTCTCCAATCTTCGCAGCACTTCCGGCAGTGTTCTTAAAATTCTTAAAAAGAGCACCTATGATCATTTGGGTAACGGATTTATGGCCGGAGAGTTTAGAGGCCACTCACGCTGTGACCAATAAAAAATTGTTAAAGATCGTCGAAGTTTTTGTAAAATTCATTTATCTTCACTGTGATAAAATCCTTATTTCTTCTCAAGGTTTTGCTGAAAAAATAAAAGCTTTGAATGTCCCTGAGAAAAAAATTAAGTTCTGGCCCCAATGGGCAGAAAGTTTTTTCGGTCCTTCTGCTAATGCCAATATTGTGAATGACCCCTCGATCCCGGAAGGATTCAAGGTCATGTTCGCAGGAAATATCGGAACAGCTCAGGACTTTGAAACAATCATTGAAGCCGCGACCATTTTAAAAAATGAAGCTAATATTCAGTTTCTTATTCTTGGTGATGGACTCATGAAAAAATGGGCCGTTGAGCAGCTAGAGGTCAGGCACCTGGAAAAAACTTTTCACTTCCTCGGAAGAAAACCAATTGAGAGCATGCCAGCCTATTACTCACAGTCTGATGTATTACTTGTGAGCTTAACTGATACAGAATTATTTTCTATTACAATTCCTTCTAAGGTGCAGACATACCTTGCGAGTGGAAAACCCATTCTCGCTGCTCTAAACGGTGAAGGCGCAAAGATCGTTGATGAGTGGAAAGCGGGATACAGTTGTCCTGCCACTAATCCGAAGGCCTTAGCAGATACTATTGTAAAAATGTCGAAACTTTCTAAAGAAGATTTGAATCAGTTAGGTGTGAATGCCTACAATTGTTATAAATCAGAATTTGAAAGAGAAAAACTTATCTCATCATTAGAGCAGGATTTGAAATCACTTCAATACTAGTGGCTCACGTCTGCGCGCTTAATTACTTTATACGCCGTTAAAAAAATAATCTTAATATCAAACGCCAGCGATCTGTGATCAAGATAATATTTATCGAATTTAACTTTCTCGGGAATAGCGAGTTCATCTCTACCATTCACTTGCGCCCATCCTGTCACACCAGGAGCGATTGTATGAACATCATACTTAGTTCGTAATTCTTTGAGATCATACTGATTAAAAAGTGCAGGACGAGGCCCAACGAGATTCATATCTCCAATGAAAACCGACCATAGTTGCGGCAATTCATCGAGACTCGATTTTCGAAGAAATGATCCAACTGGAGTTAAGTAATTTTTCCCGTCCAGAAGGTGTGTCGCCATTTGCGGCGTGTCTATTCTCATGGTTCGA
Source organism: Bacteriovorax sp. (assembly GCA_014376445.1). Lineage (GTDB taxonomy): Bacteria > Bdellovibrionota > Bacteriovoracia > Bacteriovoracales > Bacteriovoracaceae > Bacteriovorax. Next base: position 909 of record JACMRM010000280.1, on the reverse strand, counting down.
AATTTCGGCATCAAAAAAATGATATTTCCCTTACCAATTCGCTTCGACCAGTGAATTGCTGGCCCAGGACTCGTCAGTCTCACTAATAACCAAACAATACAGAAGGGAATACTGAAAATAATCAGAGCGATTGCACTTAAAAAAACGTTAAAGGCGCGGATGGTCATTAGTTCTCTCATGACAGCTATAAAAAGGAATTATAAGATAATTTTTCAAGTTTACGAAGAGAAATCATATGTCGAATCTATTTTCAAGTTTCAAAAATCCGCGTGTCGTATTGGCATTCAGTTATGACTTATTAATTGCGGCCCTCTCATTTTGGGGAGCGCTTTATCTTCGTTTTGATACTCTCAATAATCCGTTAACAAATAACCTGACTTTTAATCGCTATTTCTTTTTAGCGATGTTCATTCACGCAGGAAGTTTTGTACTGAATGGATTGTATAAAGGTGTATGGCGTTTCAGTTCTATGCACGATCTTATTCGTGTTGTGAAAGCATCTGCTATCGGAATTGTCATTTCACTTGTACTTTGTTTTTTCATGACAAGATTAGAGAACGTTCCTCGTTCAATGTTCCTGATTGAATTTCTTCTTCTTATTATCGGTCTAGGTGGCGGAAGATTTATTTATAGATTTCTAAAAGACCAGACATCACTTCGCTCGGTAATCGGTGGAGCAGATTCAGAAGCAAAAAATGTTTTAATCGTTGGAGCAGGTAGGGCTGGAGAAAAACTTCTTCGCGATATTTTTTCAACACCGGCACTACTGTTGAACGTAGTTGGATTTCTTGATGACGATAAATTTAAAAGAAATGCCCTTATCCATAACGTAAAAGTTTTTGGTGGCGTAAATTTAATTCCAAGTATTGTTGAAAAATACGGCGTAGATAAAATCTTTATTGCGATCCC
>JACMRM010000279.1 GCA_014376445.1 Bacteriovorax sp. | reverse complement strand
ATTGGCCTTTGCCGTTTCAACTAGACTATAAATATTTGCACTTGAAGAAGCACCTTCTGGCGTTGCAGAAAACATCCAGTTTTTTCTTCCAATTGTAAATGGCCGAATGTGACTTTCAATAAAATTATTATCAAGCTCTACTTCACCACTCGAAAAACAAGCGATTAAATATTTCCACTCATTCACGATGTAACCAAGGGCATTTCCTCCCATAGATTTCGGCGCTGTCTTTAGAATTTTTTCATCAACCCATTCTTTAAATTCATTTGTAATTTTAAGCGATTCGTTTTGACGACGTTCTAATTTTTCTGAACTTGATAGTCCTCTTATTTTATCTTCAACTTCATAAAGCTTTTTAATGAATACCAGACCTTGTTTACCAATAACATTTCCCTGAGAACTTTTAAAAGCATCAAAGAATTTTCTTCTCGCATGGGCCCAGCATCCCAAGCGAGTTATTTGATTTTTTTCGCAAACAGGAGCGTAGCCATCATATCCATCGACATGAAGATATCCGCTAAAGTCTTCAAGGAGTAATTCAGAATGTTGTGCACTTCTTTTTTTAGCATAATGAAATAAAATAATTGGTTTCACGCCAGATCTTGCTTGCACCCACATATAAGATTTTGATTGTGCTTTTTTTCCTTCTTCGTTTAAAACCTGAACCGTCGTTTCATCCATATGCAGATAAGAACTATCAAGCAACTCTTCTCGGAGAAGTTTTATGAGTGGTTCAATTTTTTCTCCAATGGTAATCATCCAGCGGGCCATTGTTTGGCGATGAAGATCAATTCCAATTCTCTTGAAAATTGCTTCTTGTCTGTAGAGCGGAAGGGCATCCACATATTTTGCCGATGCCACGTAGGCAAGAAGAGAACTACTTGCTATTGATTTTGGAATTAATTCAAGTGGTGCCGGAGCTGTTGTTATTGATTCACATTTTGAACAGGCATATTTTTTACGAATGGTGCGTAAGACTTTTACCTTTGCAGGAATGATTTCTAATTTTTCGCTGATTTCTTCACCGATACACTTCAGTTCGGAACCATCAATTGAACAAATCTTTGAATCAAGATCTATTTCAACAATTTCGCGCGGAAGTGATTCTGGAAGTTTTATACGCTTGCCACGCTTTGCGCGTTCATGCCCAGGAACTATGATCGTTTCACCTTCTTCTTCTGAAGAAGCCTCTTCGTCTTTTAAAGATTCAAACTCAGCTTCATCAAACATGCCTAACTGCTCGCTAGAAACTTTCTCGCTACTTGATCCAAACTTTTTTCTACGAAACTGAGCAATCAGGTCATTGAGACCTTGAATTTGATTTTGCTGGTTTAAAATAATTTCCTTTTATGCTTCAACATCATCAGGAAGATTTTCTTTTGTCGACATGGAAAGCATTTTAGCTTACAAATCACGTCTGGCCAAGGCCTTAATTACTTAGCCACTAAATTTATAATTTAATTCTTTATGCGGCTTCATTTTCCAAGGATTAAGTCCATTCAAAAGCCATTCTAGTTCTTCTGTTTTAAGAAATATTTTTTGTTCTTCTAGATCTTTTGGCCAGGGAAACTTCTCCTTTTCAAGTCTTTTGTACCAGAGAGCAAAACCAGTCTTATCCCAGTACAATATTTTAATTCT
>JACMRM010000278.1 GCA_014376445.1 Bacteriovorax sp. | reverse complement strand
TTCTTTTATTTTTACTTTGTAGTTTTAATTATGCCTTTTCTCAAGAAGTTGCTTCTTTAAAATTCCGCACTCTGGATGGCAAAGAAGATATTTCCTTACCGTCTATGGCTAAAAATGATTTGATTGTGCTAATTGCCTATGGTGAAGGATGTCCAATCATCAGGAAGTATGTTCCAACCCTGAATCAGACTGCCAAGGACTATCAAGGCAAGGCAACCTTTTTAATGATTAACGCAGTAAAATCGAAAAGTAACAGTGAAATTATTATCGACAAAAAAAATCAAGGTATTGAATTAGAATTATATCAAGATTCTCATCCTTCAAGCTTGCAGAAACTTGGATTTAAAACATTATCAGAAGTTGTGCTCATAAAAAAATCAACCCAAGAAATTCTTTACAAGGGTGCAGTTGATAATCAGTTTACATTTGATCTGACTCGCCCGAAAGCTACAGAACACTATTTAATTGATGCTTTAAATAATTCAATTGCAGGAAAGAAGGTCAAGATTAAAACCTCTCGAGTTTATGGCTGCGCTATCACATATTAGAAAATTAGGGATTCCGCAATAAAAAAATATCTGATTAAGATTATGCGTTTTATCTTTTATAAACTTGAATCAGCTTTCACTGTTTTTATTTCGGTCTCTAAAAGCACTTAGCATTTCTTTGGGATTTAAGATTTCATCATCAAGACAACTTACCGCCAATATAAATTTTCTTTTTTCATTTGGCATCTTTTAATTCGCTTAATTTAGAATAAACAATTTTCAAAACCAGTATTGGTTAAACAAATCCCAAAAATATATTACATAAGGAACCAATTGGACTCAATTTCGTAGTGGTGGGAGCGATCCGAGTAGAATTTCTTTAATGATGAGTGCTCTAATTTTTCGGCCAGTATAATTTAATTGCTGCAATTCTTTTGAGGATCACTGCACTTTCTTTAAGTTTCATATCAGTGAACGTTTTTATAGCTAGATTTTTAGAAGTTGCAAATAACTTTTCAAGTCTCGCTTGATAAGCAGTTGAAAGATTTGATTTTAGAAGTTCATCAATCAAACTTTCAATTTCTATATCGACCTAGGGTCATCTTGAGGGTATATCATCAGAAAAAAATTCATAGCAAAATATTTTCTTCATATTTTCGCAATTTCTTCTTCAGATTTATTTTTAAAGTCATATTTTTTGTACCATCCAGTTACATATGAACTTTTGGCAGATATCAGTTGCGATGAAACACTATCAGCTTTTTCTGCGATCACTTTTTAATTAGAGAACTGAATAATTTTATCATCGATATTATTTTGAATTTTTATGTACTCTGTAGATTTTTGATAATTAGAGCAAAAAGAATTCGCCATTTATAAAAGTTTGGAAAACTGGCTAAGTTGTTTCAGGTCAAATGCATACTGGTATCGGATTTCTTCATGGGAATAAATCAGATAGCTGGCTTCGAGGTCTCGAGTACAAAGAATACGGTTGGAACTTTTATAGAACGTTTGAAAAAAGATCATTGCATGAATGGAGAAACAAAAACCCTCACTGTAGAAAATTGCCCCGAGTTCTTTCTAAAAAATTAAATTAAGGACAATTGCTTCAAGGGCATCACCACGATCATCAACAACTAAGCATCAATAGAAATGATTTCGTAATTTTTCTTTTTCAAAGACACTAAACTGTCTGGAAGATGCTCTATGATCGACTCTTCAAGTGCGCTGATAATTTTTTCTTTCAAAAAAATGCGATTGTGTACCAATGAAACTTCTCTAGTCGGGATGGGAATCTGGAACTCTCTAACGTGAGTCATTTCTTCTTTCGAAAGATTTAAAACTGCAAGATGAGGAAGAAGTGTATAACCGCTGCTGTTAATAACCATATTTTTCAGAGTCTCAAGGTTTCCGCTCTCAAATTTTAAATTGTCGTGTCGGCCGCGGTCGCGTGAAAGTTTACAAAGATTCAAAACCTGCTGTCTGAAACAGTGGCCTTCATTTAAAAGCCAGACATCAGAAGTATCGAGGTCTTTATCTTTAATTTTTGATTTTTTAAGAAGGTGGTGATCAGTTGAAGCGAAGACTGAAAATGGTTCATGAAAGAGCACGCGTTCAATAAAGTTTTCACCTTGAATGGGTGTGACTAATAATCCGGCATCAATTCCATCTTTCCCTAAAAGTTCAATAATATCTTCAGTCTTATATTCTTCAATCGTAAGATTTACATCAGGATATTTTTGAACAAAGTCCCCAGCAAATAGCGGTATCACATATGGAGCAAGTGTTGGAATAACACCCAAACGGAAGTTTCCTCTAACATCACCTTTATTGGAATCAATAATTGCAAAAATTTTTTTGTATTCTCGCAGAACAATTCTTGCCTGGGTAATAATCTGTTCGCCTTCGTCAGTAGGCAGGATTGGATTTTTCGATCGGTCGAAAATCACTATTCCAAGCTCCTCTTCGGCCTTCTGCAGCTGCATACTCAATGTAGGCTGGGTCACATTGCATGCCTTGGCAGCTTTTCCAAAGTGACGGAATTTATCGACGGCAAGAACGTATTCAAGTTGTGTAATAGTCATAGATTAATTCTATCGGAAATTAATACTGATGGCCAGAGGTTAACCAACCGTCAAAAGATTGATCGGTGACTATAAAGATTTCACTTTAATACCTCCTCCATCCTCGCCGCCATATAATCAAAAGAAAACCCATGAGACCCTATGAACTCGCACACTTTGACTCTATTATTTTTAAGTTTATGCCAGAGTTTCTCTAGCTATGCGTTTGATTTTTCCAAAAAGACCTCTAAAGAATGCACTTCAGTAGACCTTCGAGCAAGCCTGGGTTCTGTTCGAAATCAGGGTTCGGCCGGATGGTGTTTTGCTTATGCAACTGCTGAATTGCTTTCATATAAAATAGAAAAGAAAATTTCTGCAGCAGAGCTTGCACTTAATTTCTACATAAAAATGCCTGAGATGCCTCGCGGTGACTTTTTATCCAAAGTGGCCGGCGGCAGTGACATGGGTGCAATGACTTATTCGACAAACGGCTTTTGCGCTGAAGAGGATATGCCATCAGAAAATTACAAAGTATCAAAAGAATGCTTAAAGAGTGACCGAGCGCTGGAAACTCTAGACATCATCAGACTCATCGAAAATATCCATCAGACAATGCCTGCTACTTTGACTGCCTGTCAGGTCAGCATAGTTTCATCATTGTTTAAAAATTTAAATGCAAATGAAATTCAAACAAAGCTTCTTGATAGAAAATTAACCTCACTCGAAAAAATAAGTAACCTGAAAGATGCAAACTGCAGCACAAACAGAATCAGACCTGCCAAAAAATTAAAAATGAAAAGTGGAATGGAGAGCCGTGAAAACTCAATTGTAAATATCGACAAACAATTGGATACAAAAAATCCTGTATCACTGAACTACAATGCAAACTTTCTTTTGAAAAACGCAAATCCAAACGAAATAGGGAATCATTATTCAGTGATCGTAGGCAGACGCAAAAGTTCAAATTCCTGCCAGTACCTGATTAGAAATTCATGGGGGCAGGATTGCAGTATCTATCCTGCACCTTTTAACACTCAATGTGAGCAAGGAAATATCTGGGTTGATGAAAATGTATTAACTAAATCAATTATTGATGTTCACTTCATACAATAAGCAAAAATAGTTATTACGATAAGTCCTGACCAGAACAAGCGAAGCCAATTTCGGTCGCTGGCAGATAAATCATACCCAAAATAAAAACTTTTATTGGGATTAAGACCTCTCGTCACTAATGAAAGCGATCCTCTCTGCGAGTGTCTTATCGCGAAAACTAAAAGTGGAAATAAAATAAACACTCGGTCCCACCATCCCAGGCCTCTAAAACGTGCGCTCAAACGGATTCGGTTAAACTCTTCTTTAAATAGTAAAATTGAATTAAGGGCGATTAAAAGCGGATAGCCCATAAAAACTTTTAACCCTTTATGAATAATCAGATGAAGTATAACTTTAGTGTAAGAGATAGCATAAGTAGAGCTCATGGAAACTAGTGACAATAAAAAAAGACGTATAAAATTATTAAGTCCGTTTAACAAAGCCGCTTTGTAGAAAGTTTTTGTTACGATCGTTAACTGCTCGCCAACTTGAAGATTTTTACTAGGGTAAAGCAGATTCAAAAATAGAAATAAAACAGCAAAACTAAAAGCAAAAAGACCAAGCTTCAGCAGCGTACTATTTTGCAGGCCATTTTTTTTATATAGATACAATAGAAAAAGTGCCATCAGCAGATTCAGAGGAAGCACAGTTGATGCAAGCAAAAAAATGAGCCCGAAAAAACTCATGATCAATAGGTACCACGAATGAATGAATTCTTGCTTAGGCTCTAGGAATTTCATTCAAACTCCCGTCCTCTAACACCAGCACCCTGCTGGCCATATCTTTTATAAATGAATCATCATGAGAAATCATTATTTGAACAAAGCCACGTCTTTTTAATTCTCTCATAAGACCTGTAATCTGTTCGATCGACTCAACATCTTGTCCAAAAGTCGGTTCATCATAGAGAAAAATACTTTTACCTAAAAAAATCGTCATGAGAATTGAAAGCCTTCGCTTTTCTCCTTCCGATAACAGAAAAGGTGATTTTTTAAGATCAATATTGTTAAAGAATCTTTCTATGAGAGCATCTTTAAAAACAGCTATATCAATATTTTTAAAACTCTGCTTCAGCTCTTCTTCAATGGTATCAAAGAAAAAATGATTTTCTGGATTCTGAAAAATAAAACCGACATTCTTAAAATTTTTAGCATTAACAAATTCTTTTCCTCTAAGCTTAGTAATAATTTTTCCGGAATCCGGGTTTATTATGCCTGCGAGAAGTTTAAACAGCGTGCTTTTTCCAGAGCCATTTGTTCCTTTAATTGCGATCAAATCACCACTTTTGAAAGTGGCACTGATATTTTTCAGAAGTTTAGAATCTTTATGATAAGAAAAACTGGCATTCATCACATCCATCTGAACATTCTGTATGTTTGCAAGCATTGGAAGCTCAATCGTCTGTATTTTTTTTACCTTTGGCAGGTAGTTATCAAGTTCTAAAATTTTTCCATCTGCACTTACTTCAATTATCCGGGTGACGAGCGATCGTATTTCATCCAGTTGATGGTCGACGATAATCAGCAGCCTATCGCCTTTAATGATTTTTAAAAATTGATAAAACTCCAATCGGGAAGCTGGGTCTAAAAATGCAGTCGGTTCATCGAGTAAAAGAGCATACGGGTCAATAGCAAGCAGTGAAGAAAGAACCAATTTCTGGCACTCTCCATTAGAGAGCTGGGAAGTTTTTTTGCCCCAGATACTTTTAAGTCCAAAAAGTATTTCAAATTTTTCTTTTTGAACATTCATCTCTTCATGGGTAAAATTGAAATTTTCCATTGAAAAAAGAAATTCTTCCTCAGTCGTAGGATATATAAGCTGTGAAAAAGGATTTTGAAAAAGATAAAGAATCTTTTTTAAATTTGCCTGAAAATTTATTCCCGTAAGTGGGAGATCATTAAATGTAATTTGACCTTGGAGCACGCCGCTCGAGAATTCTGGTATTATTCCTTTCAGCACTTTTAGAAAAGTTGATTTACCACCACCGGAAGGGCCGGTAATGGCAATCATATCATTTTTATTAAATTCAAGCGGCGTTTCCAGAAATATTTTTTGGGGTTTTCCACTTTGATTGAATGTATAAGAAAACGGCTGAAGTTTATACATGCTGATCTTTGACAATTAAAAACTGATCCAGAATTCCCAGACGCACCAGTCGTTTTCCCAGAAGAAAACTTAAAACACCTGCAAGAAATATTGAAGAGAGTATAAATATTGAAACCTGCAGAAAATTAAATTTCAAACTTAAAGATTTATAATCATATATAAAATAATCGAGAGTGTAGCTCAGTATTGATGAGAGTGTAGCTGCCAGAATCAATACAATAAGATTCCATTTTCTATAGGAAAAAATGAAGAAAACAATTTCTGCACCTAATCCCTGTACAATCCCCCACACCACCGACATCAACCCCCAGTGAGTAAGCAGGCTTTCGACAAAGGCCGCCATGATTGAAGCGAGTATAGCAATGCCTGGCTTTCTCACAATGTGCGGAACTAAAACTGAAGCGAGTATCCAGAACCCTGCGAATAAATAACTAAGCCCTGAAAGTTTTAAAAATGGTTTTGCTAAATCGTACACAAAAGTCCATCCCCAGAATGCGACTCCTAATGCCACAGCGAGCACTAATGTAAGAACTATTTCAAAAATGGTGATGGATTTAAAACTAGCAACTGTACGTGAGCAGATATTCATATTTTCCTTTCCTACGCAGGCATTACCCTGGTCAGGTTCAAGGGTATTTCTCAGGCCAATTTTGTCGACCACCCCTAGGCTATTTTCTTGAATCTGAGTTTAACGAAATGGTAGACATATAGCAATAAAAACCTCTGCCTTTTTCTTTGCTTACCCAGTGAAAAAAGCATACCCTACTCTGGTCGAAAATATTCCATAAACAAAAGGATTGACCGTGAGTAATCAACGAAATGATCGCACTGACGCAGATGAAAAAAGACAGCAAGCTCTCGACTACCATTCGGAAGGGCGCCCTGGAAAAATCGAAGTCATTTCGACCAAACCAACAATGACATCAAATGATTTAACAAAAGCCTACTCTCCTGGAGTAGCCTGGCCATGTCTGGAGATCGCTAAAGATCCTGAGCTTGCGTACAAGTATACTGCGAAAGGAAATTTAGTTGCCGTCATATCTAACGGAACTGCCGTTTTAGGATTAGGAAATATCGGTGCCCTCGCCGGGAAACCAGTAATGGAAGGTAAGGGACTTCTCTTCAAACGTTTTGCTGACATCGATGTTTTTGACATCGAAGTTAACGAGAACACAGTTGAAGGAATGGTTAAAATTGTTTCAGCGCTAGAGCCTACATTTGGCGGTGTAAACCTTGAAGACATTAAAGCTCCAGAGTGTTTTGAAATCGAAACTCAGCTAATTGAAAAAATGCAAATCCCGGTTTTCCATGATGACCAACACGGAACTGCTATCATTGCGACAGCAGCATTCTTAAATGCAATAGAGATCACTGGTAGAGATATTAAAAAAATTAAAGTTGTCGTATCCGGTGCTGGGGCTGCAGCAATTTCAGTTTCAAAATTATTTTTTGAACTCGGACTTCCAAGAGCAAACCTTCTGATGGTTGATTCAAACGGTGTTATCCATAAAGGCCGTACAACTGGTATGAACAAATATAAAGAAGACTTCGCAGTTGAAACTAAAGCAAGAACACTTGCCGAAGCAATGAACGGTTGTGACTGTTTTGTAGGTCTTTCAGCACGCGGTTTAGTTAATGCTGATATGGTTAAGAGTATGGCAAAAGATCCAATCATCTTCGCTATGGCCAACCCTGTGCCAGAAATTTATCCATCTGAAGTTCATGCTGTTCGTAATGATGCTATTATGGCGACAGGCAGATCAGACTTTCCAAACCAGGTTAACAATGTTTTAGGATTCCCATTCATCTTCCGTGGGGCCCTCGATGTCAGAGCTAAAAAAATCAACATGGAAATGAAACTTGCTGCTGTTAAGGCGCTCGCTGAGCTTGCAAAGGAAGAAGTTCCTGAAGAAGTAAAAATGGCCTACGGCGGAGAAGATTTTAAATTTGGTGTAAATTATTTAATTCCAAAGCCATTCGATCCAAGAGTTCTCACACGTGTGACACCTGCTGTAGCTAAAGCTGCAATGGATTCTGGTGTAGCAAGAATAAACATCGACGACCTTCATGCTTACGCCAGATCACTCGAAGGGAGAATGGGCAATACTGCCCACTTCATGAAATCACTTCGTGATCGTCTTTCAACCTATGTTGCGAAGTCCGGGAAAAAAGTTAAAGTCGTTTTCGCAGAAGGAACGAATACAAGAATTCTTCAAGCCGTTAAACAGCTTATTGAAGAAGATAAAATCGAACCGATTCTTCTTGGACGAAAAAAAGCTATTCACAAAAAAATGGATATGCTTGGTCTTGAACAATATAAAGACGATGTTCGTACAATTAATCCAAGACGGCATGAAGAATTTGAAAACTATGTACGCATGTATTCAAAAGAAAGACAGCGTAATGGTGTTTCGGTTTACCATGCAGAAGAGCTTATGAGCCATCAGAACTATTTCGGTTCGATGATGGTTAAGCACGGTCTTGCTGATGCCGTAATAGCGGGCCCAACATTAAACTATGCTGACTGCTTTCCTCCTCTGATGCACGTTCTAGGAACTGTAGACAGAAAAAGTGCAGCAGGTATTTTCATCATGTCTTTCAAAAACCGCGTTCTGTTTTTCTCAGACTGTGCGGTTCAGATTGACCCAACTGAAGACCAGCTTTGTGAAACAGCTGCTGCAACAGCAGAGTTGTTCAGAAAACTTATGAAGCGCGAACCGCGTATCGCATTCCTGAGCTTTTCTAACTTCGGCTCTAACGACGACGTTAAAGCTAAGAAGATCAGAAACGCAGTCAAGCTTACAAAGACTCGTTACCCTAACCTTCTGGTTGATGGTGAAATGCAGGCAGACGTTGCAGTTAATAAAGGATTAATGGATAAGTTATTCAGCTTCGCGACGCTAGACGGGCCAAGTGATATTCTTATTTTCCCTGATTTAAACTCTGCGAACATCAGTTATAAACTATTAGCTCAACTTGGAAATGCGAACGCAATCGGACCAATTCTTCTGCCGATGAATGCGCCGGCGAACATTATTCCAAGAACTGCCACGGTTACTGAGATTGTTAACATGTCAGTTCTATCTGCATTGTTAACTGATAAAAAAATGAGTTTAAAAGAATAGGAATTAATGATGAATAAAATTTTTGTAAACACTGATAAAGCTCCAGCTGCCGTAGGAACATACTCACAAGGCGTAGCTGTTGACGGAACTTATTATTTCTCAGGACAAATCGGACTTGATCCAAAAACTGGAAACATGGTTGTGGGGTTCGTTCCTCAATTGAACCAGGTCATGAAGAACATCGATGGATTACTGAACTCGCAGGGTCTTACGAGAGAGAACATTGTAAAGACATCAATTTTCTTAACTGACCTCAATAACTTTTCTGCAGTCAACGAAGCCTATATTGCTTTTTTCAAAGCTCCATACCCTGCAAGAAGTACTGTACAAGTTTCAGCACTTCCAAAGGGTGCCATTGTAGAAATTGAAGTAATCGCGGCTAAATAAGAGCTGTAAAAAATAAAACCAGGAACTTCGTATTAGAATTCCGCTTATCGTGATTTAAAATGATTTTAAAAAGTAAATACGTATTCGAATCTAAAGGCACAAGGATGTATCGCCACTTTTTAAGTGTAATGATCATTCTTGCGTCTTTCTTTTTATGCTACTCTTTCGCCTGCGCCATCCTGCTTCTGGATTCAAGAAGTGAAGGAAAAAATGCAGTGTCCACATTTGTTTCAAATCCACCAGACTTAATTGTTGTGTTCACGGGCGGCCAAAAAAGAATTGAATTTGCTGTTAAAAAGGCACAAGAATTTAAGCAGCCGAATGTTTTCATTACAGGAGTACATGAAAAAAATTCTGTAAGAACTCTGATGAATCCAATTGACCCTCAGGAAAACGAACCAACTGACCACATTGAGCTTGATTACGTTGCGAAAAACACAGTGGAAAATGTTATCTCTACACTAAATTACTTACGAAACAATCGCGGTCTTAATAAAATTCTTATTATCTCCAGCGATTATCACATAATGAGAATTAAAACGATTCTTGGATCCTTAGCAAAGGAAGATGAAAAATTTGAATTTTACTTTTCACCTGTCCCTTCGAACTGGTTAAGCCTAAGAAGCTATAAAATTCTTTATACCGAAGTTTTCAAGCTTGCACGCACCAAGCTTTTCTTAATGTATTGGGACCAAAAATCACCCATTCAAAATTTTTATTAATTTTAAATACTCATACTTTTTTAAGGAGTTAAAAAATGAAATTACTTGTATTCCTTTTCTTTATTACCATAAATTACTGCTCATATGCAGAGACATTTGAAAGTTATGGTTTTGATAAAATTGTTGGTGATACAGACGTGTTAATTGGTATACAAAATGAAAAAATCATCTTCGAAAAATATGCAAATAATTTTGACTACAACCGCCCTCATCTTCTTCATTCTCTGAATAAGTTGTTTTTAAATGCCTTCATAGGTAATCTCGAAAAAAACAATCTGCTTTCGTCTTCAAAGCACATAGAACACTCTATAAACGATACTTTTACTTCCAATTTAACAATTGATGCCTTGATGAGAATGAGTTCAGGACTAAGAACTTTATCAGATCCAGGCACTATGGAAACCATTGAGCCCGGTCTCATAAGACCAATCAACGAAATACCAGAAAATTTATTTGATTATTATCTAGCAAAATCACTTCCAATGTATCCTCCGAATACAAGTTATAATTATTGTTTCTATGATAACAACCTTCTGATCCAACATCTTGAAGACTTATTTGGAAAAATAGAACTTAATAATATGCTTATAACTTTTTTAGATAAAAATAATTTTTCTGATACAAGTATAATTATCAAGCCTTCCAACGAGTATCTATTTGATGATTATAATTCTTTCTTAAACAAGCTTTTGTTAAAAAATAACTTTAAAGATATGTTTCGTCTGCTAATTTCAAGACAATTCGGATTTTCCAGCCCCAAAGATATTATAAAACTGGCCAAACTATATCTCAAAAATAGAAATAATCTTTTCACAACAAAATGGAAGTCAGATACTTTTCTCAGCGATCCTAAGAGTTTTACTAAATCCAGAACATTAGATTCTTTTTTTGCGCCTTTTGCCTATGGCCGCTTTTGGTTTCTAAATACTCCTCACACAGATGGCACTAAAGCATATCCAATGCTTCCTGATGATGTTGCATTTATTTATGGACTAAAAGGCCAGATACTTGCTATTTTTCCAAGTCAAAATGCAATTTACTTACGATTATCTTCTGATGAACCCAAAATGCGTTTCAATAGAGAAAAGAGTCTTAATCAATTTTATAATGAGTTCTTAAAAAAATAATTTGATTTTAAACACGAGTTACAGAAATAACTTCTTCAAGCGATTCGATTGCACTAATAGTTTTTAAAAGCTCTGAATAATCTTTTACTTCAACTTCAAAGATAAAGCTCCCTTTCCTATCAGGCATTGATTTGGCCATGGCGCTTCTAATATTAATCCCAACGTTGTTAATCGTCTTTGAGATAAGCGAAAGAATTCCCGGCTTATCCTGAGTAATAACACGAACACTAACAGGGTGAGTGAAACTGAATCCTTTGTTCCAGGAAACTTTAATAGTTCTGATCAACGTTTCTGCGTCTACACGATTACAGTGAGACGTATGAACGGTAATACCGCGTCCACGAGTAATAAACCCTACTATACTATCACCAGGAATCGGATTACAACAACGGGCCATACGAACCATTACGTCACTCATACCATCAACAATTATTGCATTATCAGAATGAGATTTCTTACGAATATTCTGTGCCATTTTGTCATGATAAGTTTCGATCTCAGTAATTTTATCATCAAATTCTTTGATTTCAAATTTATCAACCATCTTTTTAAGAGATGGAATATATTCAATAATGCTTTTCGGTGTATGTTTTCCAGAACCAACCAGAACGCATAACTCTTCTTCATCAATGATATGAAGTTCATCAAACATCTGCTTAAATTCGCCAGCTTTCATCAAAGCTTTAATACTTGTACCAAAAACTTTAAAAGCTTTATCAAGAATATCTCTACCAAGTTCACGGTTTTCATCGCGCTCAATTTTTAGAAGCCATTGTTTAATTTTACTGCGCGCCTTTGACGACTTCGCAATATTCAACCAGTCTTTCGACGGCGTTTGAGTTTTGCTAGTTAAAATCTCAATCGAGTCTCCAGACTTTAAAGTATGTCTCAAGGGAACGATCTTTCCGTTGATCTTTGCGCCTACGCAATGAAGACCAACTTCAGTGTGAATTTCAAAGGCGAAGTCTAATGGAGTTGATCCATACTTTAATTCACGAACGTCACCATTTGGAGTGAAAACAAAAACTCCATCGAGATCAAGATCATTTTTAATAACATCTAAGAACTCGCGACTGTTATCTGTATTTTTATTGTACTCAAGAAGCTCTTGTACCCAGTCAAGCTTAGGTGCAGTTTTACCAGCTAAACCTTCTTTATATTTCCAGTGAGCAGCAACCCCTGCTTCAGCAACTTCATCCATTTCGTTTGTACGAATCTGAATTTCAATACGCTCTGCTTTGGGCCCCATGATCGTTGTATGGAGAGACTGGTAGTTGTTCACTTTAGGAATAGCGATGTAATCCTTAAAACGTCCTGGAATCGGTGTAAACGCAGAATGAATAATTCCCAGTGCTTTGTAACATTCAGTAATGTTTGAAACGATGATTCTAAAGGCCAGTAAATCCTGCACCTGTTCGAAATCAACTCCACGAGCTGTCATTTTTTTATAAATAGAATAAAAATGTTTCGGACGTCCCTTCACTTCTGCGTGCAGAGAGTACTCCATCAATTTTTCTTTAATATTCGAAATAACATCTCTGATGTAACTGTCACGTTCCGATTTTTTCATCGAAACTTTTTCAGCTAGACGATAATAAATTTCTGGTTTCAAAAACCGCAAACATAAATCTTCTAAATCAGATTTAACAGAGTTGATCCCGAGGCGGCTTGCTAATGGAACATAAATATCAAGTGTTTCTTGTGCAACTTTTTTTTGCTTTTCATCAGACACATACTGAAGTGTACGCATGTTGTGCATACGATCCGCAAGCTTGACGATAATGACACGAAGGTCTTTCGCCATGGCGACAACCATCTTCCGAAAGTTTTCAATCTGCGACTCTTCTTTTGTTTTGAATTTAATTTTCCCGATTTTTGTCAGACCGACAACCAAATCAGCTACTCCCTGGTTAAATTCTTTTTCAATTTCCTGCGGGCTCACGTTACAGTCTTCAACAACGTCGTGAAGAAGTCCCGCAATGATCGTATCCAGATCCATATGAAGTTTAATCAAAGTTGCGGCAACGTTCATCGGATGAATGATATAATCTTCACCTGAACTTCTTTTTTGCCCTGTATGAGCTTTTTCTGCGAACAGGAATGCCTTACGTAACATAGTAAAGTTAGCGTCTGGATAATAGGCTTCAACTCTCCTGACAAGGTCGTCAATGGTGAGGTCTCTCTCGTGTGAAAAATCTAAACTTTCTTGCATTAACTAGCTCTATCCCTGAAGGATCTTTTGAGTGATTTCTTTCAGCCTCGTGTAGGCATTGTCGATATCGTCGTTTAAAATTAAAAAATCAAAGTCATCTTTACGAGTCAGCTCTTTTCTTGCGTTCATGATTCGAAGGTTAATGATCTGAGTGCTCTCCGTTCCACGGTTGCGCAATCTTTTCTCAAGTTCCTCTACTGAAGGTGGAGCGATAAAAATTACGTTAGCAGTTGAACCGAAATGCAATTTAAATGAATCCACACCCTGAACGTCTAGGTCAAAAAGCACATGTTTACCTTCAGCCAAACCTTGCTCGACAAATACTTTAGATGTTCCGTAAAAGTTTCCATGAACTTCGGCCCATTCTAAAAATTCGTTATTGTCTCGTTTCGCAATAAACTCTTCTCGTGAAATATAAAAATAACTTAAGCCATGAATTTCACCGGGACGAATTGGACGGGTAGTGTATGAGACAGATTCGACGATTGAGGGGTAATCCTGTTTTAATCTTTTGATCATTGTAGATTTCCCCGTACCAGACGGAGCAACAATGACTATGAGTTTACCGGAATATTGTTCTTTATTCAATGTTAAGCCCTTGCTCACGCATCTTCTCTAGTTGCAGTTTCATCTGAACAACGGCATCAGAAATTTCTTTCATACTTGACTTCGAACCAATGGTATTAGTTTCGCGGCCTAATTCCTGAACCAAGAAATCAATCTGTCTTCCTACATCATTACTTGATTTTAAAAGATTTTGAAATTTTTCCAGGTGGGAATGAATGCGGTTAATTTCTTCATGGATGTCGATTTTTTCTAAATAAAAAACTACTTCCTGAAGTAGTCGGCTTTGATCGACAGAGACCAAGGCCTTATATTCTTCAACTCTCTTCTTCAATTTCTCTTCAACGTTGGCCTTAAAGTGTTCTGCATTCGACTCACACACTTTAAATTGCGTTTTATAGTTTTCTAAATGTTTCTCAAGAACTTTAATCAACTTATCACCTTCGACTTCCCGGGACTGCTTAAGTTCACCGATCGCACCTTTAAATGATTTGAATAAAAGTTCAACCAGGTCTGTCTGGTTCATTTCATCTTGTTCAACTAAAAATTCTGCGCGAAGAAGATCAGTCATCGAAAGAGTTGGAGTCACTCCTTCTGTTTTAATCATTGCCGAAACTTTTTGAATGAATTGCGAAACTTTTTTTGCATCAAGATCGTCGAAACGATTTTTATTTTCAGCACGCTTAACGTTTACATAAACATCAAAACTTCCGCGCGAAAACGTATCAGTCATTTCTTTTTTTAATTCAATTTCATGAGAGTTCAACGTTGAGGGCATTTTAAATCTGATGTCTTTGAAGCGATTGTTCACCGATTTCATTTCAACCGAGACAACGAAATTTTCTGATTGAGAAACTGATTGACCGAAACCGGTCATAGATTGTGCTGTCATTGGGAAAATCCTCGGCAATTATGGCATTTTTAAAATTGTGCCGAGGATACTATGCTCTGATTTAGAGATCAAGGGCCCATCCTTGAACCTTTCCGCCTTCGAAATAAACCTGCTTCACACTTCCGTCTTCAACGAATGACCAGCGTTCATTTTGATTGGTCGGATTGCCGGCAATTTCGACACGTGCAGGTTTACCCCACATCTCGATGACTTCAGCTTTTGCCATTCCTAAAAATAATTCACTGCTATGGATTGAGTGCTTCGCCATAAGGTTTCTCTTTGGCGCGAGATCATCTCTCAGATCGCTTTTTTTCGTATCGATGTAAGTTCCGCGGTCATAGGGCGACAGGCTTAAATAATATAATTTATCTGAATCCGTCTGTAAGAACTTCTTATCACGTGAATATCTTTCTCTTTCTTCTTCACCCAGCCTGTCTTCTTTTTCATTGAGTTCAAGTCCGATCGAATTTGACTCGGAACGAAGACGCTTAGTGCGCTCACTTGCCGGGGTTCTTGCATCGATTTGTTCACGGCTTCTTCGCATTTCTCCGGTATCTCCGCCGACTACTGGAAAATCTTTTCCTGGCGCTAAAAATGCGTCATTTTGGCCTTCCATTTCATCTATAAAACTCCTACTCGGCTCCATCAACGAACAGCTCGTCGAAAGTGCCAGTATTGATGACAATAATAATGCTCTGAACGCTGATGTTTTCATGAAGGTCTCCTAAAAATTCTCGTCGAAAAGTCGAAAAAACCGTCTCTTCATGATTTTTTATCGTCGCTAATAGGAAATGATCGGAGGAAATGGCATACGAAGGCCTGTATAGGGAAAAAATGACCATTCTTGACCTGGTTTATCGGCCAATTTAAAGGTTTCTCAAATTCTCTAAAAAGAAACCGACAAGACTGTGTAGGAGTCAACTTTTGAAGTTTTTGATAAAAATTGAAGAGGCCGTTGATAATACAATTATCAGCTTAATCGAAAAGATGAAGCATGTGACTCCGCATTCTGTTTTTGCAGCCATCGATTGGGTGAAGCACACTCCTCAGCTCGCTAAGAAAAAATATAAAGTTATTCAGCCGAAAGTGAGAATCTTATTCTTAAAGACCATCGGATACAGCCAGCACTATTTGACGATAGTAAGAGGATATCTTATTGCCGTTAACATTTATTTCAAGTCTGAAGAATTTAAAAAGGCGAACAAGGTTGACCTGGCACTCGCTCCCATTAAAAAGTTTAAAACTGATCCAGTTAAGGCCTTCAGTGTTTTACTCGCCGTCATGTTTTTCGGTTCGGCTAGTTTTCTTATCTTTAAGAACACTGAAAAAATTATCGTGGGAACAAAGGCCTTAAGAGCTCCAGCATCTGTGGAAGTCGTAGAAGAGCCCATCATTGTTTTCAAAAAAATAAAATATGATGTCCTGGAAAAAGAAATCTTTCTGGATATCACAGTGAAAGCGAAATCACTTGAAGAAAGAAATAAGCTGACTTCGGTAGAAAAAGAAATTGAAGAGCTCCTTTCAGGAATGAAGATTCATGCCACTCAACTTCCTCTTTCTCATGAAGACACAGATGCCATTGAAAAAGAAATGAAGGCACTGATTACCGGCGCAAAAATTACAGACGTAGAAGTGAAGCAGGTTCTGGAAGCGAGACCGAAATACTTCATGCAGCTTGAAAAACTATACTCTATGAAAGACCTTAATCTTCAGCTCTTCCTAGAAGATACAAAAAGAAACCGTCAGGTTTATGTCGACTTCACATGCCTTACATCAAACAGAAATATCATTTTATTTTTAACAGATCATGCTGTTGAGATGCGCGACTATCTCAATATGCATGTTGAACCGGTCATCCCTCAACTTCCAATCGAAGAAGAAGGACGCCAGATCATCAAGGAAAAAATCAAACTCGAACTTAACCAGTTCTTGAAAGAAAATGAAATTGAAGGGAAAGTCCTAGATATCTATGTGGACTACCTGATGGTTTCCTAGCTCACTTTTCTTTTTATCCAGATAAGCTTTTAAAGTATTCGGACTCATCTCCAGGATCTTTGCTGCCTTGGAAATACTTTTCCCTGCTCTTAAAAAAACATCGTAGCAATAATTAGTTTTCATCTTTTCCATAGTTAGAATATCTTCAGGGTTGAGTTTTTTGACATTAAAATTTTCAGCGAGAAGCTCACGGTCAGTTTCATCAATGATAAATTTTTTCCCGTCGGAGTAAATTTTCTTTTTCATCAAATGTGAATGAAGCTGTCTGATGTTTCCAGGCCATGCGCAGGTCGAATAAAACTGGATCAGGTCCTCACCAATGACGATAGCCTGGTCGTATTCAAATTTTCTGCACAAGACTTTAATTCGTGCGCTTTCTTCTCTCAAACTTGGCATGGTAACGGAACACCCCGACTGCAGTCTGTAATAAAAATCTTTACGCATTTTATCTTCTTCCACACGTGTTTTCAGAACAGATCCTGAAGCAAAAATCATTCTAATATCAACTTTAGAAGAGTGTTCGCCCCCTACTGCTCTTACTTCATGATCATCTAAAAACAAGAGAAGCTTGGTCTGCAGATCCATCGACAATGAATCAATCTCATCCAGAAATAACGTTCCTTTGTTAGATTCAAGAATGGCCCCTCGTTTTGGATTGAGAGCTCCGGTGAATGCACCTTTCACATGTCCGAAAAGCTCTGATTCAATCAGTCCCGGAGAAAATGCCGAGAGGTTTATATGGACAAATCTCCCGACACGCCCGCTTTCCAGGTGAATTTTTTTAGCAAGTGTTGTCTTTCCTGTTCCCGTTTCTCCTTCAAGAAGAATGGAAAGAGAGCTTTTAATGAATTTTTCAGAAAGAAGCTTATTCTCGAGATGTTTATTTTCAGGCTTCAAAAAATGAATGCGGTTGAATCCGATATCGACAGCATCACCTCTTTCAAGAAAAGCTTCAAAACAATAAGTACCATTGAGCCTGAAGGGAGAACTACCGAGGCTTCTCAGAAGATAACGTGAATTGTTGTTATGATTTTTATTTTTTCTATCTGCGATCAGCTCCAGTTCATAAAGGCATTCTTCTTTGCCAAAAATGGGAAGTGAAATATGGGCTGTAGAAAAATTAAATTCAAAATTATTTCCATTTTGAATCTTATATTTAGTGCGATTTAACTTAAACGTTCTTTTCCTGTCCTGAAACACATCCAGCATGAATTCATCATTTTCACGCACTCCTCTAAGCCCTACGCTTGCCTCTAAATGCGGTGTGATCATTCGCTCTTGTCTTAATGCTTCCACTCTAATCTCCTTTGTATTTCGCCCCGACTACGCTGTTTACAAGTGTTATGCCACCTCTTAGAGAGTGCAATTTCGTGCATAATCGGATAATATCGGTTTTATAAATAATCTTAGGTACAAATATGAGTTATACGATCCGACCTCAAAGTGCAGATTTCAAAATGGGAATTTCCGTAGTGGCCCAATTCGAAGATTGGCTCGCTCAAAATACTGATGCTATCGGGGTAAGTTTTGTCGGGCGTTCAAACGTCGGCAAGTCGAGCATGATCAATGCATTGTTCGGCGGAAAAACAGCGCGTGTTTCAAAAACTCCCGGACGCACGAGAGAAATAAATATTTTCACATTCGAATTAAACCTGAATGGAAAAAAATGTGATCTTCCTAAATTTTTTCTTATCGATTTACCGGGATATGGTTTTGCTGAAGTTTCAAAAGAGATGCAGAAAAACTGGGATGAATTAATGGGAGCATTTTTTGCTGAAGTTACTCAGTCAATGCTTTTAGTGAATCTTCAGGATGCACGCCACCCTGATCAGGATGTTGATAAGCAATTTTATAATTTCATTAAAAAACATAACCGTAAAACAGTTTTAGTTTTTAACAAGATTGATAAATTAAAAACGCAGAAAGAAAGAAATTTTTTAGAAAAATTAAAACCAATTCTTTCGAAAGACTATAAATGGATCCGCCAAATGTATTTTGCTTCAGCAGAATCAAAGAAAGGAATTCCGCAGGTGGAAGACGCCATCGTCACACATATTCTTGAAGAGCTTGAGATGAGAAAGACCCACATTGCAGAGCCGGACGCCTAATCTTTTTTGGAATTATCTTTCTTAAATTCAATCGACTGAAATTTAATCCTGTTCATTTTTCTCTCGATATCTTCCAGGTCACGCTTGCAGGCCTTGATTGTATGTATCAGCGCGCGCATCTTTGGTGAATCCCAGTCCACTTCACCATTTTCAACTCCCCGCTCGAGAAGCTTGCCTAGTTCTTCATAAGAGTCTTTCAAATGAGCATTTGTTCTCGAAGCCGTCAGCATCTTTTTGCCAATGGCGCTGGTTTTCATCAATTCCTTATGAAAATTCATAATCCAGAAATTGAATCTGCATTTTAGCTTGTTTGTCTTCTTCATATAAACTCCGCTCAATGATTTTATCCGCTATAAGAATGCTTGTGAAGAAAGAATATTTTGATAGCATTAAAGCATCTATTAGTTTCATCCCGAGAGGATTAGTTGGTTATCTTTAAAAACAAATTTACGAAACTGGAAGCGGCCTTAAATGATCGCTATTCAAAGGAGCGCGATCCATGGGGGCTTGAGCCGACACGAGCTATCAATGATATAAAAATTGTGTGGCCATTCTACAAATATTATTTTGATGTGCGCCTTCACGGCAAAGAAAAAATTTTAGACCAGCCTTACATGGTCGTTTCCAACCATACTGGACAAATTCCTATCGACGGTCTTCTTATCTGTACGGCATTTGCCACTGAACTTGATCACCCGAAAATTCTTCGTCCGTTAGTTGAAAGATTTCTTACCTCACTTCCTTTTTTAGGACGATGGTCGAGTGAAAGCGGCGCTGTTTTAGGCGACCGCGTGAATTGCCTGAATCTTTTGAAGCGCGGGGAATCGATACTGGTTTTTCCTGAAGGTGTCAGAGGAATTGCGAAAGATTCAAAAGATTATTACAAGCTACAGCGTTTTTCAAAAGGCTTTTTAAGAATGGCGCTCTCGTCAAAAGTTCCGATACTTCCAATTGCTGTCGTTGGGGCAGAAGATTTTTTTCCTTATGTCTACCATCTAAAAAAAATTGCGAAACTCTTAAGTGTTCCAGCTCTTCCAATTTCGCTAAACTTATTTCCATTACCGTCTCCAGTAGATATTTATATCGGTAAACCCTACATTCTTCCCAATGAATTAAGTGCAGAAGCTCTCGATGAAGAATTAGAACCGCATATCATCGCTCTGGAGAAACAAATTGAAGAATTAACTCAAGCGGGTCTCCGAAACAAAAGATCAATCGCCCAAAGGTTTAAATCATGAATGCTCAAAAAATTCTAATCATCGGCATCCAGGGTGCAATGGCGAAAATCACTGCTGAACTCCTGATGAAAGACCACCCGGGAATTACAATCCATGGTGTAGACTCGCGTCCGATTGATAATATGCCAAAGCGTGCCCAGATGAAATGGCAGCAAATAAAATACAACCGCACTAACTTTGAAAAACTTTTTCGCGAGCATCAATTCGACAGCGTTCTTCACCTTGGACGTTTAGGCCACTCTCCGGCAATGGGAAATATTCACAAGCGTATCGACATTAACTTAGTCGGCACAAATACAATCCTGGAACTCGCGCAAAAATTCCGCGTAAAAAAAGTTGTAATTCTTTCCACTCACCACGTTTACGGTGCTCTTCCCGACAACCCGATGTTTTTGAAAGAAGACGCTCCTCTTCGCGCAAGTTTTAAATACGCTGAACTCAGAGACGTTGTTGAAATGGATCAGATGTGTACAAACTGGATGTGGAAAAACCAGAATGAAATTCAGACGATCGTTCTTCGCCCTGCGAATATCATCGGTCCGCAAATTAAAAACTCGATCACACAATATTTAAAGACTCCGTATGCTCCTCTACCAATGGATTACAATCCAATGTTTCAGTTCATTCATGAATTTGATATGGCCTCAATTATTGTTAATGCCGTTGATAAACTGGTGACAGGAATTTATAACGTAGCCAGTGACGATGTGATTAGTCTCCATGAAGCCGCAGAAATTATCGGCGTGAAAAAAATCCTGGTACCGATTATTGTAGTTGAACAACTGGCAAGAGTTTTGACTCCCATCTGGAAATTTCCTCTTTATTTGTTAGATTACATCAAATTTCCTTCAACGCTGGATAACAGTGAGTTAAAGAAAAATCTTGGAATTGACACATTTCGTTTTACTGCAAAAGAAGCTCTTGAACTTTTGAAATAAATTGACGTAAAGCGCCCCATTACCTAAAATCACCCACAATGCCTCGGTGATGAAATGGTAGACTTGGTAGATTCAAAATCTTCTGTCGAAAGGCGTGCCGGTTCGAGTCCGGCCCGAGGCACCATATCTTTGCGTAATAAATGAATTACGCTAAAATTAATCATGAAATATCTTTATCATTTAAAACCTGAACCATTTGAAGGTAGTTTTCTTATTCCACTTAATTTAATGAACAAGAGTTCTTCAGTTTATTTGAATCATGCAAAAAAGTATGAAGGACGAGAAGAGCTCATGCTTGAAATAATTCCAAAACTGAATTGTAAGTGGAATGACGTAATTCAATTATCTGCTATTAATCCACAATTCATAGCTAGAAAGCTAAAAGAAATTAATCCTGAGTTAAAACTTATTAGAGCTGAGTATTTTAAAATTCCTGTGGAAAAAATAGTTCCTAAATATGAGGCTGTAATTTATAAAAAAAATCCTTCTCAAGTGAAAGGTGATTTCTCCATTCATGAAAATGATATTGAATTCCTCACTACCAGCTCATATAAAGAATTAATCGAAGTTCCCACTCAAACTATTAACTACTGGCTAGATGTTAAAAAGGATGGTGGTAAATTTTTATGGTTTCCTTTCATTCCTCACATCTTTGTCAAAGGCATAATTGAAACAAGTGACTTTGAACTTTGTACACTTACTCTCTAGATTAACTAATAAGCTCAACTTGATATTCGTCAACGCGTAGTCCTTCGTACTTCAAAAATGAAATAAATTCACCACTTATTTATGAACACTCCCAATAAAAAAACCCCTCATGATAAGAGGGGTTTTAAGACCTTAAAGATATCACTCGACGGTCTAACAAACCGTTTTTACCGAGGGTAGCTAAGCCTAACATATACAAAAAAAAAATCAAGATTCTTGAGTCTTAAGTACCTGGCCAATGAAGGCCACTTTGGAGGCATGGATGCTTAAGACCTTGAAGGTATTGGCACTGATTCTTAAAATCTTAAAACTACTAACAATAGTTTATAAGCTAATTAAGGGTTAGATTTTACCGGGGGAGGAGTAATTTCCTCCCTTTTTTTATTTCAATAAATTAAGAAGCCGGTTCGATATTCGTCAACTACGGTGCACCAATCTTAATTCTTCTTTCTAAGTTAATTAACCTTTTACTTAATGATAAAAATACAACAATACCAAAAAGAAAATGAGACTGGCTGGCTCCATTGCAGAGTTTTATCTTTTCTTATACACAGTACTTTGATGATGTTTATCAAAAAAAAGCATCTTATCTAAACCCTTCAATAAAGCTCGTTGCCATAAAAGACGATATAGTCATTGGCTTAATATGGAGCTTGAACAAAATCCGGGTGAATTTTGTAGCAGTCCAGATCGTAAAACTGGATGATTTGGCATATTGCTGTCCTGACCTTCCCCCAAATTTTGAAAGACAACAAATTGGTGAAAAATTGCTAAAAGCCGCTGAGAATGAAGTTCTTAAGCATGGAATTCATTATTTGGAAGCCTGGACAAGAGAAGATGAATTTGTGCACAAATGGTATTATAAAAATAAATTTAAAAAATTTATTTTTTATTATCATGTTACTTTCAGTGGGGACAAAGTAACTATGAAAGAAATAATTAAAGATAATAATATTCAAAATTCATTTGCTCATTATTACGGCAAAGATATCGAAACAATTTGTTCCCAGCTTATTAAATATTACGAATGTTTTGGGCTGTCAAAAAGAATTTTGGTCACTTAATTCGATATACATTCAAAAATTTTAGTAGCTCAAGATCTCAGTTCGATATTCGTCAACTACGGTGCACCAATTGTCTAACGATTCGAACCAACATTTCCAGAACCATTTACTAGCTTAATAGAACCGCAGCTTTCGCCTGCGAGTGGCAGATTTTCCCGGCATGAAATCACCACAAGTCTGGAATTCAAATGCCTGCAAAAGCGAAGAAGACGTTGATTAGACACTGATGACATTTTCTTATAAGCGGCTAATAATAACTCATAAAATAGGACCAGAGGCAAAAAATGACTAATAAAAAAATCTCAGTCTACATTCTGAAAACTGCCGCCATCTATAATTTAGTTTGGGGAGCTTGTATTATTTTTTTTCCTCACTTACTTTTTGATTTTGCAGGTCTTCCACGGATAAATTATCCTGGAGTTTGGCAATGCGTAGGTATGATCGTCGGAGTCTATGGCATTGGATACTGGGTAGCTGCGAGCGCACCTAAAACTCATTGGCCAATTGTCCTGGTGGGATTTCTAGGAAAAATTTTTGGCCCAATCGGTTTTGTTCAGGCCTATTATGCAGGTGTATTTAATGCGAAGTTTGGAGTAACCATTATTTTTAATGACCTCATTTGGTGGATACCATTTTTTTACGTTTTAAAATCATCGCAATTAGAAATTACTGATTATTTAAAAAACAAAATTTGGAGCTAGATTTTATGACAATTAATATTTTCAAAAGGCTGCATCACCGAGCACCTTATTTAATGATTGACGAAATTATAGAACATTCTAATCAATACATTCATGCGAGAAAAGTTTGTAAACTTAGCGAGCATTATCTTCAAGGACATTTTCCAAATGCGCCAATAGTGCCCGGTGCTATGTTGCAAGAAATGACAACTCAAGCGGCCGGCGCACTAATAGCAGAACACTATTCCCCAGTTCTTGACTACGATTCAGAAAAAACAAAAGGTCACGCTCTCGGAGTATTAAGGGCGATTCACAATTCGAAATTTAAAACATTCGCTCGCCCCGATGATATTCTTGATATCAAAGTAAAGCTTTTACAAAATATTGATAACTCTTTTCGCTTTGAAGCTTCAGTTGAAATAGCTGGTAAGAAAATTATGTTCAACGAATTTACACTCGTCAATATCAGCGAAAGCCTTTTGATCATAAAAGCCCAGCATTAATGGAGAAGAACCTGTTTTCAAAACTTCATCTAATAAATGAAAAATTTATTGAGCAGCAACCTCGTCAGTGATTGCATTGATAAATGGTTGAGTTTGAGCTGCGATCATGTACCTCTTAACAGGATATATGATACTATAGAAGTAAATTCCAGTTTGATTTTTTAAACTTTATTTCTGAAACAAAAAAAATGACTTAATATTTTTAACCTTTAACCATCAAATATCATATAATATATCTATAATACATTTTTAGCATCAATCCTGGAGTAATAATTGGAAAAAAAATGGAGCTTATCTAAAAAGTTGATACTAATGAGTGTCATGATAGCGACTTTAATGCCTGTGCTTGGTGCCTTCACATATTACCGGTCTCTAAAAGTCGCTGCACTTAATGAAAAAATTTCTGACGTTAAGCTCTTAAAGACCAAAGCACTTGGAGAGTTAGTATTTAAATTTCGAGACATTCGTCTTCAGATAAGGACAGTTCCAGTGCGTGGAATGTCTTGGGAGAAGGTGGACACTTACCTTGAAAATACAAAAAAAGCAGTGACTATTTTTTTAGAAGCCAAGAAAACTTATAAACTACAAATTGAAAACAATGAAGAGCTCAAAAATTTTCAAACATTTGACTCCAGTTCAAACGAATTCCTAGAGTTTGGAGGCAAGCTCATAGCTTTATCCTCGGCACATGACCAAGCAAAGATTGATGAAGTAGCAGCTCTAGTTCGCGAAGTATGTCCGGTAAAAGCTGAAAAAGTTGAGAGTGCAATTGCAACCCTTATAAATCAACAAACCATTGAAGCTAATGCACTTGTAAGTGCCGCTCACAAGGCAGAAAGTGAAACGAAATTGGTGATCATTTTAGGATCTATTTTTGGATTTTTACTAGCAATAAGTCTTGGATATATAGTGTCGAGGTCAATTTCGCGCGAACTTCAAAAGCTTGCCGACCAGCTTTTAAATAGCTCTAAAGTCGTCACTGGAGCAGCACAACAGGTATCTGCTAACGGCAACACACTTTCATCCTCTGCAACCGAACAAGCCGCCGCACTTCAGGAGACTGTAAGTGCTATCGAAGAAATTAGTTCGATGATTTCCAGGAATTCAGATAACGCAAGTGAATCAAAACAATCCGCTGTTTCTAGTCTGGCCTTTGCTGAACAAGGGAAGAACCTGGTTGGAGAGCTTATTATTGAAGTTCAGGAAATTCAAAAAAGCACCATCGCTCTATCGGATAGCGTTGAAGTTGGAAACCAAGAGATGACAAAAATTGTAAATGTAATTAATGAAATCGAGTCGAAGACAAAGGTAATTAATGAAATAGTTTTTCAAACAAAGCTTCTCTCTTTTAATGCCTCAGTCGAAGCAGCACGCGCGGGAGAGGCAGGCAAAGGCTTTGCTGTCGTTGCAGAAGAAGTTGGCAATCTCGCTGCGATGAGCGGAAAGGCAGCTAAAGAAATATCTGATCTTTTAACAAGTAGTGTTCAGATTGTTCAAATGATCGTAACAAGTTCTAAAGAGAGAGTTGAAAAGCAATCGAATGAAAGCAAGGTTCGAGTTGATAACGGTATAAAAATAGGAAAGCGTTGTAGCGAATCACTGGTTGAAATATGTGAAGGCGCTCGAAAGGTTGGTGACATGGTAACTGAGATAGCTACTGCAAGTCATGAGCAAGCAACGGGTGTTTCAGAAGTCAGCAGAGCGATGAATCAAATGGATCAAGTTACTCAGGCAAATGCTACCGTGTCTAGCTCTTCTGCTGAATCAGCTGAAGAGCTAAGTGAAGAAGCAAAGCAAATGAAGTCACTAGTTGATCAACTTTATCTAACTATTAAGGGCTCTTTATAGTTTTGTAAAAATTCTAAGATGAATCCCAAATCCTGTTTGCATGACCAAAAAATTTAATAATTTCTCAAAGGCCCAGAGACTTTCATAAGTCTCTGGCCATTATCTTTTATCTTGAAGGCACTTCTATCGTTTCGATAAAATCATTCAAAATTTTCAAGTAAAAAACCTAGCCCTTTAAAATAATTAATCTTAGCAAATGTCTTAAGTTTATTTGAATTTTTATAAGCATGCTTAATTTCATCAATAAAAACGGGATAATTTTCTCTATTCCAATAGGCCATTATAACAGTGATTGAATTTTCTAAAGTTAGTGTCGTGTGCCACCAACGCGGATTATATAGTATTTCACCGGCATTTAACTGAAAGCGGTATTGAGTGGCATTAACAAGTTCAGGAAATTTGTTAAAGTCAGGATTATTAAAATCAGAGATGGTGGATACTAACGGGTTGTCAGGGCTTGGATATAAATACGGCGAATCCTCAGAAGGATAAAGTATAAATTCTTTTGAACCATGAAGTTGAGCTATGAGTCCATCCATTCCCCAATAATCAATATGTAGTTTGGGAAATGCTACTCCCTTCGCCGAAATAAAAAGCTCGATAAGATCTTTACTTACATGTTCAGGCCAGCTTTTAGGCCACATCCAATGATCGCGCCAATTATTTTTCATGTATAATAAATTTGGAGACACATCATCTTTGAGTTCTGGAAACATCTTTATAAGATTCATATTTCTTAAATAGGGAGCTGAAATTTCAGAACTAGAATCTGCACTAATCACTCGATCAATCATTTCGGAAAAAATAGCAGATTGCATTCCTTCTTCAGTACGAAAACCAAATTCTTTTTTGCCAATTTTTTCTTTAAGGATTTCCAAGTTCCAATCTTTCGCTTTCCATAAATCTAGCCCATCAGTAATAATTACGGGTTTTTTTAGATAAACAAATTCATTCATAAATTCTTTTATCGAAGGTTTTGAAACACGAGTAATTTCAGTTATCACTTTCATAAACATTAATCCTTGCAATCTCGTTATTTGTTTTTTGTAATGATGAATATTTTTTTCTATTAAAAAAATAAGAAAACTTAGACAAGAAAGATATATTTCCAAAAAGATCTTTTCGAATAACAAATAAAGTTCCTAAATAAATAACGGCAAAGTGAATACTGCAAAATGCAAACCAAACTTGATCGCTAGAAAAATAACTTTTAATCAAAAAACAAACTAATCCAAGCAAACTAGCAAGCCCAAAAAAGAGATATAACGTATTCAATGGAATCATCTCTTTGAAGGACCAACCATAAGCTTTGACCATTAAATTAAATCCAAAAAACTTTTGAACAATTAAT
>JACMRM010000277.1 GCA_014376445.1 Bacteriovorax sp. | reverse complement strand
TGTACAGAGTACAGCAGTTTACAATGCAAGTTCCAGCGCTATCAGTGTATGGGAAAAAGAAAGATTCAATGGAGATTATCTGGAATTTATAGAATCAATTCCTTACGAAGAAACAAGAAATTATATCAAGTTGGTTTTTAGAAATTATATAACTTACAGAAGAATTCTGGCAAAAGAGAAAATTCAGGTTTCTCAGGATTTCTTCGCTGTATCGTTTTAATTGACTCCAGAGGCTAGTCCTCATAAAATTTATAGATGAATCATAAAAATAGTTTTCTAATGAAAGAGCGATTAGTTAGCTTTGTAGATCAAAATAAAGCACTATTTATTTTTTTTAGTTTTTTAATTTTAGCATTTATTTTTTTTAGCCCCTCCTATTTAAATCAAAATTACTTTTGGGATGATGAAAGATTTATTTTTTTAAACCCTGAAGTTCTTCAGGCACCTCACTGGTACAGCTTTTGGATTTTAAAATCAGAGTTTATTAAAAGCTGGCCATTGGGATATAGCATCTTTTACATACTGATGAAATATTCACCGATAAATTCTTTCAATTTTTACAAATCACTCAATATAATTTTTCATGCATTGAATGCATTTTTAGTGTATCGCCTGAATAAAAAACTCAAGTTTCCCTACCCTTTTATTTTATCCTTGATCTTCTTAATTCATCCGCTTCACGTAGAAGTTGTCAGTTGGATATTTCAACTTTTGACTATTTTAGCCATGACATTTTTTCTTGTATCATTTTTATTATTAAATAATTTTTTAGAGTCTAAAAAATATTTTCCGCTGGTCCTTTCCATATTGTTTTTTCTTTTTTCACTATGGACTAAAAGTATAGCACTACTCACTCCTTTCTTATTTGTTCTCGTTTTTTGGCTATGTAAATCACGATTTAAAGAATATCTTTTTTTAATTCCATATTTCCTTATAAGTTTATATATAGGGGTTTTTAATATTCAAGGTATGAAACAAATAGCGAATCAAAACTCAACTCTGAATAAAACCTCCAGTCTAAGAGACAAAGTATTCAGCAGTGTAGAAAACAATTTTCAAAATATTTTCGAAAACTCTAAACCTGTTATAAAAAATACTTCTGAAAAAGTTTATTTTGATTTCATTTATCCTAAATCAGAAACACTCTTTGAACATCAGCCTATAAAAATTTTCAAACAGGCTTCATGGCATTATTTCACGAAGCTTATATTTCCAACCCATATGAACTTTATTTATAAAGATATAGATTATGGGGGGTTTTTGACTGCCATACCAATTATTATTTTACTAATAATTCCTTTGTTTCTCTTGGGTATAGATAAATTAATCCTTTTCATTCCAGTGATGACATTAGTATTTTTAGTTCCATATCTTGGTGTCACTAATATAACATTTTTTTACTGGTCTAATGTTTCAGACCGTTATTTATATTTTTTCATTTTAGTTCTTATTTTTTCTCTGGGATTATTGGCTAAAAAATATCCTGTTAGAAAAACTAAAATTATCATTTCATTTTACTGCCTTGCCTTGTCAGCACAGACCATAAATTATGGGCTTAAATTTAATAAACCAATTGAATTATATAAAGAAATCATTACCTATAGGCCACACCCTGTAATTTATGCAGCTTTAATCTCTGGTTATGATTTGAACTTGGATTTAATTAATGGTGAAAAGACACTAAATGAAGCTTTACTAAAGTTTCCAAATGATCCATTACTCACAACTGAGCAATTCAAATTAAACAACTTAAAAAAATATTATCTTAATAACAACTAATTATTAAGGATGAGTTGGATACTGATATATGGACGATGGTGAAGTTGCACATCCATAAATAAGTCCTGTGGGATTATCTGTAATTGTATCTAATGGCACGCCGCCAGAACTATATGTAGTTGTAGATGTTATAACAAACGCATTAACTGTATAAGGCTGTGAAGTAGTTACAACCTTATTCCCGCCAACCGTAGCTACATCTCTTTGAAAAGTGATTGAGAGAGTTATAACTGCAGGTTGAGCATTTGCGAAGCCAGCACGAGGCCTTGGTCCAACACTTGATGTTGATTGGGGTGCCGTTAATGCATAAGTTAAATTCGATATTCGAACACGCCCAGATAATTCTCCTGGAAAAACAACCCAGTTATTAAAATTTAATGCTGCCTGAGCGCTCCCAGAACCATTACACGTTCCACCGACAGAGCATTTATAAAGAGCAACAGTAGCAGACGGTAGAGTTGAATACGGTGCCGTAAATTTCTTTCCTAAAAAATTAGCATTACAGTCTGCAGGAGAAACAATCAATGAAGCAACACGGGCCATAATGCGCTCTATATCTCTATCAGCAGAATTTCTTTGTGCCGAATTACCTGCTTGTTTTTTAGCGTTCATGATAACAACACCAAGAGCAGCTAAACCAATAGTTGCCATTAGAACCATGACGAGAGCAGAGCCTTTATTATTCTTAAATCTTGTCAAATCTTTGATTCTAACTCCATTACTTTATAGTTGTAGCATTCCACGTTTTAGGACAACCGATAACTAGACCAGCAACTCCATCATAGATAACTGTTGTATAGAATTTTAAAGATGGATTAGTTTTAGCAGCTGGAAGTACTTCTCCAGGATTAATTAAATACTTAACTTGCGTATCAATTGTAACGTTTGCATTTGTAAGAATACGTTGTGATGTTCCCATAACAACTGGATCGATATATACAGTTATACCAGTTACACGAAACCTATCTGAATAAGGCGTTTTAACAGGGGATGAGGTTATGTATAAATTCCCTGCCAAATTTGGCTTAACTGTAAGTGTACCGAGTTCACCTGTTGCACATCCACCAGCTGTTCCCGCCACAGTTGTAACACAATCATAAAGTGTAGTTGGATTGTAAGTTGTACCGGGAACTTTATTTGCAAAATTCGCATTACAACTATTTGCTCTAGTTAAAAGCGTTTGAACTTCTGTTTTCATCTGAGAAATATCAGCATCAACCTTAGCCTGTACCGTAGTTCTTGATTGCGTTTTCGTCAATTGCATTAAAACTAGAGAAATACCGCCGATGAGTCCAACAGCAATCATGATCTCTAAGAGAGTAAATCCTTTTTTATTTTTTAAAATATTAATAATTAAACCTCTTTATATTTAAACTCTAGATGAAATCTATAATATCATTTTATGGCCACTCTCAGATAATTCAACTAAATAGCGCATTTTTTTGAATTTCAGTCCATTAGCAGTGCTAAAAAGGCACTCATCGGGTTAGATGTGACCATTAATTAAGGCAATCCTGGACAACTAAAGATTCGGAAAAAGCTAGTCATATATACTAATTAGTTTTTTTCGTATTTACAGGCGCAACAAAATTAAACCTTCCTGTGCTCAAATCAGCATTAACCTTTAAGTCTATAAATTTAATCTTCGAAGTTTTACCGTCAGCAAAAGTCAGCTCGATCATTTCGATATCTTCAAACTTTTGTGATTTCAATTTAAAATGCAGACGCGATTCTTTTATTCCGAGCTCTTTACTCGCATTCGCCTTAAAAACTAAAGTGGCAGGCACTCCTTGCTTCACTTCATAATATTCATTTGAAGTCAGGCCGTACTTTAAAGAATCAAAAAATTTAATATAAATCGTTGATCCTTCCTTCGCTGACGACTCAGTTACTTCACCTTGTTCGCCCTCGATAAATGGAGCACGGTAGTACCAGGCCTTCACACCATTACTGACAAAAATAACAGTGCTTGGAGTCGTTGTCTCGAATCTGATCATACCTGGATATTTATACTCAATCGATCCTAGGCCTTTTTTCACTTTGCCTTTAAGAGTGCTGATATACTCTTGCTCAAACTTAGAAGAAAATGCAGGAGGAAGAAAATCTGCAAAAACCGGAGTTGAGATCAACGCAAGAATCAGGGTTGGCAATAGAATTTTCTTCATTTAGGCTCCATTAATGGTTTATCACATCATGCCGTAAAAATTATCAAAGCTCAATTACCGATACGTGTAATTTAGTCATACTAACGCTGTAAAGGTTGACTTAGATCCCCTATTTTAACTATAAAGAAGCGCGTACTTTTTATTACAGGAGATTAATATGAAATCAATGATGCTAGCTTTGGCCCTATTAGCTGGACTTACTGCTCACGCTTCAACTATCGATGGATACTCACTTCCAATTACCGGTGTTCTGACTGAAGAGAACTTCGCAATGAGCGCAGTTCAAACAAGAACTGAATACAGAAATGAAACTGTAGCTAATACATGTTTTAGAACTGTACAGGCCGGATACAGAACTGAATGCAGACAAGAGCCGCAAGTTGTTTGTTACCCTGATCCCCATGCAGGACAAGTTTGTACAACTAGGTTTGAAAACCGTTGTTATACTGTTCCTCAATACAGACAAGAAGCTTACACTTGTTACCAGACAGTAAGCGTTCCACATGAAGTTTTCTCTAACAATGTTAAAGCAAATGTTAATGTAAAAGTTTCTAGTGTTCCTGGTGACGTACAAGCACCACATAATACATGTGGTGTTGACTTTACTCTGACAGGTGGAGATTTTAAATCAGTTGCAAACTGCTCTGAGTTTATCGTTCTAGCTAAAACATACAACGAAGAAAGCCGCGTTGGAGATACAGTTACTCAAAACCGTTCAATTGACTTAACTCTTCTTGATGCTAAAAAACTTTCAGCTCCAACTAAAGGTGGAATCGTTGCCATGAAGCTTGAAGGGCAGACTGTAGTTTTCAGATCTGGTGATCTTACAAAAAATCCTAATTTTTCTTTAAAACTTTTCGTTCAAAGAAGAAAACTTTTTAAAGGTGACGAAACTCTAATCAGCCGTAACCTTACCCCAAGCGAATACTCTTTTGAAAAAATCAGCGATGACTTCGGTATCGTGAAGATCAACCTTTCAAAATTGATCGGCGGAATCAATGAAAAGAGAAAGCATGTTATTAGGGTAGATCTGAACATAGCGGTTGACACAACTGGTGCAATCAATTCGAAACTTCCTTCATTTTCTGCTTCTGAATCAATTATTGTTAATAACTAGACTTGATAAGAGCAGGTAGAATAAAAACTTACCTGCTCTTTTTTATTTCGAAGAATAGTACGAATTAGTTATGGAGTTTCGACAGACAGCTATACTCAATTAGTCAGGTATTTTTCTGTGAAATACATCAATATCATGAGAGTTTTACTATACAATTTCAAAAGTGCCTATTTTAGTTGCCGTTTTTACTTCCATGCAAAAGTTATGTGCTTAAAGTTTGTATCCCAGTTTGCCCCTCAAATTAAATGTGTTAATATTTTCAAAAGAGATTTTTAGAAGGATTTAACAATGAAGAATTTTATCTACCTAGCACTTTCATTCTTTGTACTTGGAAGCAGTTTTGCCGCCGCACCCAAAAAGCCATATGAAATACGTTGGGTCCTTGCTCACGAGCCAATCGGTCTATTCAAAGAAGCTGCTGATGTTTTTTCAAAAGAAGTAGCTGAGAAATCAAAAGGCCAAATGAAAGTTGAAGTTTTAACTCTTCCTGAATACGCTGCTAAATATAATAAAGGACAGAAAGTTAAGAGTAAAGATTTTCTAGCCTTACTAAGAGATGAACGTATTCAAATGAGCCAGACTT
>JACMRM010000276.1 GCA_014376445.1 Bacteriovorax sp. | reverse complement strand
ACCCGAAAGAATCTTTCCCGATGGTGGAACAACTGTGTTGTACGCGCGAGCTAGACGAGTGATTGAGTCTAGAAGAATGATTACATCTTTTCCAGCTTCAGTTAAACGTTTTGCTTTTTCGATGACCATTTCTGCAACTTGTACGTGACGAGTAGCTGGTTCATCGAATGTTGAAGATACAACTTCTGCGTTTACGTTTCTTCTCATGTCTGTAACTTCTTCCGGACGTTCATCGATTAAAAGAACAATCAGAACAGCTTCAGGGTGATTTGTTGTGATGGCATTGGCAATGTCCTGAAGAAGAACGGTCTTACCTGCTTTTGGTGGAGCAACGATTAAGCATCTTTGACCAAACCCCTGTGGTACGAACAAATCGATTAAACGAGTTGAATAGTTTGTAGGGTGGTATTCAAGGTTGATTTTTTTCTCCGGGTACAACGGAGTTAAGTTATCAAAGAGAACTGTCTTTTTATGTTTTTCAGGTGATTGCGAATTGATTTCGTTTACTTTAACCAGCGCGAAGTATCTCTCACCTTCTTTTGGTGGTCTGATTTCACCTTCTACTGAATCCCCTTTACGAAGACCAAACTTTCTAATTTGAGATGGCGATACATAAATATCATCGGCACCTGGAAGGTAGTTATATAGCGGTGATCTTAAGAATCCGAATCCGTCTGGCAAGATTTCCAGAACACCGTTACCAAAAATCGCTTTATCGTCTTTAGCAGTAGCTTTAAGAATAGCGAAAATTAATTCGTGTTTCTTTAAGTTACTTGGGTTCTCTATTTGAATTTCTTCTGCCATGGTCGTAAGTTCGGCAATGTCTTTTTCTCTGAGATCGTTTAGATGCATTTGAAAGTAACTCCTGTTCAGGTATAAATTGAGTTTGAAATGTTGATTATTTTTTAATTGAAGGAAAGAAAAACCGAATTGGGGAAACCTCGTGATAATTAATTTCGGTGATTTTAAAATTTAAGATTAGATACTTTGTTTTATAATTCTAATATTATCCTTCCGCTAAAACCTGTCAAGATAATTGACTGAAATTCCGGATTTTTTAGCTCATTGCTATATCTTTAACCCCCTAAAAACTGGTATTGTCCAGATTTGTGAGATATAGGTTTCTCCAATGGAAGATTTTTCTTTTTACCCTCGCTATCAAAAGCATATTGCCAAACGAATCCTCGCGATCGATTTTGGAACCAAAGTTATTGGTACGGCCATGTATTGTCCAGGCCAGGATCCGTTTCCTTATATTGCAGAAAAAATCATTTATAAATCCCACGAAGAATCCATTAAAGGACTCAAAAGTATCGTTGAAAATGAAGGCATCGATATTTTAGTTTTCGGTGTTCCTTATTTTCTCGATGGCGGCGAAAGTGACAATACAAAACGAATTAAAGAATTTGGAAAGCTTTTAGAAGCTGCGTGCCCTGATCAGGAATTTTTTGAGCAGGATGAAACGCTGACGACAAAAGCGGCGGAAGACCGTATGAAGTCTTCGCCGCAGTTTAATTTTAAAGTGGATGTTACAAAGATTGATTGTGTGGCCGCTACAATTATTCTCGAAGACTTTATCAAGTCATAATTTTATTTACAGTAATTGTCATAGTCTCTTTGATATTGTCTCATGTATTGTTCATGGCCGTGAGCTTCACGGTACAGCTCCAAAGCCGCTTTACATCTCTTCTGATACATTTCCAGTGACGTTGAACTTCTGTCAATTTTATCCAGCAGCTCTTTTTTTCTCAACTCACTTCCGGTCTTAGGTAGTTTTGCCAAATCAGCTTCGACTTCAGCGAGTATTTTTCTGGATTTTGAAACGCTTGATCCGCTTTCAATGATTGTCCCCTGAACATCAAATTCTCTGCGCTCTTTCTTCTCGATTTTTTTGATAATTTCCTGTGCATTGGCCCTGCGTGCTTTCTTTTTTGCCTCCAATGCGTCGCCAGCCAGTCCCTCTGGAATTTCCAGGTGCTTTCCATTGATAAGTTCATCATCTCTAAAGTTGTTTAGAACAGCTTTTCGTCCTGCAGAATCTTCAACTTTAGCAGCCGCTTCAGCCATTTTATTTTGAGAAGCTTTCAATGCATCAGCAGCTCTTTTTTCCGCATCAGACTTTGCAGCTTCTGAATAAGCTATTTTTTTATCTGCAACAGCAATATTGGCAACTGTTAATAGTCCCTGCTCATTAGCTTGTTTTGCTTTTAAAATTGTATCAATCTGAGCATCAGTAAAATTTGCTCTCTTGAGCAATGCTCTCGCCTGTTCTGAAAATCCTTTTACTGAACTTATTCCCAGTTCATGTAAAGCGATTAGACTTTCCTGCTGAGCCACACTCGTAGAAATTTTTAACATTTTATCCATATAGCTGACCATTGCTGATCTTGCCCAGGCATCACTTCTGAATGACCCGGTCACACCGGCCTCCATCAAAGCTCGTGTTTCTAGCGGATCAAATCCTGCTTCCCGAAGAATTCTTGCCTTCTTTAGAATGTCATCTTTAGTATATTCATAAAAACCTCGGCCTTCTTTTTTTCCAATTTCATGGGCAGCGATAATTGCTTTGTTTTGAACTTCAGTCATATTATCTGTTTTATTCAAGACTGCTGCTGCAGCTTTGATTCTATCTTTATTTAACAACACAGCTGCATCGGCAAGATCTACGGCCTGTCCAGACGCATTTGCCGCTCTGATATTGGCGAGTGCTCTCGTCGATTTCATTACCTGGGCCATTCTTTTTGTGGCCATCGCTACACCACCTCCGAGAGCAGCGTCTGCGAGAAGGGAAGTCACTCCTGCGCAAATCATTTCAGCTTTTACTTTTGGTGTATAACATTCATAAGATTGCTCTAAACTTCCCATGGCACTTTTCAACATTTCGGCTAGACTTGAGTCTTTTGAATCTTTATCTGATCCGGAAAGTGGTTTTGGTTTTTTTCCAGTATTGATGGCAGCAATTCGCTCTCTCATTATTGTGTTTTGATAATTCTGATAGCGTGCCGAAACAAGCTTTTCAATTTCAGAACAGCTGGCATCATTCAGCCAAAGCCCCAGGCGTTGCTCTTCAATTTTAAATCGTGCATCATCAACTGTTAGATTAAACGCCTTAAGTATCTGTCTTTTTTTATCTACGCTTGTATTGCAAAACTGAGTTTCCTGAAAACTCTTGGCGATGCCTGCTGCTATTGCACCTGGAAGTTCAGCGATATTTACCAGAGAGTCTCCACTTATTTTTAAACCGTTCCAGATACAATTTCCAAAACTCATATTAGTAAGTGTATTGGCTTCAAGCGACTTAGTATCACACTGGATTACTTTATATTTTTGATCAGCTTCAAGTTCATCTTCAACTTTTTTGCAATTGTATTGTTGTTTTGTGGCCACACACTTCATACTTTCGGCCGATTTATCCATCGACATCAAAGTAGGTGATAATAGTATAGGAAATTTTTTGCAAAAATCCCGAGCAAATAATTCCGGTATTGTAAGTAACATCATTATAAAGACAAAATTTTTCATTAAAACTCCTAATCATCATTCTAAGAGAGATTTGTAATTGAATGTACTAGGAATTTATGACCCTTCGTTGAAAGGAAGAAGGAGGTCTATTAACCTCTAGATATTATGAAAAAAAATACTTTACTTTTTCTCTTTGCAGCTCCTTTTTTTGCCATACTACTTTTAGGCGTGCGTGTATATTATTCGGCAGTCGTCTGGAGATATCCTGGGCCTGAAACTTATTTCTTTATTAAACCCGCGGAAACTTTTGGTTCAATTAATTCTCGTTTAACCAACGAAGGAATCATTAGTTCAGCGAGATTATTTCATCGCTACTCCCAGTACACCGGTGTAATGAATAAATTTAAATCCGGCAGATATAGAATTAAACCGAACTCGAACATGATGGATATTTACAATACATTTATCAATGAAAAAAGCCTGGCGATGTTTTTCACTGTGCCCGAAGGAAAAAATATGTTTGAGATCGGCCACATGCTGGAAGACGCTCACATTACAACCTACATTGAATTCATCGCCCTTTGCAAAGACCCCTCTTTTGTAAAAAAACTAGGCATCTCAGGATCAACTGTTGAAGGCTACCTTTACCCTGAGTCTTACGACTTTGCTCCGGGTCTGCCTGCAGAACATGTAATCAAATCGATGGTAAGAGAGTTCAATAAAAAAACAGCGCAAATTAATTTCACATCAACCGGTATGACGAAAGAGCAAATCGTAACACTCGCTTCGATGGTGGAAAAAGAAACCGGTGATAAGAGTGAAAGACCGATGATTGCGGGAGTGTTTTTAAACCGTCTTAAAATTCACATGCGTCTGCAGTCTGACCCCCCAACAATTTACGGAATGTTTGAAACTTATAACGGAAACATTAGGAGAAAAGATCTGATGATGAAGTCCGACTATAATACTTATACCGTGAAAGCTTTGCCTGTGGGACCGATAGCGAACCCCGGACTTTTATCAATTGAAGCTGTATTAAATCCGGCCGCGCACAAATATCTTTATTTCGTCAGTGCAAATGAAGGAACTCATATTTTTTCTGAAAGCTATACGAAACATCAGGAAGCAGTGGACAAGTGGCAGAAAAATGCGAAGAATCGTGAGGGGAAAAGCTGGCGCAATAAAAAAGCAGACTCGCCTTCTACGGATGCGCCAGCTCGATAATTTTTAGTGGGTAACGTTTAAAGACTTTAATGTGCGACGAGCGTAATCTCTAACAAGCATGTCTTTATCTTCTGACAATCTTTGTAGTGTCGTAACCGGTGTAAGTGGGTTCTTTGCCACTTCATGAAGAACAGTAATTGATACATGACGAGTAAGAATATCAAGAATGCGCGGGCTCACATTTTTTGATTTTGCTAATTCTAAAGCTGTACCTGGTTTGTCCTCTTTCAAGAATTGAAACATCTTTTCTTCATCACGACACTCACGAACAACTGCTAAATATTCTTCAGCGAACATATGATCCCCTATTTTAATTTCTCCCTATACTAGATGCACCCTAAAAACTTGTAAACTTTTTTGACGATCCCCCACCCTAATGTTGTCTATTTATCAGACATAACTACCCGACAGATGACAGGTAATGGTAGTTTTTTCCCTTGTGTCAAATTCTAAATCCAAGGTACACTATTTGAAAGTTTCTTCCGGCAAGTCGTCGGATCGGATTCAAGGTTACTAGTTTTTAAAGAGGAATGTATGGATAAAGCTAAAATAGAAAAGTTTAAGGCGTTACTTCTTCAGGCAAAGATCAAAATCATGAACGGTGGTATTTTGCGTAGTACCGAGGACCTTCAAGTTTCATCAGATGATCTATCAGACGAAGCAGATCTAGCAACATCAGTTATCAACCAGCAAGTTACATTCAACATGCGCCAAAGAGAGCTGGTAAAGCTTAAAGCAATTGACGAGGCCCTTTATAAGGTCGAGCAAGGAACTTACGGGCACTGTGAAGAATGTGATGAAGGCATTGGTGAAAAACGCCTAGAGAACCAACCGTGGACGTTTCTTTGTATCACTCACGCTGAAGAGCTTGAGCGCGAAAACCAAAAATTCATTAAAGCTATCTAAGATTTTTTCTCTCACAACAAAATAGATATACGAAAAAGGCCTGCTAACAGCAGGCTTTTTTTATTGGTCTCAAAGAACTCTTCTGCTGAAGAGGGGAAGTTCAGCAGAGGTTACTTGATCTCGAGTATGTTCTGCGGGGGATCTTTTTACTCTTCTGGCCCTCAACTGGTGTCCCATTGGGCTCAGTCGGAACGCGGCCATCAGGCTTTCTTTCGATGGTGTTTTGTGATGATCGGCCCTTGTCTTGAGTCAGGTCGTGATTTTCACAAGAAAATAGTGCGAGAGCTACAACCATGAAAACAAGATAAAATCTAAGTAGTCCATTCTTCATACAAACCTCTATATCCTTGAGGGGGTGCCCTTGGTGGGCGGATGCATTCTATAAAGCAAGCTGGAAGCCAACTATTTAGTGTCATTATTTCACTCCCTCACATCTGCTTTATATATTGATCTAGTCTGTAGAAAGGAGAAATCTTCAAAATAGTGTTCAAACTTTTTACACCTCATCAAACTTTCATCAATTGTTTTTACACTGTAGTCCTTAAACACTTTAAACTAAAGAACTTCCAGTTGGCTTGAACCTTGCTTTTCTAAGGGGAGAACCATTAAGCGAAAGAAGTATTTCGCGGGATCAAATTAAAGGATTATTTTATGAAGAACTTTAACGTGCATTCGATCATCAGAAGAATTGTTGTTCTTAATGTATTAGCGACAATCTCTTTTAGTGCTTGGTCACAAACTGCTACCAATATTCAAGGAAATCTTCCGAGAGTTACGGCTCAAAAGATGGAAGAGAAATCGAATGACAAGTCTTACTTTGATCCAAAAGAGCTAACATCTAATTACGTGTCTTGGGGAGTTAACCCTGAGAATCCTGCCTCAATTAATTTATTGGAAGCTTGGAAACATTATAAAAAGAAAAAAGAAATCGTCGTTGCCGTTGTTGACACTGGTATCGATCCGATCCACCCGTTCTTAGAAAAAAATATCTTTGTTGAAACAGGTAAAATTGATGAGAACAACTTTGGTATGGACTTCTCTAAAGATAAAAAAGTTAAGGGAGCGCCGACTGATCAGCATGGTCACGGAACTCATGTTTCAGGAATTATCAAATCGATTTATCCTGACGTAAAAATTCTGGCACTTAAATATTACAATCCGACAGCATCTGGACTTGATAATTTGAATTCAACTGTTGAAGCTCTAAGATATGCTGTTGATAACAATGTTGACGTCATTAATTATTCTGGCGGTGGTCCTGAAGCTGCTGTTGAAGAGTTGCGTATTTTAAAAGAAGCAGAAAGAAAGGGGATTCTGGTTGTCGCAGCTGCCGGTAACGAAGAATCAAATATCGATGATAAGAGAAAAGCTTATTTTCCTGCAAGCTACGGTCTGAAAAATATTATT
>JACMRM010000275.1 GCA_014376445.1 Bacteriovorax sp. | reverse complement strand
TCGGTATTGCTAAATCACAGACAAATTCTGAGTCAACTCAAGCAGGGACGATCAAAGGTAAGTTATCTTATCTTGCTCCAGAGTATCTTGAAGGATTAGAGCTTGATTCTCGTTATGATCAGTTCGCACTGGGAATTACTCTGTGGGAAATGTTATGTTCAAGAAAATTATTTAAAGAAAATAATGACCTTGCAGTATTAAAAAAGATCCAGGAATGTAAAATTCCGGTTCCTTCTTCAATCAATCCGAACGTTCCCAAAGAGCTTGATGAAATCGTATTAAAAGCTTTAAGTAAAAA
This sequence comes from Bacteriovorax sp., assembly GCA_014376445.1. Lineage (GTDB taxonomy): Bacteria > Bdellovibrionota > Bacteriovoracia > Bacteriovoracales > Bacteriovoracaceae > Bacteriovorax. The sequence continues at coordinate 26,052 of JACMRM010000275.1, read as the reverse complement.
CAGATCTAAGCGCTTTGACAACCTAGATCAGATGAACCGTGCGCTAATGAAGTTCCTTTACGCGAAATTTCCGGATTTCAACGCTACTGACTTGTCATATTTTGCTCAGGAACTTTTCAGAGACGAAATTAAAAAAGATCGCGAGAAAATGTTTGAGTTCGGTAAAATTGATATCAAGCCTTTCCTTGAAGATATGAAAAGAGAAACTGAGAGAGGCTCGAATGCTACTGAAGCAACGGCCGGCGGAAATGCAGTCAGAAGTGATGATTCACCTTTGATTAAAAAAGAAGCGATTCTCGATTTTGGTTTTGATACCGGTGATGCTAAAAAGAAAAATACCGTTACCATGAAAAAAGCATCTGTGCAGGCAAAAGATAAAACCAATTCTAGTGAAGATAATATAATTTCCAAAAGAATTGCAGATATTAATGACAGCACGATGACTAACATTAAAAGAGAAAATGGTACCACTTCAAAAGTTAATAAAGAAGGGACTAAAATCCTTAAAGTCGAAAAGACTGAAACGAAAAAAAGAGGAAAGAGTCATAAAACCTCATTAGGAACTTATGCAGCTTTGATTGCATTCCTGGTGGGAGGAGGATTCTATTTCTATACAAGTTTCTTAGCTCAATCAGAAGTTGCAGTAGCAGTGACGCCAGTAAAACTTGGAATTGAAAAAACAAGAAAGCCTGCGCAGACATCGATTACTCAGGTTGAACAAGCTGCGGGAACTGCAAAAATTGTTTTATCTCATTTTGATAAACAAAAAATGCAGGTGTTTATTGATGGACTTAAAACTGAAGTCGATCTTCTGAATACGATTATGGCACCGGTTGGAAAACTATTTACATTAAGAGTTCAGGTTGAAGGACGAAAGCATTTTATTAAAGAAATGAACCTTGCGAATACTTCGTCAATTGAAGAAGAAATCCCGGAAATGCCCGCCATCGCATACGGATATGTTTATACTGCAAATGATTGTTCTGCCAAAGGAGAAGTGCGTTTTGAAATCTATGGTGAAAAACGTGTAAGCCCAGTTCCTATGAAGCAAGAATTTGGTGTCGCTTTCCCATTAGGAATTGATGATAAAGGTATGCTTGCTCCGGCCACATATGAATTATTTTATAAGAAGGCCGGTGAAGAAATCGAGAGAAAAATCGACGTGACGATTAAGCGCGAAGACCAGTCTATCGATCTGTGCGAATACCTGTAAGACTACTATTCGGATGAGTCCTTTTTCTCCTGCTTAAAAATATTATTTTTTCTCATACTTAATAGCTTCATAATATCAGCGGCCGTTTCTTCAAGTGCTTTATCTGTCACATTGAAGACCGGCCATCTTTTATTTTCTTTAAAGATGGTATTGGCCCATTCAACTTCTTCGACAATTTTATGATGTTCAGCATAGTCACCTTGATGTTTTTCAGCTCCCAGGCGCTGCAACCTATTTTTTCTGATTTCTCTCAGTGATTCAGGATCAATCGTCAGCGCAAAGATTTTTCTCTGATCCACTTCAAAAAGTTCAGCAGGCAGCGGAGAGTCTTTGATCAAAGGGATGTTCACAACTTTAATTCCATGCTGTGAGAGATAAACAGATAAGGGAGTTTTTGAAGTTCTCGATACTCCTACTAAAATAACGTCAGCAAGATGAAGAGAAGCAATATTTCTTCCATCATCATGGTTTAGAGTAAATTCCATCGCTTCAACACGTTTATAGTATTCGTCGTTAACCTGGTGAAGTAGACCTGGCTCACTCATGGGCTCTTGATTAAAATAATTTGAAAACGCTGTCAGAGCAGGACCGATAAGATCCAGAGTTCTTACTCTGGTCGTGCGTGAAAGTTCAGAAATATACTCACGAAGTTTTCCGGAAACAATTGTATGGATAATTAAATCGTGGTGGACCGCTGCTTCATTGAAGATGGCATCAATCTGCTCTGTTGTTCTGATATTTTTATAACGGGTAAAAAAAACTTCACGCTCTTTAAACTGCGCCATTACTGCCCGTGAAATAGCAGTCGCAGTTTCGCCAGTTCCGTCAGAAATAATGATAATTTTTAAACGCTGTGTTGTTTCACGACTCATTATTTTGCCTTTATAAAAGTTTCAACCCTATCCATTATTTTAGCCTGATCATGAATAGGATTAAAACTTTCTTTTGGAGTTATTCTGTTAAAAAAGGTTCTTTGGGACTTTGCCAGCTGGCGGGTAGAGATGGAAATGCGTTCAATGCATTGCTCAGCGCTTTCGAATTCACTTTTTCCACTGCGTAGTTCAATCGTTTCTTTGTAGCCGATAGATGCCAAGGGTTTTTCTTCGAGAGTAAATCCATCTTTATCCAGCTGATCAATTTCTTCCATCAGACCGTCAGTAAACATTTTTTTTGTTCTGTTCAGGATAATCTGAAAATGTTCATCGCGGGGGACATCGAGGTATATATGCAGGACATCCCATGGATGAACAATTTCGGAAAAATCATATGGATTATTTTCATCAAAAACTTTTTTCTGGATAGAAATTTTTGTCCCGACAGCTTCGAAGTGCTCAACTGCTCTCATCAATCTATAATGGTCATTCTGATGATAGTTGATCAAAGATTCAGGATCGTGTTTAGCGAGATAATCATTGACGACTTCAATGCCACCTTCTTCGTACCATTTATCAACTCTATCTTTAATATCCTGAGGAGTTGATGTGGACTCGTACATTCCTTTTAGAAGTGCTCTCAGATAAAAAGCACTTCCGCCAACCAGAATAATAACTTTATTTTCTTTCATAGCTTCAGTGATGATTTTTTCACCCATGGCGATAAAGTTTGAAGCGTTCATTGGTGAATTAATTGAAGCAAATCCAACCAGGAAATGCTCGATACCATCCATTTCTGCTGCAGTTGGTTTTGCAGTGCCGATAGAAATTTCTTTATAAAAAACCAGTGAATCAAAATTCACTACAGCGGCCTTCATTCCCATATCATTTTGGATTTTCTTTGCTATCTCAATACTGGTCTTGGTTTTTCCAGTGGCAGTCGGCCCTGAAACAATAATGATTTTGTTCATGCTTAAAACAAACTCTTCAGGCGTTCCTGCGTCAGCTCTATAGTAAACTCTAAAGTATCCTCTGACATTAGTGCTTTTTCAATGATGTGCGCGGGGATATTATTCAACATTGAGAGTTTAAAATGATTTTCAAAATAGTTTTTGAAAGAAATTTTTTCAAAATTCTCTGTTTTTGGCTGTGCCATAAAATCAACAAGTGTCTCTGTGAAAGAAAACAGCAGCACTTGAGGCAGGAATCGCGGGATTGTTCTGAGAACGATATATTCTGCATTTAAACGATCAAATTCAAAACCCAGATTTTTTAAACTATCAAGCTGGGTATCAATTTTTCCTTTGAGCATTTTAAAAGGTTCACTGATAAGCAAAGGGCCGGCACTTTCATCACTTAATAAAAAATGGTGAAGTTCTTCACTAAAATAACAAATGATAAGTTTTTTTAAATCGACGATTAAATGTTTTCCAATATTAGCAATCAGGTATCTGTCATGAAGTCTTTGAAAAACTGGAGTGTCTAAAAGAATGGACTCTCTATTAAATAAATTATAGCTTTCGCCAGACGCTGATTGTGAATCCTGAGACATATTCATCAGGTCAAAACTTTGATTTTCATCTCTGGAAAAAAGTGATTGATCATTGTGCTTACTTGTTGGGGCCGCCTCTATTTGCAGAGTTTTCACTCCTGCTTTGATAGAAGTTACCAGAAGCGAGTAGACCACGTCGGATCTCATGAATTTAATCTGGGTCTTATTGGGATGAACATTTACATCAATTTCTTCCGCCGGAGCATTTATTTCGACAACATAATGACCGCTCTCTCCAAAATGCCAGAATGAATCCAGATTTCTTAAAACGGCTGAGTGGAGGGACTTGTCTCCAAAGAAGCGCTTGTTGACGAATAAGTAGTGGTGGCGGTACTGAGGCGTTGAGTGAGTTTCTTTTGTGAAAAAGATCTTCACATTGTAATTTTCATAAGTCTGCTCGGCGAAAACAATATTATTGCCTTCGCCTTTCCTGGCGAAATAAACCTGAGAGATTCTTTCAATGTTATTTTCAGGATACACTGCTTTAAAAATTTCTTTCTCTTTCTCATCCCATTTAATAGTGAAATTTACTTGTGGGTTTGATAAAACAAAAGAATAAATAATTTTTTTAATGGCAGATTTTTCACTGGTCTTCGATTTGATAAATTTCAGCCGCGCCGGTGTATTGAAAAATAGATCTTTGATGTAGATGGCAGTACCCGGTGTACTTGATCTTTGAGCAATCAATAATTCAGTATGTCCACCATTGATAATAATTTTTCCGCCGTCTTGATTTAAATCTTCCGGCTGACTGGTGCATGTGACCCTGGCAGATGAAGCCACACTTGCTAGAGCTTCTCCACGAAAGCCAAAGCTGTGCAGACGATAGAGGTCTTCAAAAGTTTTTAATTTGCTTGTAGCGTGTCTCAAGAATGCATAGGGAAGATTTTTAAATGTCATCCCGTGGCCGTTGTCCTCGATTGAAAGCAGGTCCATACCGTTTTCAATCAAGTGCAGATGAATTTCTGTTGAGCCGGCATCGAGAGAATTTTCAATCAGCTCTTTTAACAAAGAGGCCGGCCGTTCGAGCACTTCACCAGCTTTAATCTGGTCAATAATATGCTCGGGTAATATTTCGATGGCTTTGTTATGAGTTGATAATGTCATTAGCCCCTAAAGAATTGCACCTGATTCCTGCCTCCTTCCTTAGCTTTGTAGACAGCGTCGTCAGCTCTCTTGAAGAGATCTGTTCCTGTGACTACACCCTGGCGGTAATCTGCAACTCCAATAGATGCGGTTACGGGAAGTCGTTTCCCATCGTACATAAATTCTTTGTTCTCAATTAATTTTCTCAGACGTTCTGCAATTTCGAAAGATTGCTTTAAATTTGTTTTTGGAAGAAGGATAACGAACTCCTCACCACCATAGCGAGCGAAGACATCATGCTCACGGATTCCGTTTCCGCGAATAACTGCGGCCATTTCTTTTAGAACATAGTCACCGGCATCGTGACCGAAGCCATCGTTAAGTTTTTTGAAGTGATCCAGATCGAATAATACAAGCGATAGAGGATCACCAGTAACTTTTGATTTATTTACTTCAAGAGCAATGCGATTGTTGAAATATGTTTTATTGTAGCAGTTTGTATGCTTATCAGTGTTAGCTTCCAGATTTAATTTATCGTATGTTAATCTTTCAGGATCTCCTGGAGGGAGATACTTTAGAGCGATACTTCCGATCTTGATGATGTCACCTTTTGCAAGCGGAGTATTTGATTCGACTTTTTTATTATTTAAATATGTACCATTTTTTGAACCACAATCTTCAAGAATATGAGTTTCAGAACTTGCTAAAAGTTTAAAGTGGTAACGGGATACCCCATTGAACTCCAGTGCAATAACGTTGTCAGCATTTCTGCCGATACCAATCACGGCTTCAGTTAAATCAAACAAAGTTCCATTTAAATCGCCACCAACAACCAGTAGTGCCGCTGGCTTTTGTTGAGCTTCTTTTTCAGAAGCTTGCAGAGCAGCTCTTATGTCAGTTAAGACAATGGTTGTGTCGTCATTACTCATTTATACAGATCCTTATAATTATATTTTCTTAGCTTCTAATTTTAGCTGGCAGAAAGATTTTTTACAACTGGTTCAAAAATTCAAATGCGTAGATCTTTCCAGCTTCCACACCTGGTTGATCAAAAGGGTCAATCATTAAGTAGTCACCCATAAGTGCTGTTAAACTTTCAAAAAAAAGTATCATTTGCCCGAGATGGTATTCGTCGTTTTTAGCAATCTTTAGATGGATAATATGGCGGCCGTTCTCACGAAGTGCCTTAATCGTTCCTTCCATTTCTGCTTTCATTAATTGTGACAAATTAAAAGTTGATAGTTTTTGAAGGTTATTGCTCGATAGAGCTGACCGGAGTGAATAATCATTGGCGAATTGCTCAACTTCGATAATGATAAAAGCTTTATCGTTAGGCCCTTCCATAAAAAGCTGAACTTGTGAATGCTGGTCAGTCGCTCCGTAACCGACAATCGGAGTGAATCCAACATTAACTGTTTCACCTTTAGTATTTTTCTTTTTCCCCAAACTCTCTGCCCACAATTGTGTGAACCAGAAAGAAAAAGCGCGAAGTTTTGAAGAGTACGGCATGAAAACCGTCTGCGAAATTTTTTTTGTCTGTTTCAGGTTATATAAAAATTCTGCGGCAGCAACCAGTTCGTTTTTATTTCCATCTTCAGATAGAAGATCTGTCTGAAGATCTTTTGCACCTTTTAGGTATGCATCCAGGTCCATTCCAGCAAATAGGGCAGGAAGAAATCCTACTGGTGTAAGAGCAGTAAAACGTCCACCTACATCACTGGGCACTTCAAGAGTTGTGATGTCCCATTCTTTCGATAGAGTTAACAATTCACTTTTCACTGGGTCAGTTGCGAAGACAAAATAGTCATTGTACTCAGAAGGTCTGATCCCACGAGCTTCGAAAAGCTGAGTGATGATCGCTAGAGCAGCAAGTGTTTCAGCTGTTCCTCCAGATTTTGATACAAAATAAAATAAACAATCTTTTAATTCAACGTTTGCCAGAGACTCCATTTGCGAGTGGATTTCTTCAGGGTCGATGTTGTTGATGAAGATAAATCGTGTATCATTTTTTTGAAGAGCATGCACTATCATTTCAGGGCCAAGCGATGATCCCCCGATACCGATGTGAACAAAAATTTTTCTGTTTTTAAATTTTTGGTAAACATTCTTTGAAGTGACTTCAAGCTCCTTTCTGTTAAAAGTATAGAAAAATTGCGTGCTCTTATTGTTGATAATATTTTTAAATATATTAATTTTCTCGCTCGCAAGAGCTGACGTGACATTAGGTCGTTCTGGAAAAAAAAGAAATTTTAATGCCATATGTTCCTAGTAGGTGGTGTACTCTTTTTTCAACTGACGGGCTATAACAACTCTCTGAACCTGATTTGTTCCTTCAACGATCTGTAATACTTTTGCGTCTCTCATGAAACGTTCAAGCGGATACTCTCTCGTATACCCAACTCCACCTAAAATCTGAACAGCATCAGTTGTAACTTTCATTGCGGTGTCAGTTGATTTTAATTTTGCAAACGATGCAATTTTCGAGTTGGGTGTTCCTGCATCGTAGAGTCTTGCTGCTTCTTGAACAAGTAGTCTCGAAGCTTCGATTTCACAGGCCATATCGGCCATCATAAATTGCAGTCCCTGGAATTCAAAAATAGCATGATTGAATTGCTGGCGAGTAAGTGAGTATTTTACAGACTCATCAAGAGCGCGTTGAGATAAACCAACACCGATCGCACCGATAGTAATTCTCCCTTTATCTAAAGCGGCCATGGCAACTTTAAATCCCTGGCCTTCACCGATTAGGATATTTTCATCTGGAACAAAGCAGTTTTCAAAAATAACTTCGCGGGTAGGACTTGCTCGCCATCCCATTTTTTTTTCTTTTTTACCGAACGACAAACCTTTTGCTCCATCTCTAACGATGAAAGCAGAAATCCCCTTACTCCCTTCGCCGCCGGTTCTTGCCATAACAATATATGTTTTAGCGATTCCTGCAGATGAGATCCAAAGTTTCGTTCCGTTAATGTTGTATCCGCCTTCAACTTTCTTTGCTGTCGTTTTTAACGAGCCTGCATCAGAGCCTGCACTTGATTCACTCAAACAGAAGGCTCCGATCTCTGAACCACTTGTTAATGAAGGAAGGAGCGTAGTCTTTTGTTTCTCAGTTCCAAAATCATTGATGATTGATTGAACCATTATGGAAACAGAAACAGTAACAGAGTAGGCTACAGAGTATTTTGCAATTTCTTCAAGAGCAACTGCGCAGTCACCATAAGTGAGACCAGCTCCTCCATATTTTTCCGGAAGAGTAATGCCACAGAAACCGAGTTGCCCCAGTTCTGTAAAGATTTCCATTCTGAATTCTTCTTTCTCATCATCGTGCTCCATGAAAGGCTCGATCTTGGCGAGACAGAATTTTTCTAATTGTGATTTTAGTTCTACTTGTAATACATTCATAGCTTATTTTTTTTCTTTTGGTTCTGGTTTTTTATCGTCGTGCTTTGGGGCGCGTTTCTCAGCTCTTTTATCTTCACGAGCTTCTCTTTTTTCGTAATCTTCTTGTCTTTGTTTTTTTAATGCAATTTCTTCTTTTGTAAGAGCATGATCAATTTTGCGCATGAACTCTAGCTGTTGAGGAAGTTTTGTTCCCATTTCCTGAATTGTAACTGAGTCCATGGTTTCAATGATTCTTCCGTAGCGAGACATGAACGGGCGAAGAGTGTTTGAAAGCTCTCTTGGCTGTCCATCTTTGTAATTAGTAAACTTGTAAGTTAAAAGAAAATAATCTTCAGTCGCTGGAATTGCAGGAGTCGTTGTCAAGTCGGCTTTTAAAGCACTTGTTGATTCATAACGAACATCTCTAGCTTCGATAATTTTGTATGTGTCTTCTTCTACAGTTGGAATACGAGTGTATCCATTAGCATTCAGAATATATGAAAATAGTGTATCTGCATTTTCAGCATTGATCTGAAGATTAGATGAGGATTTTAATTCACCTTTTAATTTTCCATCATACAGATATTTTTTACCTGTAAGTTTACTCACCTGTTCTACACATTTAGAAAGATCCTGACAGTCGTCAGAGAAAGCATTGAAAGAAAGAGCAAGGCATAGTGCCAGTAAAATTTTCTTCATAAAAACTCCTTAGTGTTTCATATCTTTTAGTAAATTCTTCGCGATAATCATAATCATAACTTCATTTGTTCCGGCACCGATTTCATTAAGTTTGTTGTCTCTCATCATGCGCTCAAGAGGAAACTCGCGGGAGTATCCGTATCCACCGTGAAGTTGAATGGCATCGAGAGCAATCTTCGTTGCCATTTTGGGAAGTTGAAGCTTAACCATCGCCGCCACTGAAGGGCCTCTGAACCCGTTGTCATATTGTTTTGCAATTGAATAAAGAAAAGTTCTCATCATTTCAGTTTCAGTTGCCATCTCGGCAATCATCTTTTGGATTAGCTGGAAGCTACCGATATGTTTTCCGAATTGCTTTCTTTCCTGAGCGTATTTTATACACTGATCAGTACACGCCTGAGCAATCCCAAGCGAGATACCGGCAATTGTAATACGTTCAATGTCTAAGTTTTTCATCATATGATATACAGAGTCCCCTTCTTTTCCAACTAATTGAGAGGCCGGAACTTTTGCTTTATCAAAAACAAGCTCGCCGGTTGGAGACGATCTCATTCCCATTTTATGAATCGGTTTACCAGCGTGAAACCCCGGAGTTCCTTTTTCGATAATGAATGTCGAAAGATTTTTTCTTTCTTCACCTGTACGTGTGTAAACATAAGCGACGTCTGCATACTGAGCATTCGTGATCCACATCTTCGTTCCGTTGATGATGTAGTGGTCACCTTCTTTTTTTGCTTTAGTTTGGATGCCAACTGCATCTGAACCAAATTCAGGTTCACTCATTCCCATGCAGCCAATATGTTCACCCGAAATAAGTTTCGGAAGGTATTTTGCTTTTTGTTCTTCAGAAGCATTGTTTTGAATATTGTTCACGCAAAGAATTGAGTGAGCAAGGTAAGAAAGAGTTGATCCGGCACAGGCCTTCCCAAATTCTTCCATGACGATTGTCGCAGCAGTTGCACCAAGGCCCGCGCCTCCGTATTTCGGATCAGCAGTAATACCCAGAACACCGAGTTCTGCCATTTTTTTAAAAGCATTCATGTTGAAGGATTCATCGTGATCATGTTTTTCGGCGAAGGGTGCCAGTTCTTTGCTTGCAAAATCTCGACATACATTTTGAAGCTCTTTTTCTTCGTCCGTGAAAAACCACATTGCACAACCACCTTTTTTTTGGGTATAATTTAAAAAATATTGCAGATTGAAATTTATAACAAATTTCTCAGCACACTGTAAGACATGAGGTGTTAGTAGTGAGTCTCACGACCCCTGTTCCACGTGATCAAGACACAGTTTTCCCCGGAGAAAATTGGTTTTTCTATTGGAAAACTTCGGCGTCTTTGTGGAAGTCTAAACTACAGGAATTTCCTGGAACAAAAATAATTATTCCTCTCAACTGGTCATTTCACTCGGAAACAGGTGACCAATTTGACTTTGATGATCACAGGCCTGAAACAAATCTTAAAAAATTAGTAGAAATTGCCCAGGAAGTGGGAAAGTCCGTTGTTTTTTTTCTTCCTATTACACCTGCACCGTTTCTCCCCAACGGAGGACTTCCACACTTACTCGCAAGAAGTCTTGCGTTAAACAGCGAGGAGATGGCCTACGGGGTTATTGACGCTGATGACCATCTGGTAAAAATTTATTCCTTTTTTGACCCGAGAGTTTTTGAAGCTTTCGATAAATTTGTAAGAAAGTTAAGCCAGTATTTTTCTGTAAACAAAATTACCGCAGATGTCTGGGGAATTCGCTCAGGGTACTTCAAGGACGGGCAGTACAGGAGTTTTCTCGAAGATACTTCAAAAACTTTTGAACAGGCTTTTTCACGTTTTTTGACATCTAAAAGAGTTGCTGAAGAAAATCTTTCTTCCATCGAAGAAAAACAATTATCTTTTGAATTTAATAAAACGATTCAGAATTTATATGAAACAAATGCACGGGAATCTATCAAAGAAAACTTTGAAGGATCTCTCGATGTCGCTTTTTTAGGAGCGGGCACTGAGAATTTTTTAAAGCGTCTTTCCGGAACGATCTCGACTGTAGATTATTCAAGTGAGCTTTACGAAGCTTTGGCAAAAGACATCATTCCTTCATCTGTTCTTCTTTCTCACCGTCTGAAAAAAGGTGTGTTGACGAGAGAATTGAATGACCTTGTTGCGAACTCTTATCTACCTTCCAGACTGACAAGCTCAGCATACGATCACGAAGATATTTCTACATTTCAACCACTTTCTTTTTTCAAAGTTTATGAAAAAGTCGATGGTGTGAGTTCGTTGTTTCAAAACTGGACCGATTTAAATCTATGGCAGTATCTGAAAGGAAACTTCGGTTGGAGCTACAAAGTCATTTCAAGTGATACATTAAAACTTCACGAGACAAAAACTCCTTATCAGGAGCATATTCATCTTTTTCACGGCCACGATGTCGACAGAATTATTTTTAATTATATTTTAAAGACATTCATGAACGGCGGTCGCGTGATTTTAAACCGCTCCGGCCTATCAGATGAATTCAATAAAAGATTTGAGACTTTTTTTCTGGAAAATAATTTAATAGTTGAAAAAGTACACTTTCAGACTCAAATTCAAAATATTTCATTAGGTGAAGGCCGTTTGATTTTAATTGAAGGTGAGGGCTTTAAAGCATTGTCGAAGCAGGAATTTTACGACTTCTGGAAAAAACTGGTTGAAACTTTTTCTTTAGTTCATGTGACTATCCAGAATGCTGACGGTATTGATTTCTATTGGAGAACAAGACCAAGTTCAACCAATGAATTGAAGTTCGAAGAGGTGAGACGTCTGAGTCTTTACAATCCTACGAGCTATAGAAAAAAAATCAAAATGAGTCTGACAAAAAATTTTGTCGTTTATAAAGTTATCGATGAAATTAATGTTATCGTCCAAACTTATCCAAACGAAATTGAAATCGAGCTTTCTCCGGAAGGTTCAGTGATTGTAGATTTTGGAGTTTTCTCATGAAAGAAATTGAATACGTTGTCGGCATTTATAATTTCTTCAATCCGTATCCGGAAGATGGAGATGAATCTTTTTACTACATGCTTTATCTATTAGATGAGAAAGGCATGCTCGATAAAGAAGGCGCAAAAAAACTCTTTATGGACCGTTTTACCAGTGTTGAAGCAGGGACAAGGGCGCCTGCAAATGCTATCGGACCTTTCGTAAATCTAGAAAGATTAAATCAATATGCGTTCGCTCTTTGTGAAGAGTTGAATGCTGCCCAGATCAGTCTGCTTTCGGTTCAGGAATACAACACGCTGCTGGAAAACAGCCAGCAGGCGACAGAATTTCATCGTGATTTGCTTGAGAAAGGCAATGTGATGGAAAATATTGAAAGAAAAAAGAAAGGGTTACTTAGCCGTTTCTTCAGTTAAAAATTTCAAAAAAAATGCAGCCTAAGCTGCATTTTTAAATCATGATTTTTATTTTTATTATAGAGTCTGAACTTCTTCATCAATATCAGGCGCCATCTCTGCCTGATCAGCAGGGACTGTAACGTTGTTGATCAGATCAAGTTCTTTTTCGCTCGAAGCTGATCTCGAAGTTTTTTCCAGCGCTTGTTTTACAAGGTTTTCTTTTTTTCTGTCTGTAGAAGAAAGAGTTTGGATCGCTTCATCCATCTGCTCTTCATCTTTAGCTGTTACGACTTCCTGTGCTTTCGGGGCCGCTTTAATTTCTTCATCAACCAACACTTCTTCAGCAATACCTTCTCTGGCAGCTTGTGATTTTGCCAGCTCTTTTGCAATTATGTCTTTTGTTGGTTGAGCAGCTTTAGGTTGAACAAAGTTCGCCATCCCGCCGTTTGTGTAATAAAGAGTGAAACCCGCATAAATCACGTTTGGGTTTTTGATAAGAGGCCGGTTGTTTTCCCAGATCGATTTCCATTTCTTTTTATTCCCATAAACAGAGTTGGCAATTGTTCCAAGAGTGTCAGCGTTCTTGATCATGTATGGCCTTCCTGTCGGATTCCAAACGAATGGAGTCGCAGGGGCTTTATATTTTAGTTCAGTATTTGCCTGAAGAGAGGCATTTTTAGAAAATTTTCCAGAATTCATTGTTTTGATGTCTTTCCACTTTCCGATATCGCCGTAAAGTTTGAAAGCTATCTGCATGAGTGTTTCGCCTTTTTGAACGCGGTATGATTTTACCTGGCCGGCTTCAGAGTAAACAGGAGTTTCAACTTCAGTTTGAATTTCTGGTAGAGCTTCTTCAACGAATATCGGTGCTTCATTTGATTTTTCCGGAGCAGTTGATGGAGTCACAGCAATAGCTGATTCTTTCACCACTGAATTGTGAGGGCCTGCTGAAGAAAATTCATCTTCAAGAGATTTTAATTCCGGATCAGTTGTCACATTATTTGGTGCATCTGATTTTGCTGTTTGTATGTTGCTGGTTTCATCCATTGTCTTACTGAAAAGATCATCAGTAGAATCTGAAGGTGTGCTTGTAGAAGCTGGTGCTGCTGTGACTTCATCGCCAGTCGCTGCTGCTTTTGAATCTGTCGGCTGTTCAGGAGTTTTAAATCTTTCGATCAATCCGCATGAAGATAGTACCAAAGAAAGAAAAATTATCTTTAATATCGTTTTATGTTTCATGCAAAAACTCCCGTCGAATATAAATCTCTAAAATAATAATAACATGTATTATTTTACGGGATTTATGAAAGTTCCGAGAGAGCGAGGAAAAACTTGCCTTAGGACAAGCTTAGTAATCCTGACTAGATTGATCACCATTGTTTGTCGTAGGGGAATACTCAATTTCTACCTGAAGAGGTTTGTGGTCAGATCCGGTGTAAATTCCATCAACTCTTGCAGAAATAATTTTTATATCTGCTGAATAAAGGAAATGGTCAAGCGGACGCCCGTTGAAAGTCATTCTGTGATCAGGCAAGTATTTAGCTTCCGACAAATTCATTTTTTTTGAAAATTGAACCAGAAGATTAAGGCGTTCATCATTCCACGTGTTGAAGTCGCCTGCAAAAACCAACGGCGAAGGAATATCTTTAATTTTGGCGTAAATTCGGTTTAGTTCAAGTTCAAAACTTTTACTGCTTACAAAATTAATTCCGTGAATATTTACGACAGTTAATTTTTTATCTGTGCCGCGAATAGGATAGCTTGAGATCAAAAGAACTTTTGGAGAATGAATAATCGGTTCAAGCGTTTGAGTTCTTAAAAAATCTGATGAAGTTGGAGCAACTGTACTGATGTTGGCAACACCTGTGCGGATTTTTTCTTTGCCATCAAAAAACGAGGTCGCTGTTGTAAATATAAATTGAGGAAGAAAACGCCAGACAGTCGTCATGTTACTATCCAGAAAAATTTCCTGGTTCATGATGATATCGCGGTCGAAGGCGAGGGCAGGGTACTCGATATCAAAAGTATCGTTTGCGCCTTTATGCAGGTTCCATACTAAGAATTTGATTCGCGAAGATGGTAATTGGGTCCTGCTCGAATGCCCCAGAGTATGTATAACATCGTTGTCGGTCGGCACCGGGAAAACGATATCCGGAATCGACTGGCCATGGGCAGGCAGCGCCAGAAGAAGAATTGAGCTAAAGGTTAGAATTTGAGTTTTAAAGTTTTTCATATCGAAAGCCTAGCACCCTGATTTTGGTTTGCAAAAGTCAATTTCATTATTTGTGTGTAATTTTTAGCGACGCTTTAGACTTAGTGGCCAAAAGAGGGGGGACTTGTTATAAAACGGCTATTATGGGAATCAATTTAAAGCTCGAAAAACCTTCACTCTACGCGTTCACGCTGAATGAGTTGCGCGACTATCTCTCTTCGATCGGCCTGGCGAAATTCGCCGCCGACCAGATCTACCAATGGATGTATAAAATCCAGGAGCGCGACCTTTCAAAGTGGTCAAACATCTCTAAAAAAATTCGTGAAGATTTTGAAAATAATTTTGATTTATCCCTGCCAACTATCGTCTGGAATGGTCTGTCAAAAGACGGAACGAGAAAATTCCTGGTAAAAATGCGCGATGGGAACACGGTTGAAACTGTGGCCATCCCGGCAAAAGACCGCCTGACTCTGTGTATTTCATCTCAGGTTGGATGCGCAATCGGATGCACATTCTGCCATACAGGTACAATGGGTCTTACTAGAAATTTAACGGCGGATGAAATCGTTGGGCAGTTTTTAGTTGTGACTGACTGGCTTCGCGCCAACGTCGGCCCGGACGAAAGGCTTTCAAATATCGTTTTCATGGGTCAGGGTGAACCTCTTCATAATTACGACCAGGTCAGAAGTGCAACGATTATTTTTATGGAAGATAAAGGTCTGGGTTTATCACAAAGAAAAATTACACTTTCGACTTCGGGACTGGTACCACAGATCGAAAAAATGTGGGACTTTCCACCGGTCAATATAGCGATCTCTCTGCACGCTGCTCACAACGATATCAGAACAGAGCTTATGCCCATTAATAAGGCCTTTGATCTGGAAAGATTATTCGAAGCTATTAAAAAAGTGCCTCTAAAAGCTTATAGAAGAATTACATACGAATATATTTTGATTGCTGATCTAAACGATAGACAAGAAGACATTGACGGTCTGACCAATCTTCTCGAGAAGAGCAAATCAAAGATCAACATCATTCCTTATAATGATTTCCCTGATTCAAAATTCAAACGACCTAGCAATTCGAAAATTATCTGGTTCCAAGAAGAGCTTTTAAAGCGCGGGTTTGTCTGTACAACAAGAACCACAAAAGGCCAGGATATCCTGGCCGCTTGCGGACAATTAAAAAGTGAATTCGAAAAACTAAATCTTTGGGACGTGGAAAAATCCAAGGCCTTTGAAATGCAATTTTCCAAATAAAATTTTACTTGCTGTTTTTCATCTCGTTTCTGTACAGCCAAGGCTTGGGTGCTTCCACCGGCTCCTCGGATGCTGAAGGAACAAAATCTTTTTTCTTTTTAGCTTCCACTGATGATGGATCGCGCTCAGAAGACTCATCTTCTGATGCAATTTGACGGTCATTTGATCTACCGTCTTCCACTTTAAAGTGATCACCAAAATCTGCCGTCTTCATCTCTTTAGATGGAGCAGCACGTTCTTTAAAACCAACTTCTGGGCCTTTGTATTCAGTGGCAACTGCCATCGAACAAAATGCGAGTGTCAGAAGAGATAACGAAAGCATTTTCTTATTAGTCATAGATTCACTCCTTCCTTACCGACCATAAATCATATCGGATCTTTATGTTCATCGGATTAATCAAATAAAAACTTGAGAGGAATGCTCGGACTTTCGGAAAGATTGTTTACTCTATCCTTTGTTTTTGAGACTATAGATGAGATTTAATATCGAGATAGTTCAAAAAATGGAGTTTTTGTGACCTCTTCTAAAAATACTAAGGCCTTGTTTGGCATTTTTGCCATGGTTTTCGTCTTCTTCGTCATTCTTGTTGTTTTTGCTTTCATCACTATGAATGCCTTTAATGAGACTTCTTCGATTCAGAAAAGATCGAACAGCGCTCATATCGGGGTCATCACTGTTGAAGGTGTAATTAACGAATCAAAGGACTATATTGAACTTCTACAGACTGCTGAAGAAGACAAACAGATTCAGGCCATCATACTTCGAATTGATTCTCCCGGCGGAGCTGTCGGGCCTACTCAGGAAATTTACGAAGAGATTTTACGAATTGATAAAATCAAACCTATCTACGCTTCATTCGGTGGAATGGCCGCAAGTGGTGGTTACTATCTTGGGGCCGCAACAAGAAAAATCTGGGCGAACCCGGGAACACTGACAGGATCTATCGGGGTCATCATGGAGTTCATGGATCTATCAAAACTATATGAGTTCGCAAAAGTAAGTCCGCAGACTGTAAAAGCTGGTCGCTATAAGGATGCAGGAAATCCTGCACGTGCATTGACTCAGGAAGAACAGGACATGATGAACAAACTGATTGCAGGAGTTCACAAACAATTTAAAGACGATGTTCTAAGACGCCGCAAAGATAAAATCAAAGGCGATATGAATGAACTTGCTCAAGGACAGATTTACTCTGGTGAATCAGCAATGGAAGTAGGTCTTGTCGATGCCATGGGAAGTTTATGGACAGCAGGGCGTGCAATACATAAAGAAATGAAAATGAAAGATGAATTCGCATTGAAGTTCATGGAAAAAAGAAAAAAAATGGGAATGTTTGATCTGTTGGGTTCACTTGATGAAGGGATCAGCAAATTGAATCTTGGAGCGCTAAGCTCTGCGGTAGAGAGTACTCGGCCGCGTTTAATGTTCAAATAATCGGAAAAAGTTTGTAATGGAATCAATTCTTCCCTGGATGCAGGAACATTTATTAGCAGTCGTAGCGGTGATGATCACTATCGTGCTGGTTTACCATTATCTTATTGAAAAAGAGACAGGCGCAAAATTATCTAAACGCTACAGAAACTCAATTTTTGAAGCACAGTCGAAAATTTTCCTGAATGCCACTCAGTACTTAATTTCCGGGAACAAAGATTTAGCGATTAAAGAATTTTTAAGTGCCGTTGATATCAACCGTGAAACGATTGAAACTTATTTTGCTCTGGGCGGATTGTTCAGATCAAACGGTGAAATTGAAAAAGCGATCAGCATTCACAGATCACTTATTGCACGTGAGAATATTTCTGAGTCTCATAGATTGCGCGCTCTAAAGGAGCTTGCTGTCGATTTCGACAAAGGTGGATTCATCGATAAAGCGATTGAAACTTACCGCGATGTTTTGAAAATTAACCGCGATCAATTTGAAGTCATCCAGGCCCTTTGCAGAATTTATGAAGATATAGAGGACTGGGATCAAGCCTATAACTGCAGAATCATGCTTTCAAAGGTAGGGCATCAGAATCAGGCCGAAACGATTTCACATATTCTTGTTCAAAAAGCGAAACAGTATTTTGAAAAAGGTGACTTCAAAAAATGTGAAGAAGACTTAGAGGATGCTTTCCGGTTTGCTCCGTCAGTTTCAGCAAAAATTTTAAGGCTGAAATTATTTTTAGTAAGTGGTGATTTAGATCAAGGGAAATTTCTTTTATTGGAAATTTTAAAAGAGCACCCTATGTATGCATCTTTTATTTTTGTTTCGATTGCAGAAGATTTTAATACGAATGATGAGCAGTTGAAAAAAACTTATCAGGGACGCCTGGAAATTTTAAGAAAATACTTTCTGGAAATGGATGACAAGGACTTAATCAGTTCTGCTTCAGTTGTGCTCTCAAAAGTGCGCCTCTTAAAAGAATCAGGAATGTCAGGTGAAGCTTTTGATTTATTAAAGAGCTGGATGGATACAAACAAGAATTCATCCGAAGTCATGAAAGTTGAGTATATTAAACTTTTAATTGAACTCCAAAAGAAAGATGAGGCCCTTGCACAGACGAAAGGGCTTTTGGAAAATCTCCACCAGACACTGGCAAAACATTACTGCCGTCAGTGCGGATACAACTCAGACAGTTTGTTCTGGCGTTGCCCGCAATGTCACGAGTGGGAGACCATTCAATTTAGATGGAAGGTATAATGAACAAATTTTTTGTAAGCATGATGCTTATGTTAAGTTTTAATCTCCAGGCACAGACTGATTCAGGAGTGATGACAAAATCGCTGGTCGGTATCAAGTACTTCAACAAGATGATGGGGAACATTCATCAGAATGCTTCACGTTTTTCACAGGTGCTCACAACAATCAGCTGCAACCATCCGGTAAAAGTTATGAAGCAGACGTCGAAAGATGGCAAAGACTTTGTAATGTTCGGTGACAACGATTGGTATCTGGTCACGGTCGGCCCATACGAGGGCTACATCATGGCGAATTATTTAAGTGATAAAAAAAATGAGTGTTTTGAAGAAGAGCACGCAAAATTTTTTGACGGGCTCGAACTAGATATCAACGATCTTTATTACTGGGCAAGACTTTATGATCAATACGTTCAAGGCAAATCGAAGGTGCGCCAATGAAAATATTGTTAATTCTTGCCATGATTTCATTTAATGTTTTTGCATCGGAAGAAGTAGCTAAACTTGCTGAATCTAAAAAAGATGCGAAGACCGAAGTAAAAGATGATGGCAAAGACCTGCTGGATTTTTCTTCCATCAAAGACATTATCAAAAAAGATGGACTGGAAGGTCAGCTTCAAAAGAAGCAGACTGAAAAACGCGTCCATGTCACGACAAAAAAGCTTGATGATTTTAAACGCTACAATGTTCCAACTCAAGCGGCGTTCTGGTCGATGATGTCTGAATATTGGTTAGTGAAAAATGCGACACTTTTAAAGTGGGACTTTCATAAGCCGGACTTCGACCTGGAAAAATCTTTTATCTCTTTACTTGAGGCTCAGGGCCACTATGAAAAGAAAGTGAAGATTCTTCTGCTTGATACAACTGAAATTATCCATGCGGCCCTGCCGTCAAATGATGATGAATATATTTTTCTTTTATCTCTTCCATTCATCAGAACACTTGATCTCTCTAAAATCGAAATTTCTTTGATTCTTTTTGAAGACTTTATCCGTGCAAGAAAAGGGTATTTTAAGAATTATGTTCTATCAAAAGATCTTGAAGGCTACCTTGGAACAAATTTCAATGGAAAGCCGTTCAATAAAAAAATAATGAATGAGAGTTTGAAGAAATATACCGTAGTCCTAATGGATAAAGGTTTCAGCTTTCAGGAACAGTTTGAAACGACGACTGAAATGGATGCACTTTTAAAAAATGACCTGAAGATGTGGAATACTTATCTGACTCTTCTGGAAAAGGTCGATAACCTGACAAAGTCCAATGCTCTCTACAAAAAATACGCTCAGATCTATCCTTCACCGGAGCTGCAGCTTAACTGGCTTAGACCAAAGCCAAGCCGCTTCTAATGAAAGATAAAGCGATCGAGTACTACCACAAGACCGCGGATTTTTTTAAATCCAACATGGGAAAGCAGATTCTGCTTTATTTTTTATTTTATGGATTCCTTTGGGGCTTCCACTTGATTCTTATTTCACTTATTTCTTTTTTTCACCTACTGTTGGATCACAACATCAGAACCATCGGTGACTGGATAGGTGACAGAGGATGGACGCTCATTATTATTTCAAAAGTTATCGTTTTTTATCTGGCAATGCTTTTCGTAAGTCTGAAAACTAAAAAGTTTTTTTCATTAAAGAGTTATTTTAGAAACAGCATCCAGTCTCCACGTATCGAAGTACTTGTAGCGATTCTGTTTTTATTGATCGGATTGATGGGCATCGGCGAGATGAACATGAATTCGACAATGATTGTGGAATTGGACCGCATAGTACTTTCAATTACAGGAACTTTTATTTTTTTCGCTGTCGATTATATCCTGTTGGTCATCCTCGATGTTTTTTATCCTGTGCGCGAAGATTCCATGAGACTAAAGCGTCTTCTGTTGTTTCCGTTGCTGTTTTATTTATTTTCGGCCGCAACATTTGTTTATGAGCAGACCATTAGCATGAAGCTTTATGCTTTTTTTATTTTGATGCTTTACTCTGGAGAGTGGAGACGAAAAAACTGGACCCTTCCGGCCATTTTTCTTTTGGCCTTTATTATTCCAAGCTACGCACTTTTGGGAATGGATCCAGTCTGGGGCGAAGCTTATTCACCAATCATTGCTTCAAAAAAAATTGGCACATTCTCACTGTTTATTTTGATCGGATTTGCCCTCGGCTATTTACAATATACTTTGAAGAAGAAGCCCGAGTACATCTATCGGGATTGACCGATTTATCTTAAAAAATTACGATTTATTGTCTATGATAAGAGAGCATAATTTAAATTTCATATTTCAATCAGGAGTCACATACAGTGGAAGGCGCAAAATTAGATATTCTCAATATCATCTGGCACTCGGGACTGGTCGTAAAATTAGTTCTCGTTCTTTTAATTGCAGCTTCAGTTTATTCATGGGCAATTATTTTAAAGAAGAAAAAACTTTTTACAGAAGTTGATGAAAATAATAAACGTTTTTATGAAATCTATACCAACTCAGAAAATTTGAAAGACATTATGATTAAATCAGAGATGCTCCCTTTTTCACCATATAAAGCTTTATACACAAACGGATATAGAGAGCTGGTAAAAATGAAAGAAGCGTATACTGGTCAGCACCAGAAGAGCGGACTTGCTTTTCACTTTCAAAATTTTGGAATGGGTGTGCTTGAGCGCGGATTAAAAAAAGGTGCAAACGAAACTAATGAAGAGTTAAGTAAACTTTTATCAACTCTTGCTTCAATCGGATCTGTTACTCCTTTTGTTGGATTATTCGGAACTGTTTGGGGGATTATCAACGCATTCGCAGGTCTTGCTAACGGTGGTGGATCGATCGATGCAGTTGCTCCTGGTATTGCTGAAGCCTTAGTTTCAACAGCAGTAGGTCTGGCAGCAGCTATTCCTGCGGTTTGGTTTTATAACCAGTTTAATAGCATAAACGAAAGAGTGAATTCTGAAATGGAATCGTTCGGACAGGACTTCATCAACGTTGTTGAACGTTCAGTTGTGGAGTAGAACTAATGGCTTTCAATACAGGCAAAAAGAAAGGTGCAATCTCAGACATCAACGTCACACCTCTGGTAGATGTAATGTTAGTTCTTCTCGTTATCTTTATGGTAACAGCACCACTTATGTTAAACGGGATCAAACTTGATCTTCCTAAAACAAAAGAAGTGAATCCTGTTAATTTAAATAACACGCAAGTTATTCTCTCTCTCAGCAAATCGGAAGATTATTTCCTGGGAAAAGATAAAGTCCTGCTGAACGAAATCATTCCTGAAATCAACAAGCAGTTTAAAGCAAATAAAACAGATACTGTCTTTTTAAGAGCAGACTTCAGCTTAGCTTACGGAAAAGTTGCTAAACTAATGTCGTTTTTAAAACGCGGAGGAATTCACCACATTGCACTTGTGACAGTCACGGAAGATAAAAAATAGATGAGAGTTTTTTCTACGCCTAAATTCAATCACCCGGGGTTCAACTTCTTTTTAAGACGTTCGACCTATGTGCACGCATTGTTGGTGCTGTGTACATTAACAGGGGGAAAGATTGCGTTCGATATTCAGCAAAAGGAACGCGATAAAAACCTCGAGCTGATTTCAGCTTCTGTTCGTGTTGATATGGTGGCGATGCCGACCCAGACCTTGAATGAATTAAAAAACATGTCGAGCGGAGTAGAAGAAGCGAAAAAAGAAGAGAAGGCAGAGCTAAAAGAAAAACCAGTTGAAAAAACTGTCGCTAAAGAAGAGCCGAAAGAAGAAAAAGTTCAAGAAAAAGAAGATCCGACTGATAAAACTGAAGCTCTTCAAGAAGCTCAGGTAAAAAAACGTTTAGACTTCTTGAGTAAACTAAAAAAAATCGGCGATAAAAAAGTTGAAGCTCCTAAAGAAAATACCCAGAAAGCAGATAAAGGCCTATATGGCGAGAAAGAGACTGCACTTAAAAATTTAGTTCTCTCAGGAAATAAAGTAAGCAAGGGAACACAGATGTACGGCGAGGGGAATGCTACTGAACTGACTGCATTTCAAGCCTATCAATCAAGACTTCCAGATTTGGTAAAGCCACACTGGAAATTACCAAGTTTTTTAATGACGAATAAAAAACTACAAGCTCGAGTTCGTATTTGGCTTTCTATGAGTGGTGAGCTCACGCGTGCAGAAATTTATCAATCAAGTGGTGATCCAGATTATGATCAAAGAGCAGTAGATGCAGTAAGGACAGCAGCCCCTTTTCCAGCTTTAAGAGAAGAAGTAGGAAAGAGAGCATTGAAAGGCGATATAGTATTAGGTTTTCCTTTATAAGAGGTTTCATGAAAAAATTATTTTTAGTAATTCTTGTTCTACTAAGTGCTATCGCATTTGCTCAAGATGATAATCTATCAATCGTAGCTGTTGGTGAAGCCACTCTTGAAAAAGATAAAATGGTTATCCAGGACCCATACACTTCAGGATCATTAACTGCAGCTCAAAAAAGCTCAGCTCTGGAAATAGTAAAACTTTTAAGAAACGATTTTGCTTTCTATCAGAAGAAATTCTACCTGGTGGAGTCTGCACCAAATAATACAACTTCACGTCAGACGACGAACTACGATTACTGGAATGGAAAAGGAATTCGTTATTTAGGTACAGCATCAGTCGATAAAAGTGGTGTCGACATGAAAGTGACTTTAGTCTTCGAAGATATTAAAAATAAAAAACAAATCTATAATTCTTCAATGACTGCCTCGATTAACAGCATGAGAAGAGCGGGGCACGAGCTCGCTAATAATGTTTATAAAGTGATTATCGGAAAAAATTCAATTTTTAATTCTAAAATTACTTTCGTATCAGATAGAAACACTCGTGGAAGAAAAACAGTGAAAGAAGTTTACATGATGGACTTCGACGGAAAAAATGTAGTTCAGCTTACGAATCACGGCGGAATTGTCATGTCGCCGACGATGTCAGCTGACGGCCATTGGCTGGTGTACTCATTAATTTCGAATACAGGAAAAAAACGTAATAACGATCTATACTTGATGGACATGAAAACTAAGACAGCATCAGTTCTCTCCAATAAAGAAGGAGTGAACTCCGGAGCAGTCTTTTTGACAGGCAAACATAGTATCGCGTTTACGTTAACAGCTTCAGGTAACGCAGAGATTTATGAAATGAATATTAATAACAAAGAACTAAGAAAGATCACAAATCACTTCGCTTCAGATGTCGACCCTTCAATCACTGCTGACGGAACGCTGATGACATTTTTATCAGACAGACCAGGTAAGGCCATGATCTATTCAATGGACCCACGTGGAACCGAAAAAAATGTGAAGAGAATTTCATTCGTCGGCCAGTTCAATGCGACTCCACGCTTTTCTCCGGACGGAAAAGAGATCGTTTTTTCTTCATGGTTAGATAACTGCTTCGACCTTTTTAGAATAAGCTCTGATGGCCAGGGACTCTCACGTCTGACGAAGGATTTTGGTTCTAACGAAGACCCCTCGTATTCCAATGATGGCGAGTTTATCACCTTCACTAGCCAGCGGGTTATCTCTAGAGTGCGTGCCGACCAAAATATCTACATAATGGACCGAGACGGCGGGATTTTGGGGGCCATAACCTCAGGTTTTGGAAACTGTATAAGTCCTAGATGGTATAACTTCCAGTAATCACGTGGATCGTGCATTATTTTCATACAACCGAGCATTTTAGTCTTGTAAAATATTCAGACGCACTGTATTATTTACTGAGTAACGCAACGCAGTTTTAATACTTAAATTGTCCAGGAGTTTTACAATGACTAACTCAGTGATCAACAACAAGACAAACGAAAAAATGAATTTAGAGAACCTTTCATCAACTCTTTTTTTGAGCCTAGATGAAGCACACTTTTTCTTGTCACTTAACGTATTTTTCAAAGGCCACATGAACGCACACAAAGTTCAGGTTTACAAAATTTTAGATAACGGATCATCAGTATTAATGGCAGAAGAAGGACAACCGGTTTTAAACGGTGCAACCCTTGAAAAAGGTGTTGGCGCTTCTGGATACATCGGACGTACAAAGCGCGGATATTTTTCAAATACAGTAGAAAGAGACCCGGTCTTTACACGTGAAGCAGGATTAGGAGTTAAAGCTGAACTATGCTTTCCAATCTCAGCTGACGGCGTTGTTCTTGGATCAATTCACTGTCAAATGATGGATGCTTCTAGAGAATTTTCTCGTGAAGATATGACTTTTGGTATGTCAGTTTTAACTGAAATCAAGTCGCCAATCATGAACATGAAAATGTACCTTGCAGCTAAAAATTTAAACGAAACACTACTAAGAACGATCGAACTTAAAGAAAAAGAACTTCAAGAATCTCGTTCAGGTGTAAAGATTCAAGATTCATTTAAGATTCTTGAAAAAGAAATAATCGGTAGATCACAATCTATGAAAGACCTTTTAGCTCTTGTAGATCGTATCTGTGATAAAGACATCAATGCATTCGTAATGGGTGAAGCAGCGACAGGAAAAGAAATGATCGCTCGTAGAATTCACTGCAGATCACATCGTCGTGATAGAGCATTCGTTACAATCGACTGTTCTACAATGAACGAAGTACAACAAGATCGCGAAATATTTGGAACAGAAAACCATATGGGTATGCTTGAAGTGGCAAACTTCGGAACACTTTTTATCAACTCGATTGAAAAAATGAGTCCGGGAGTCCAGAACAAACTTATGCAATACCTGACTTCGAAAATGGGTATCAAAGCTGAGAGCAAAGGATTCTTTAAATCTGACGTAAGAATGATTTCTGCTTCAACTAAAGATCTTATGGATATGGTTCGTGATAACAAGTTCAGAGAAGATCTATACTTCGCACTAAGCACTGTAGTGTTAAAAGCTCCAGCTCTTCGTGATAGAAAAGAAGATATCGAACTTATGGCAAACTTCTTCCTTAACCAAAATAAAGCGAAAGAAGTTCAGAAGTCTTTTGCACCGGGAGCGTTGAAAGCTCTTTCTGAGTTCAACTGGTCAGGAAACGTGAGAGAACTTCAAAACGTAGTAGAGCGCGCATTCATCCTTGCAGAAGGATCAATCATCGAAAAACTACACTTAGATCAAAATATCCAGAACGCTGAAGAGGCGAAGATTGTTGCTGCTCCAGTTGCTGTAAAAGCTGCTGACTTCCAACACATCACGCTAGAAGAATTAGAAAAAGTTCACATCATGGGAACACTTGAAAACCTAGGTGGAAACAAGACTAAAACGGCTAAAGTTCTTGGAATCACAGTTAAGACTCTGTACAACAAACTTCACTCTTACGGAGTTGAGTTCGATAAGGAAGCTTAATAGTTTGTAATTACCCTACTAAAAATGTAAAATAAAGAATTGAAATTGGAGGATATTAGTATGTCAGCACCGCAAACAATCATTGAAGCAGAAGTAGTTGCAGAAGGGCCAAAAACTCCGAGAAACTTCAGAACTGCAATCGATATCGAAAATTTTTACCGCTTCGTAAACGATAACGATCTAAGACGTGAAGCGAAGATCATGCTTGAGTTGATTCAACAAAAAGTTATGATCACTGTTAAGAAAAAAAGAAAAGAGTCTAAAGCTCTTTCTAAAAAGAACCTTCACTAATTATTTAATTTAACCAAGGCCTGCGCATAGATGCGCGGGCCTTTTTTTTCCAAAGAAGTTGAACATGGAAGTTGCAGCTCAACCACAAGCTCAAAAAAATCACGTCATTTACGATCCAATTTACGGCTTCATT
>JACMRM010000274.1 GCA_014376445.1 Bacteriovorax sp. | reverse complement strand
GCGTACAGCACGTGTGCACCATCATTAATGAAAGAGTGGTTGGCTTCCATAAAATTTAAGTGTTGGTCGTCGGGAATTAACATGACGAGAATGTTTGATTGTTTCAAAGCATCACTTTCGAGATCGATGACGGCAAAGCCAAGCTTAGCTGCAAGATCGCGTGACTTGCTGGTTTTCTTCAGAGCAATCTTAACGTCTTGCTTTGAGTCTTTTAAGTTGAGTGCCCAGGCCTTTGCCTGAGAACCAAAACCGATAATTGTTACGGGAGATTTAGCTTCTTCCATTAACTATTCCTTTGTCATATCTTCCTAGATAAAGCTACACTCTTAGAAAGAAAGAGGCCAGTACATCATTGAAAATAATATCAGTTGATTCAAGCACTATTTACCAGTCAAATTCACTTTGTCGTGGAGTTCAAACCTTCACATCTTTTATTTCAGATAAGACGCAATTTATTTTTCTTGAAGAGCATTTAGAGCGCTTGTTAAAAGGTGCAGATTATTTGTTTCCGAAGGAAAAGTGGTTTAATAAAAAAAATGAAATTAAAGAATTTTTGAAGAATGAATTTGTCCCGTCTCATTATTTTCGATTAAACATAAGTGATGATCAGTTGGTATTTTTTAAAACCCCCCACCAACCTAAAGATCCTTTTGTTAAAATAGCAAAAGCAAAAAGCACAAAAGTAAGTTCGATTATCCCGGCCTATGTAAAAAATGCGAACTACATGCTTGCCGATCTAGAGATCAAAGAATCAAAAAAAGATGATGTGATCTTTTTTGACGTTAATGGAAATGCGACGGAAGCATCGACCTCAAATATTTTTGTTTTACTAGATGATAAAACCTTTTTGACTCCGAAAACCTCTTCGATGGTTTTAGAAGGTGTAACCAGAAAAAAACTGATCGAATATTTGAGTTCACAAAATATAAAAGTTCAGGAATGTAATATATCTCAGAGTGAACTTGAAAGTGCTCGTGAAATTTGGTTAACTAATTCTATACAAGGCATTCGCCTGGTAGACAGTTACGGCAGTCTCGAAATGTACAAAGATAAAACTATTTACCAGATGACCTGCTATAACTTTGGCCGATTTGGGGAGAAATTTAATCATGAATAAATTTTTAAAAGTAAAATGCCCACAATGTGATACGAATTTTTCTTATTACGAATCAGAGTTCAGGCCTTTTTGTTCTGACAGATGTCAGAAAATAGATCTCGGCCACTGGTTTAAGGAAAGTTATACAGTGCCTTCAAAAGAAACAACTCTAGATGCAGAAAAGGAAATCGATGTCGACGATAATGAAGCAGACAGCTCAAGCGAGTATGAACATTAAAACTAAAAAAGTTAAAAAAGTTAACAAAGAAGAAGCATTGAAGCTTTCAATGGATCTGGCGATTAAAGCCGCAAGACTTCTTTTAACAAAACAAAAAAAAATTTCAACCCTTAAAATCACCAATAAAAAAGCGCAGGGAATAGCGAGTAATGCAGACACTGAATCAGAGAAGCTGATCATTGATGGCATCAAGAAAATTTACCCTGATCACTTCATTTTAGCTGAAGAAAGTGCTTACAAAGAATATATGGGCGAGATGAACCGGTATAAATTTCTCAAGGAGAAAGAGTGGGTGTGGATCATTGACCCTCTCGATGGAACAAATAATTTTTTAAATGGACTGGATTACTACGGTGTATGCATTTCACTTGCTCATTACGGAGAACCGGTTGTCGGCCTGGTGTTGAGACCTTCTAATGGCGACTGCTTTTATGCAATCAAAGGCAAGGGAACTAAATTAATCAACTTTTCAAATAATTTTAAAAAGAAAACTAAGTCACTGAGCTTGAAAAAAACGACCAATAAAAAACATATCAGCGATGCTATGTTTGTCACTGGGTTTACCACTGAAAAAGGGCCTGTATTTGAAGAAGAGTTTGATCTTTTTAAAAGCATGGTTGGCAAAGGGAGAGGGATCAGAAGAATGGGAAGTGCGGCACTTGATTTATGTTACGTGGCCCGTGGAATATTCGACTGCTTCTGGGAAAGAGGTCTTGCTGCATGGGACGTCTCAGCTGCCGGTCTCATCTGTCTGGAGGCCGGTGTTCTAGTAACTGATTATCAGGGTCAGGAGTTTCATCCATTTCAACCCACAATCATTGCTTCACGGGCGCCTTTGCAGAAGGAAATCTTGTTTTTATTCAGGAGTAGATTATAATTTCTTAATAGATACTATTTTTCATAATCCTAGGAAGGGACCGTGACAGAAACAATACGCTTGATTCTCACAAAATTTACTGATGAAACTATTACAGTTTTCAGTTTATTACTACTCGTGACGATGGTGGGAATAATTATTTACTGGTTTTATAACCGTAAAAAATTTCACCAGCTCTCACATGAAATTCCTGCGAGTGTTGTAAAAAATTATCTCGATTCAATCATTCAAAATTCAAATTCATTGAAGTCATCGCTTTTCAGAGGCGGAGGGCTTGATATTGGAAACGGAATTCCCTCAGTTGTGCCGGTTGGTGATCTTCCGGCGTCCATGAGCATAGGATTGGGAACAGGTGAAGAATCTAATCAAAAGAATGCAGAGATCTCAGCTCTTAATCAAAGATTAACTGACCGTCAGAGGCAGATTGCAGACCTGGAAAGAACGATTCAGGAATTGTCAGCAGGAAAAGGTCTTGGTGCAGAAACAGAACTACTGAAAAAAGATTTATCTACTTCTCAACAAAAAGTCCGCGACCTTGAATCACAGCTTGCTGAAGCAATGACAAGAGCAGGGGGCGATACCGGCCTTCAAAAAGAGCTAGCATCAGTGACGAGTGAGAGAAATGAAATTCGTGAACGCTTAAAAGAATACGCTATTATTGAAGAGGATCTTGCTAACTTAAAACGCCTGCAGCAGGAAAATGATCAGCTTAAGGCTGAACTTTTGGCCCTTAGAAGAGGTGCTCAGTCAGCAACACCAGTTGCCCCGGTACCGGTAGTGGCCGCTAAAGCCGATCCTGTTGAAGATGATATGGAAGCAGCAATGGCACAGGCAATTGCTGATTCAAGGCCTGCACCAAAAGCTCCACAAGCTGTCGATGTTCCTCTTGAAGATGTTCCGGTGGAAGAAGGCGAGCAGAAATCTGCTGAAGAACTGTTGTCTGAATTCGAAAAAATGTTAGGTTAATCTGGAGTCCTTGATGAAAAAAATTATCCGTATTGCACTACTTTTAGCTTTATCATTTTCGGCATTTGCAGAAGCTGCAATTAATAATTCTGAAGTCAAAAATTCTCTGCTGCAAAAATACTCGCAGACTTATAATGATAAAATTCAGATGGCACAGCTTAAAAGCGAAACACTAAAGCACGGCGGGCAATCAGTGGAAGCGTTGGTTGAAGTCATGAAAAACGGAAAGTATCCTGATAAAAACCGCTGGATGGCGACATTTCTTTTAGGTCAGATCATGGGCGAAAAGTCAGCACCATTTTTATCTAAATTTTTAAAACACCCTCACTGGGTTATGAGAATGGCGAGTTTAAAAACCATGCTTGCTTTAAAACAAAAAAATTACTCACATCAGTATGCTGCTCTTTTAAAAGATGATTCTTTTATAGTTCGTGCCCAGGCGCTTGATAACATCAGAACTTTAAAAACCGCAGACGCTGCTCCTCAAGTGTGGGCAATGTTATATGACAAGAAAAACTATTATCAGCCGACGATGAATGGAAAAGCACTTAGGGCTAAAAGATCAAACATCATCAAAAACGTAATCTTAACAGTGGGTGAGTTGAAGTTTGAAAAAGCAAAAGCACCGCTTATTAAAATGATTCAAAAAGACCGTTACAATGATATTTTCCCCGAGATGGATGCAAGCTTAATGAAAATTACAGGGCTTACTTCACCTACTGATTCTGCCAAGAAAAGAATTTTCTGGCAGAGAATGGCACTCGATACAACAATCCAATAAATATTTTGATTTAATAAGGGAAAGCTGATTAGAAATTCTTTTCAGCTTCTTTTGTTTTCTTATCTTCGATCTCTTGAAGCTTAGCTTCGATGGCCAGAGAGCGCTCCAGGCGGTAAAGAATTGATTTTTCCAGGATTCCATCTGTTCTTACAGTTTTCCATCCATCGAGATAGTCCTGTTGAACCTGCTGGCGTTTAAAGACTGTCACTTTGCTTACTTCGCGATTTCCACGGTATCCTTTCACGACGTTGATGATAAGTTTAAAGTGCGCAGTCTTTACAGAATCGTTTGATCCGAATGAATCTGAAAAATTCAGCTCGAGAGTGTTGTCGATCCAGCGGGTTTTAATGATCCCTGCGTCCTGGTTATAGACTTCACGAGCATATTTATTGGTAATTTTCATCACCTCGATCCAGACTTTATTGTAATCTGCTTTATAAACCTGGCTCGGAATTTCAAGATCTTCAGTGACGTTTTTGAAATTTTCATAGGAAGAACAGCCGGCAGTTCCTAAAATGAGGAAACTCACTACACTGAACTGTGCCATGAACTTTGGAAAACTTTGCTTTAAACTACGTGAAAAAGTTTTTATCATCTTAATGTATTGTAACTTAGATTAATAAGAATCAAAGCTGGAAACTATGACCCACTCAAAAACTATGGCAGAAGTCCTGAAGCTTGAAGCAAACTCTTTATTGAGAGCTGCTGAGCTTTTGGAGAAGAATCACCAAAAAGATGCTGATAAACTGACAAAACTTTTTGAACAGCTTCGCTCAAGCAGCTCAGCAATCATTTTTTGTGGAGTAGGAAAGTCCGGCATTATCGCGCAAAAGTGTGCAGCGACTTTTACATCTCTTGGTTTGCCATCTTATTTTCTTCATCCGACTGAAGCTCTTCACGGAGATTTGGGGAGAGTCGGTAAGAACGATGCCATCGTTCTTTTAAGCAAGTCCGGAACGACGGAAGAAATTTTAAAACTTCTTCCATTTTTACAACTGCCTCGCACGCACAGAATTGCTTTAGTAGGCCAGGTGCCTTCACCTGTTTCAGATTTTTGTGACATTGTTTTCGATTGTTCAGTAGAAAAAGAAGCGTGTATTAATAATCAGGCACCAACGACAAGCTCAACTCTCGCGATTGCGATGGGGGACGCCATGGCCGTCTTGTTTGAAAAATATATCGGGCTTTCTAAAGAAGGATTTGCGTTCAACCACCCTGGTGGGATTTTAGGTAAATCCCTGCGAATGAAAGTAAAAGATCTGATCATTAAAGAAAGTGACTGCCCAATCCTTAACGAATCTCAAACTCTTCAGGACGCCATTTTAGCAATGACAAAGTTTCCGGTAGGCGGATGTGCAGTTGTTGAAAAAGGCGAGTTCAAAGGAATTTTAGTTGAAGGAGACATCAGAAGAACTTTTACCAGAGAGAATCAGGGGCTTCAGACCAAAGTTGAGAGCATCATGAATAGAGCACCTACAAGCATCCATCCTGAGCAGTTGGCCTACGAAGCGCTGGAGTTGATGGAATCCAAAACGAGATCGTTTCAGATTCTTCCTGTGCTTGAAGGAAAAAAGTTTTTAGGCTTTATCAGACTTCATGATCTGCTGAAAGAAGGCTTTTCTCTTAAAAGCTAATTCTACCAGGCAAAGAATTAAAAATAGTCCAATGACTCCAAATATACCAATCATTTGAAAAAGTGTTTTTGTTCGTAGAGCTATTTCAATATCCAAATCAAGATAAGTTTTCTCACCGACACCAAGTCGTTTGGTTTCTGATCCATCAGGATAAACCACAGTGGTTATTCCCGTATTAGTTGAACGGATCAATGGAAGATTAAATTCAAGCGCCCGCCATTTGCTCAGAAATAAATGCTGATGAGGTTCAGCTGTTTCGCCATACCATGAATCGTTAGTAAGATTTATTAAAAACTGGGCTTCATTTTTCTGATTGTTCAACATGTCGGCAACAAAATGTGGGAAGAGAACTTCGTAACAGATGACAGAGACAAAATGCTGTCCGCTTTTTGTCGTGAAGCCTGTATAATTATCGCCTTCAGCGAAATAAGAAATGTTCGTGATAATTCCGCTTAAAAATTTATTGAACGGACCGAATGGAAGTCCTTCGCCAAAAGGAATGAGATGCATTTTATGATAAACCTCTTTTAAATATCCATCGTTAGAAAAGTGCAAAGCTGTATTGTAGTCACTCTGATAATTTTTGCCATTTTTCTTGGGAGTAGAGTCGTAGCCGCCGATAAATAATTCAGCTCCGGTTTTTGCCATGATGTCGATCATCAGAGGCGGAACCGCGTAGTGATGATCGGCCTTCATGATCTGACTGAAAAAGAGTCCGGGAAAAGCAGTCTCCGGCCAGATAATCATATCTTTCGGCGCAGTCACATTATCTGTACTTAAAAAATAATAAGTATCGTATACGTTCTTCAGAGAATTCATACTCCCGCGTTCAGAATCAAGTTTGATAAAATTTCCGATATTTGGCTGAACAATCCTGACATTTAAATGAGACACTTCTTTTTTTGAAGCCGGATATATCGGAAGATGAAGGAGAACGATAACAAAAATAATAGCGTAATATATTTTTGGTTTTTGTTTTGTTTTAAAATGCTGAAGCAGAGTAAGTGAGACAAATGCCGTAAAAAATGAGTAGAATGCAGCTCCGGCCCATGGTGCAAAAACCAGTTTAACTATCGGAGCAAGCGAGAGGTACGAGTGTCCTAAATGAGCAGGAAACTGTTGTGGGACATACTGCTCAAGTAGAACGTAACCTAATGACAGAAATAGTGGATGAGAGATTTTTCTTTTTAAAATTACATAGAAATAAACCTGAGGAATAATTACCAGGGAAAAAAGCAGACCGAGCATTTGGTTAAAGGGAAAAAAAAGCCCGCCAAATTCTTTCAATGTATGCGGGATCCAGTAGAAACCTAAAAGATAAAACCCAAGTGAATAAACAAAACTTAGAAGCAGCTGCTTTTTGAGAGTCTGCTCGCGATCAAGGGCCCAGTTGAAAAGTGCAAAACCTAAGATAGGTGCAATGAAAATCGACTCACCGTTAAAAACGGGAAATCCAAGAGCATAAAGCATTCCGGCGAATAGGCAGACAATAAAACTTAAGTATTTTTGAGTCAGATTCATAATATAAGAATACTAGTTTTAATCAGATTGTTTGCCAATGAGAGACTATCACTTTAAAATTTTATAATGGATTATGAATTCTTTGAAACCTTCTCACCTGAGATCACCCCTGAATCACGCCCTGCGATTCCGTCGAGTGCGTACAAACCGGTCAAGCGCTGCCCGAGCTGCCTGTCTGTTTTTCTGACGGATACCAGCTGTGAGGCGTGTGGAAGATCACTATTATATCATCCGGTGGGTGACCCCTTTAGCAGTAAAAGTCTTTACGGTTTTAAAGAGCGTTACTACACGAGTTTTCCTCTATATATGAAATACCTTCCAGTCTTCGAAGACAAAACCAGCGCCGCTGCTAAATCCTATATTCGCCAGCTGGTAAAACGTTTTGATGACCTCATCAATGCGTTCGGAATGGAAAATACGATCATCGCCGCAAACCGTCGCTATTTTTATGTTGAGGTGATGGAGTTAATTGATGAACTTCTTCGCTATGGAACACGACCTTTAGTGATCCAGCAGAAAATCGAAAATAAAATGCTTGAAACTGGACCTCTTCTGACTCAGGAGCTGCTGCTTTATTTAACTGAATCAAAAAAAGAAAATTATCTTACGAAGCCGTGGGGCCAGAGTCTGATGGATCATAGAATCGGTGGAATGAGAGTGGAGTATATTCTAAAAGTTGTATTGATCACGGCAACAATTGTGGCCATTGCCGTGAATTATTATGAAATAATTAGTTCGCAATTCGGTAAATGATTTTACCTTCTTCTTTCTTCGTCGCAAGTTGACGATTCGGCATATCTTCACCAGAGTATTGAGCGGCCATAGCTAATGCAGCAGCAGCATCAAGACGTCCACCAGTTGCACATTTTCCTTCCATTGAGATTTCTTTTCTAGCAGATGCTTTAATGATTTCTTTAAGCTTCTCAGTTGGAATGTTCGGGTATTGGGACTTAATAAGAGCAGCAACACCTGTTACGAAAGCAGTTGCCTGCGATGTTCCTGTTAAGTATCCAGCACGACCGTTTTGAAGTGAAGATTTAATACGGTATCCAGGTGCGAAGATATCTACACTTTGACGGCCGTAGTTTGATGAAGAAAGAATTTTTAAATCTTCATCGTAAGCTGTTACTGAAATAATATTTTTCAGACCGTAGCTTGCAGGAAAATAAGCTTTTCTCTTATCATCGATATTTGATTCTTCGTTACCGGCAGCTGCGACAACCAGAATCCCCTTTCTTTCTGCTT